>NZ_VFVQ01000021.1:0-107481 GCF_006442195.1 Mesorhizobium sp. B2-3-13
GTACCGCGCTCGGTGTAGATCGAGGCGCCATAGACTGTCTTGCCGTCGACCTGCCGCTTCTGGAAGAATTCGGCGATCTGCTTCAACTGGTCGAAGGTCGTAGGCGGGCCGAGGTCCCAGCCATACTTCTCCTTGAACTCCTTCTGCAGCTCGGGCTTGGAGAACCAATCCTTGCGGTAGGTCCAGCCGACAACGTCGCCCATGGCCGGCAGCGCCCAGTAATTGGGCGTGTTCTTCGGCCATTCCGAATAGCCGACGACGGTCGCCGGCACGAAGTCGTCCATGCTGATCTTCTCCTTGTCGAAGAATTCGTTCAGCTTGACGTAGTGGCCGTTCTCGGCCGCGCCGCCGATCCACTGGCTGTCGCCGATGATCAGGTCGCAGAGCTTGCCGTGTGAGTTCAGCTCATTGAGGAAACGGTCGGCATAGTTGGTCCACGGCACGAATTCGAATTTCATGCCGATGCCGGTTTCCTTGGTGAAATCCTTGGACAGTTCGACAAGCGCGTTGGCCGGGTCCCAGGCGGCCCAGCACAGCGTCAGGTCTTCAGCGTGCGCGGCGTTCGAGACGGCTGTCGACGCTGCGATCGCCGAGGTCAGTCCCAACGCCAGTTTCAATCTCGATTTCATGCCTTCCTCCCATTTGTGAAACACGCCCGGATGGCGGTCTCAAGAACCTCAACCTCTCTCCTCAGAGGCCCAAACATGGCGGCATCGTTGCGCCGCGGATGTTTAGTAATTTGTTTAGTGATGCAATTTTTACTAAACAAGGCAAGCGAATTCGTTGCTGCGCCGCAACATGCTGAAGCCGGTCTCTGAAAACGTTGGGAAAAGCGCCGAAGGCCCGGTCGGATGAGCGCGGATTGTGGACGCGTCCGAAACGTCAGTCGACCCGCTTGGTGCTCACCATCACCGTCCGGATCGGCGGCGCCGGCGGCAGCAGCGCGCGGATGTCGCCGAATGGAAACGTCGGCTCGAAGCGGAAGGCTTCGGCCAGCGAGCCTTGCGCGCCATTGCATTGGCCCGAGCGAAAAAGGTTCTGCGTCAGCGCGATATCGACGAAGCGATCGGGGTCCTGCGACTGATGCATGCGGATCGCCCTGGCCTTGATATCGGCATGAGAGGAAACATCGACATAGTGGGTCGGCGAGAACCCGGTGCCGCCCATCGTGTCGGCATGCAGCACGGGGACGTCGAACGACGCAGCGATGCGCACGCCGTCCGACAGCGCGCGATGGTCGGCGTGATAGTCGTTGGGCGCGTGCGTGATCACAAGATCCGGCCCGATTTCGCCGATCAGTGTTTTCAGCGCATCGATCAGCGCGGCGTCGGCCACCAGCCCGCCGTCGGGAAAATCGAGGAAGCGCACCGCCGCCCCCAGCAGCGCGGCCGCGGCCATCGCTTCCTCACGGCGGACACGAGCCAGGACAGCGGGATCGCTCTTGCCGCCCCTGGCACCATCGGTGGCTACGGCAAAACTGAGTTCCGCGCCTTGCGCGGCATAGGCGGCCATCGTACCGAACATGAAGATCTCGATGTCGTCCGCATGCGCACCGAGCGCCAGTATTTTCAACTTTCTCTCCCCGGAAATGAAAAACGTACCGAACGGAATCCTGCTCGCCCCGATCGCCTATGCAAGCTATTCGGGCAGCGATGCCGTTATCAAGAGCCTGGGCGGCCAATTCACGGTGTTCGAGATTGGCTTCTTCTCGACGCTGTTCGCCTGCTGCTTGGTGCGCGAGGAAGCGCGGCTGGGTACGGTGCGTTGGAATCCGTTTGCGCGAGCCCGGCTTTGACCGGCGCGACTTTCACGAGTTGCACGGCGCCCGCGACCGCTGATATGCGATCGCAATGACGACCAGACCCTTGCCGGAGCTTCCGGTATCCGCCGTGCTGCCGGAGCTGAGCGAGACGCTCGGCTTTGGCAACAGCGCCGTGCTGGTGGCACCGCCCGGTGCCGGCAAGACCACGCTGGTGCCGCTGGCGCTGCTCGATGCGCCCTGGCTGGGCGCGGGCAAGATCGTATTGCTCGAACCGCGCCGGCTTGCCGCCCGCGCCGCGGCGCGCCGCATGGCCGAATTACTGGGGGAAGAGCCCGGCGCCACGGTGGGCTATGCCATGCGTATGGAAAACCGCACCTCGGCGCGGACGAAAATCCTGGTCGTCACCGAGGGCGTGCTTGCGCGCATGATTCTGGACGAGCCTGAGCTGCCCGGCGTTTCGGCCGTCATTTTCGACGAATTCCACGAGCGCTCGCTCGACGGCGATTTCGGTCTCGCTCTCGCCCTCGATGTACAAGGCGCGCTGCGGCCGGATCTGCGTCTGCTGGTGATGTCGGCAACGCTCGACGGCGCACGGGTCGCGAAACTCCTGTCGGGCGCGCCGGTGATCGAAAGCGAGGGCCGTGCCTTCCCGGTCGATGTCCGCTACGACGAACGGCCGGCCGGGATGCCGATCGAGGATGCCATGGCCAAGGCAATCCGCTCCGCGCTTGCCGACGAGAGCGGCAGCGTGCTTGCCTTCCTGCCTGGCCAGCGCGAGATCGAGCGCACCGCCGAGCGGTTGGCCGGCAAGGTCGGCGCCGACACCGATATCGTCCCGCTCTATGGCCAGCTCGACGGCAAGGCGCAGGACGCGGCGATCAAGCCGGCGCCGGCGGGCCGCCGCAAGGTGGTGCTGGCGACCTCGATCGCCGAAACCTCCATCACCATCGACGGCGTGCGCGTCGTCATCGACTCCGGTCTGTCGCGGCTGCCACGCTATGAGCCGGCCAGCGGCCTGACACGGCTGGAGACAGTGCGCGTCAGCAAGGCTTCCGCCGACCAGCGCGCCGGCCGCGCCGGCCGTACGCAGGCCGGCGTCGCCAATCGGCTGTGGCGGGCTGAGCAGACGGCGGCACTTCCCGCCTTCACGCCGCCGGAAATCCTCGAGGCGGACCTATCCGGCCTCCTGCTCGACTGCGCCGCCTTCGGTGTCGCCGATCCCAGGACGCTCGCTTTCCTCGATCCGCCGCCGGCTCCCGCGCTCAAAGAAGCAAGGGCGCTGTTGCGCGCACTCGATGCCATCGACGAGGCAGGCCGCTTGACGGACGCGGGCGCTTCGATGCGCAAGCTCGCTCTGCCGGTACGGCTGGCGCATATGGTCGCCGAGGCGGCGAAGGCCGGACAGGCGCAGGAAGCAGCCATGCTTGCCGTGCTGCTCACCGAGCGTGGCCTCGGCGGCGACGGTGCCGACCTCGAACGGCGGCTGATGCGCTTTCGCGG
This sequence comes from Mesorhizobium sp. B2-3-13, assembly GCF_006442195.1. Lineage (NCBI taxonomy): Bacteria > Pseudomonadati > Pseudomonadota > Alphaproteobacteria > Hyphomicrobiales > Phyllobacteriaceae > Mesorhizobium > Mesorhizobium sp. B2-3-13. The sequence goes on from NZ_VFVQ01000021.1 coordinate 3,263, forward strand.
CGAGAAATCGCCGCGTGCCGCGTCGGCGCGCCAGCTTGCCGAGCGCCTGGCCAGTCAGGCAGGCGGTGCGAAGACCAGCGGAGCTGTTCCAACCGGAACCCTGCTCATCCATGCCTGGCCGGACCGCGTCGCCAAGGCGCGCGGCGAGCGCGGCCGTTTCGTGCTGGCCAATGGCTCCGGCGCCATGCTCGATGCCGCCGATCCGCTGGCGGGTGAACCCTTTCTGGTCGTCGCCGACCTGCAGGGCAAGGCGCAGAATGCCCGCATCACGGCGGCGGCGGCAATCGGCGAGGAGGACATCCGGTCGACGCTTGGCAACAAGATCGAAACGCGCAGGCAGACGAGTTTCGACCGCGAGCGCCGCGCCGTGCGGGTGCGCGAAACCGAGTGCCTCGCCGCCATCACGCTCGTCGAACGCATGCTGCCGGCGCCGGCCGGCGCCGATGCCGACCGCGCCATCATCGAGGCCTTGCGCGAGCATGGGCTTTCCCTTTTGACCTGGAGCAAGGAGGCTCAGACGCTGCGCCAGCGGCTGTCCTGGCTGTACAAAGGCTTAGGCGCGCCCTGGCCGGACATGTCGGATGAAGCACTCATCGGACGCCTCGACGACTGGCTGCTGCCGTTTCTGTCCGGTGCGGCATCCCTGGCCGCCATCGACCCCGGCACTGTCCCGGCCGGGCTGGCGTCGCTCGTGCCGCACGACCTGCAGCGCAAGGTCGAGACGCTGGCGCCGACCCATTTCGACGCTCCGTCGGGCAGCCACGTGCCGATCCGCTACGACGGCGAATGGCCGGTGCTGGCGGTCCGCGTCCAGGAACTTTTCGGCCTCGACCGCCATCCTTCGATCGCCAACGGTACCGTGCCTTTGAGGCTCGAATTGTTGTCGCCGGCGCACCGGCCCATCCAGACGACGCGCGACCTGCCCGGCTTCTGGCGCGGCTCCTGGGCCGATGTGCGTGCCGACATGCGCGGCCGCTATCCCAAACATGTCTGGCCGGAAAACCCGCTACTCGCCGCCGCCACCGCCCGCGCCAAACCGCGAGGGACCTAGCCTTGGGGATAACGCACGCCTTGGCGATTGGCGCCCATCATTTCGTCATCCACGGGCGAAGCAAGGAGCGTAGCGACGCAGCGTAGACCCGAGGATCCATGCCGCGACATCAAGGCTGCGACGGTGCAGAATTCTGCTCCGTTGCACGCTCCGGCTAAGGTCACGGCATGGATCCCAGGGTCTCCGCGACGGAGCTTCGCTCCTGCTTCGCCCAGGGATGACGAAGTTGGGGAGGGCTCGGGCTGACAGCGCTACTGGCGCTATTCCTCCCACGGCTGTAATCCATTGCCATGATCAACATCCTGAACACGCCCGATTTCCAGCAGAGCCAGCGACTGCGCCTCAACACGCTGATCCGGCTGCGCTGGCTGGCCATTGTCGGACAGAGCGTGACGGTGCTCGTCGTCGCTTACGGCCTGAAATTCCCGCTGCCGGTCAGCCTGTGTTTTGCCCTGATCGCCTGTTCGGCCTGGATGAACCTGTTTCTGGCCTTCCGGTTTCCGGCCGCGCACCGGCTCACTCCGTTCGCAGCCTTCGGCATCCTGATCTTCGACAGCCTGCAGCTAGCCGGGCTGCTCTATATGACCGGCGGCCTGACCAATCCGTTCTCGCTGCTGATGACCGTGCCCGTCGTCATTTCGGCAACGTCGCTGCCCCTTCGCCTCACCGCCATCCTTGGCGGGCTGGTGATGATAGCGGCGACCTTGCTGGTCTTCCGCCATCTGCCGCTGCCCTGGCCTGAGGACGCGCCGCTGGCGATGCCCTTCGTGTATGTCGCCGGCATGTGGATGGCGGTGCTGTCGTCCATCGCCTTCACCGCCATGTACGCTTTCCGGGTGGCCGCCGAAGCCCGGCTTCTGGCCAACGCGCTCGCCGCCACCGAACTGGTGCTGCAGCGCGAGCAGCACCTTTCCGCGCTCGATGGCCTGGCCGCCGCCGCCGCGCACGAACTCGGCACGCCCCTCGCCACCATCACGCTGGTCGTCAAGGAAATGGAGAAGGCGCTCGGCACCGATCCGAAATACGGGGAAGACGTGAAGCTGCTGCGCTCGCAGAGCGAGCGCTGCCGCGAAATCCTGAAGCGCCTGACCAGCCTGTCGTCCGAAGGCGAGGCGCATCTGTCCCGCCTGCCGCTGACCTCGCTGGTCGAGGAGGTCACCGCGCCACATCGCGACTTCGGCATCTCGATCAAGCTTCGTCCGGGCGAGCGGACCGGACCGGAGCCGGTCGGGCGGCGCAATCCGGGTGTCATCTACGGCCTCGGCAACCTGGTCGAGAACGCCGTCGATTTCGCCCGCAAGAGCGTCACCATACGCTGGAGCTGGGACGAGGCGATGGTCTCCTTCTCGATCACCGATGACGGCCCGGGTTTTCCGCCCGAGATCATCGACCGCATTGGCGAGCCCTATATGTCGACACGCCAGGGCAATGAAGCCGGAGGCGGCCTCGGGCTCGGCCTGTTCATCGCCAAAACATTGCTCGAACGGTCTGGCGCCACGCTCGATTTTCGCAATTCGAGCGGCCTCGGCGAAGGGGCCGTGGTGCGGATTTCCTGGCCGAGGAGCGTTTTCCTGAACCCGGAAACGGCCCCGGCGACGATGTTTGACACTGCGTAATTGGACAATAGCCCCGCAAAACTATATCTGCGTAAAAATAAGGCAGCAGGAATTTTCGAGACGATGACAGGCGATGAAAACAGTGGGCCTATGGTTGAAGGCGAGGATACCTCGCTTCTGATCGTCGATGACGACAAGCCGTTCCTGACCCGTCTGGCCCGTGCCATGGAAACCAGGGGTTTCGTGGTCGAGACGGCGGAGAGCGTCGAGGAGGCCGTGGGCAAGGCCCGCGCCAATCCGCCCGCCTATGCGGTGGTCGATATGCGGTTGGGCGACGGCAATGGCCTCGACGTGGTCGCCGCCATCCGCGAGAAGCGCGAGGATTCCCGCACCATCATCCTGACCGGTTACGGCAACATCGCCACCGCGGTGACTGCGGTGAAACTCGGCGCCGTCGACTATCTGTCGAAGCCCGCCGATGCCGACGATGTCTTTGCGGCACTGACCCGCACCACCGGCGAGCGCGCCGCCCCACCGGAAAACCCGATGTCGGCCGACCGGGTGCGCTGGGAGCATATCCAGCGCGTCTACGAGATGTGCGAGCGCAATGTCTCCGAGACCGCGCGCCGGCTCAACATGCATCGCCGCACGCTGCAGCGGATCCTCGCCAAGCGCGCGCCGCGCTGAGAGACGTCGACTCCGGGCAATTGGCGTAAGGCCACCCGAGCTTCGTCATCCTCGGGTCTGCGCCGCGTCGCTACGCTCCTTGCTACGCCTGTGGATGACGAAGCGATGTCGGTCGATTTCCCAAGCATACGATATGCCTGTGAACTCATACGAAACTAAGGCGCCTTGCATCGTCAACGGCACCTGCCATCATTGCAAACAACGTTGGCTGCCAGGCTAGGTAACGGAGGCAAAATGCAGGATTTGAAGCAACGGCCGGTTTCCGTCTTCCGCGAGTTCCTGGACAGCGAGGCGGCTGGCGGCATTATCCTGATGGTGGCGGCGGCCCTTGCCCTGATCGTCGCCAATTCGCCGCTTGCCGAAACCTATTTCGCCGTTCTCCACGCCTATATCGGCCCGCTCAGTGTCTCGCACTGGGTCAATGACGGGCTGATGGCGGTGTTCTTCCTGCTCGTCGGGCTGGAGATCAAGCGCGAGATGCTGGATGGCCAGCTCTCGACCTGGCCGCGCAGGATGCTGCCTGGCATCGCCGCGGCCGGCGGCATGGTGGTGCCGGCTCTGGTCTATGTCGCCATCAACGGCAGCAATCCGGCCGCACTGTCCGGCTGGGCGATCCCGACCGCCACCGACATCGCCTTCGCCCTCGGCGTGCTGTCGCTGCTCGGCAGCCGCGTGCCGGCCTCGCTGAAGGTCTTCCTGACCGCGCTTGCCATCATCGACGACCTCGGCGCCGTCATCATCATCGCCATCTTCTACACCAGCGGTCTGTCGCTGGCCTACCTCGGCGCGGCCTTCGTCGTCATTGCCGTGCTTGTCGTGCTCAACCGCATGCGGGTGATGAGCCTGGTGCCTTATCTCATGCTTGGCGCCATCCTGTGGGTGCTAGTGCTGAAGTCCGGCGTCCATGCCACGCTGGCCGGCGTAGCACTTGCGCTCACCATTCCGCTCGAACGCTCCGCCGGGATCGGCCACGATCTCGACCGTTCGCCGCTGCACCGGCTCGAGCATGGCCTGCACAAGCTGGTGGCGTTCATCGTCGTCCCGATCTTCGGCTTTGCCAATGCCGGCGTTTCGCTTGCCGGCCTGAGTTTCGGCGCCTTGATCGAGCCGCTGACGCTGGGCGTCGCGGCCGGTCTCGTCGTCGGCAAGTTGGTCGGCGTGTTCGGCTCCTCCGCGCTCGCCATCCGCTTCGGCCTCGCCGATCTGCCGGCCCATGCCGGCTGGTCGCACATGATCGGCATCTCGCTGCTGTGCGGCATCGGCTTCACCATGAGCCTGTTCATAGGCCTGCTCGCCTTCGCCAGCGACGTGGCGCTGCAGGACGCGGTCAAGGTCGGCATTCTCGCCGGTTCCTTCATCGCCGCGCTGCTCGGCGCCGCGGTCCTGCTGATGGCGCCGGCTGCGAGTGGAGTGGAAGGGACGGAGGAGTAGCAGTTCCGGGCTGGAGCATCTGACAGTTGCGGGCGTCAATTTCAGGGCCGCGATTACTCGCTCTCCCCCTCCAGTGCCGGCACCGCGACCCCCGCGAGTTCCGCCGCCAGAAGCCGCGAAGCACCCGCACGCGCGATACGCAGCATCAGCGCCTTGCGCGTTGCCGCCGCCATGTGATGCTCCGGCGCATCGCGCAGGATTTCGGCGCCATATCCGTCGGAGAGAATGAAGCCGCATTCCTCGGGAAAGATTTCGGCCGGCACGCCCGGATGGGTGGCAAAGAAAAAACGGTCGGAATGCAGGCGATAGTCCGGCCACTTGCGGTCAACGCGAAAATCCTCGATCGAGGATTTGATCTCGATGATCCAGATTTCGCCCTGCCGCGTCAGCGCCACGAGGTCGGCGCGGCGGCCGGTGGCCAGCGACAGTTCAGGCAACACATGGGCGCCCATTTGCATCAGCAGCCGCTGCACGCCACGCCGCACCAGCATGGCGCGCTCGGACTGGCGGCCGTCGATCAGAGGGTTCAGGGGAATCGGGGAGATGATTGGCATGGCAGGCACCATGCCAGATTTTGTTCACGGTTTGAACCCGTTCGATTCTTATTAAGGCTGGCTAATTTAAAGCGACGTGATACCGGTTTCCACAGGCTACGGCTGGATAGCGCCGCCTGACTTGTCGACAAGCCGGTCGGCTTCACCACTTTGATTAGCGCTCACTAATATGCTATAGGCAAATGGTGAGGGGCTAGTTCCATGAGACAGTCGCTAAGACACATTGCATTGGCATGGCTCATTCTGCCCGGCGATGCAGACGCTCACGATTGGTATACAGGCAAGACTGATCCCGTCCTTCACTATAACTGCTGCGGAAACAAAGATTGCCACCCGATCAGTTCCGACTACGTCAGGATGACGAAAGACGGTTATTTCGTCAGGATGCCGCGCCCGGCTTACTTGAATGAGCCCCAGGAACCGGAGTGGTTTATCCCCCGAGAACGCGTCCAGACTTCGCCTGATGATCAATACCATATCTGCGAGCGATTGATGACGTTTTACCGGACGATCATTCCTCACTTGAAATTTGAGGCCTATTACCGGTTCAGATGGACGTGCTTCTTCGCGCCGCCGGGGACGGGTTCAATCCAGTCGGATTGAACCCGGCAAGGGCTTTCTGTCATTGGGTCTGTCAAATATACAACCGCCTTTTAGAAGGCGATTGTATATTTGACAGACCCATCCTCGTTTAAGCGCCGGGCCGCGAGGCCGATTTGTCTGATTTGTACGATTTCACCTACGCGGCTTGCGAGCTACTTTCACTAGGGATACGTTTCGGTTTCGCCATGGAGCATTTGCCATGCACGAACTCGATGAAACGAAAATGCTGATCCAAACCGCCAAGGACAAGCACGCCAACTGGCTTGTCGACAAAACCGGAATCACCCTCAGCCAAGCACGCGAGCTTATCGATTTGCTTGGCGTTGGCAGTTTGCCATCGCTGGTGCGCGAAGCTCTCTTGCTGGCGAAAAAGTAGCCGAAGGCTGTTTGGTCCGTTTGCTGGATAAGACCGGAATTTTGTACGCATTCGGACATGCCATTGCGAACAGGTCCGCTTAGGAACATGCTCAAGCTTCACCGGCTCGTGCCCTCAAAAGCCGGCGTACGGCCCGGCCTGCGGGATCCTGTGTCACACGATGAGCAGGCCGGGCTGTTGTCCTTTGTGCGTGGTGCCTGATGACTGACAATTTCGGTCACGCCTTCGAGATGGCCATGATCCTCGTCATGGCCCTTGCGGCGATTGGGATCATCCTAGTTGTCATGGGAATCTTCTGAAGGACGCTATTTCCCGGAGCCATCGGGAGCTATCTGAAAAAGCCCCGGCGCTTGGGCCTGCACCGGGGCTTTCGACACGTACGAGCTACATCAGCATGTCCGCTTATGAGCATGTGCTGATATGGTGAAGAAAGGGTGAATAGCCGTCTAATCTTCGCCTTGATCCCGCTTCCGACGCACCAGTTCCTTTATCTGTTCCTGGGTCAGCTTCAGTGCATGCGCGATCTTCTTTACGATAGCCTCCAAGGCTGCGTCGGACTGGTCGGCTTTCAGTTCGCGCGCGGCTTCTCTAAACTTGTCGATCTGCGGCTGCGACGGTTTCTCAGGCGTCTGTGGCGGGCTTTTTATTGGGTTTGAACAGGGCTGGGTTGGCGCACCCTTCGTATCAAGGCAAGGAGGAGACGCTGTGAGCCATCCTCCTCGCTTTGGGATAGTGTGGGGGGCGATGACGCAAGGTTAGGGGTGCCTAGTTCCCCGCCGCTTAAAATCACCTTCGACAAGCAGAACGATAATACTCCGACCACGGCAGACATTGCGGCACTTTCTATGATGCTGCGCGGATCGTCACCGTTGAAAATCATGTACACGATATGGCCGAGAAAGACGCCAACCGCCCCTCCGCGTCCATAGCCTAAAATCCTCTGATCCATGACGCGCACCATATCAGCACGTCCTCAATTCGCCATCGGTCTATCAACTATAGGCTTTTAGGCGGCGATTATCTGGTAGCCAAACCAAAAGCGAAATTGGAAGACATTCAGGACAGACCGGCAACCCAGCAAACCCGAAGAACCACTACCGCTGCCAGAAGCCACGGTGCACCGAGACCAGCTCGTCCGCAATTTCGGGGAAGGGGCCGTGAACCTCGATCTTCTTCTGTCCAGAGCCGAGCACAACGCGCGAGGACAGGTTCATCGTCGGGTTTTCGGGATGGTCGCTAGTCAGCGCGAGAAGCTCGATCTCCTCGAAGCCATAGACCAGCCGGCCGATATTCGCCCAGTAGAGCGTTCCGGTGCACATCGCACAGGGCTCGCCGGTTGAGACCAGCGTGCATGTCCACAGAAACTCAGGCGAATAGGCTGCCGCCGCGCGCCGTGCAAGTTCGGTCTCGGCGTGATGAATGGTATCGATATTGCCTTGGCGCATGAGGATCGCGTCGTCGGGGCCGACCAGCACGGCACCGAACGGATGATGGCCGTGCGCGGCAGCCTCGCGAGCGACCGCATCGGCGGCGCGAAGGTAGGCGAGCATCTGGTCGCGGGTCATGCGCTCTCTCCGGCTTATACGTTACGTTCATATTAGAGCGTGCAACATACTACACGAACCAATGCTGGCGGCCTTCACGGAAGTGTGCAAAGGCCACTCGCACCGTCGACAATCACAGGGGCAAGACGGGGCTTTCGAAGATGCGGGCTGTCATCTGGTTTGCCGTCTTTCGCCGCTTTCGCCCAGGCCACCTTCCTCAATACGAGGTCTATCGCTCCTGCGATGGGGTTTGTCGCTGACTCACGCCGCCCCCGCCATATCATCCAGGATCGGGCAGTCCGGCCGCTCGTCGCCATGGCAGGCGTGAACGAGCTTCTGCAGCGTCGAGCGCATCGATTGCAGCTCGCGCACCTTCTCCTCGATGGCCATCACATGGGCGGCAGCGATCGCGCGCACGTCCTGGCTGGCGCGGCCACGATCCCTGTAGAGCGCCATCAGCTGGCGGCAATCGTCTATGGAAAAGCCGAGATTGCGCGCGCGGCGCAGGAAGGCCAGCCGATGGATGTCGTCGCCCGAATAGTCGCGGTAGCCATTGGCGGCGCGCGCGGGCGCGATCAGGCCGATTTCCTCGTAGTAGCGGATGGTCTTGGCCGGCAGGCCTGAGCGGTGGGCGGCGTCGCCGACATTCATGGCGGGTCCTCGATTTTGCGGGCCTGCGATTCAGGCCCATTGAATTTCCTTGACAATCCGGCGAGGTATGTTGCCGAAATGCCATAGTGATACGCATACCAGCATGTAAGTCCCCGCATATAGGCATCGTGTGCTTGGCAAGCAAAGCAAATGCCAGCATGAATGATGATGAGAAAGCGGCCGACTCGTGCCGCTCTGGTTTAGGCGGGGCACCGGATCACCACATGCGCATGAAGTCGCTTGCAATAATCGCCGCACTGGCGCTGTCCACCGCTATTGCCGGTTGCAGCACCATCGGCGGGCAGATCTTCTCCAACGACTACGGCGCGGTGACCGATGCCGGTTACCAGCTGCCGCGGATCCCGATCGAGAAAGTGCCTTCGAAGTACCATCGCCAGGAAGTCAACTACGACACCAAGGAAAAGCCGGGCACCATCATCGTCGATACGCAGAACAAGTTCCTGTACTTCGTCGAGGGCGGCGGCCGGGCCATCCGCTACGGTATCGGCGTCGGCCGCGAAGGCTTTGAATGGCACGGCACCGCCCATATCGCCATCAAGCGCGAATGGCCGACCTGGACACCGCCCTCGCAGATGATCAAGCGCCAGCCCGAACTCGCCAAGTTCGCCGGCGGCATGGATCCGGGCCTGAAGAACCCGCTTGGCGCGCGCGCCATGTACCTGTTCAACAAGGGCGGTGACATGGGCTACCGCCTGCACGGCAGCCCCGAATGGAACTCGATCGGCAAGGCGATGTCGTCGGGCTGCATCCGGCTGATGAACCAGGATGTCATCGACCTCTACGACCGCGCCGAGGTCGGCGCCAAGGTCATCGTTCTTTAGGCCATGATGCCGGAAAGCCCCGCTTTTTCGGCACATCGTGGTTAAACTGGAAGTCGCCTTTCATACGCGGACCGTCTAGGCAACAACGGACGTCCCAAACAGAAAACCGGGCAATTCGGCCCGGTTTTTTGTTGTCTGTCGGCAGGGAACTGGCGGTTAGGAGACCTGTTCGACCTGCTGCACTTCCGGCACGAAATGGCGAAGCAGGTTCTGGATGCCGTGCTTCAGCGTCGCCGTCGACGACGGGCAACCGGCGCAGGCGCCTTTCATGTGCAGGAACACGGTGCCGTTCTCGAAGCCGCGGAAGGTGATGTCGCCGCCGTCCTGGGCGACCGCCGGGCGCACGCGCGTGTCGAGCAACTCCTTGATGGTGATGACGAGCTCCTCGTCGGCCTTGGCGTAGAATTCGCCCGTCTGGCTGGTCTCGGCGGCGGGGCCCGCCTTGGCCATGACAGGCGCGCCGGACATGAAGTGCTCCATGATGGCGCCGAGGATTGCCGGCTTCAGGTGCTGCCAGTCCGGGCCGTCCTTGGACACGGTGATGAAATCATAGCCGAAGAACACGCCGGTGACGCCGGGGATTTCGAACAGCCGGCCAGCCAGCGGCGAGGCCGTCGCCGCACTGTCGGCATCGCGGAAATCGGCGGTACCTTCGAGCAGCACTTCCTTGCCGGGCAGGAATTTCAGCGTCGCCGGATTGGGCGTCGACTCGGTCTGGATGAACATAGCCGTCTCCATGCCCGTTTTGGGCAACTAGTTTGGAATAGTTCTAAATAGGCTCTATCGGCTGGACATTCAAGCGAAACGCGTCGCCGGAACGGCTGGCTGGCGGAATGTTTTTGCCGGCTGGGGAACTGGATCCCGGGCGGGCCTCAGGCGAGGCTGTCGATCTCCTCATCCGACAGGTTCTGCGGCACCACGGTCACCGGGATCGGAAAGGCCGCACCCTTGCCGGCCACGGCACCGACCAGCGGTCCGGGACCTTCCTTGCCGGCGCCGGCCGCCAGCACCAAGATGGCGATATCCTGGTCTTCCTCGATCAGTTTATGGATCTCTTCCGTAGGCTTGCCTTCGCGCACGACCATCTCCGGTTCGATGCCGAGCTTCTGGCGCACCTTATTGGCGTAGCCGTCGAGCGCCGCGCGCGCCGTGGCGTTCGCCTCCTCGCGCATGATCTTCTCGACGCCCAGCCAGTGCTGGAAATCGTCCGGTACGATGACATAGAGCAGCACCAGCGTGCCGCTGGTGCTCTGCGCCCGCTTCGAGGCGTAGGCGACGGCGCGTTCGCATTCCGGCGTGTCATCGATGATCGTCAGGAATTTCCTGCGATGACCGGCTTCGCGGCTGAGACGTTTGGAGACCATGTCTACCTACTCGGTAACTTTTCGGCCGCAATCTGCCACTGCGGCAGGCCGGCGGCAAGCCGTCGGCCGCAGGCCAGTATGTCTTGGCCGGTATGAGGCGGCGCGTTGACGATCGGGCTCAGCCCTGCAGCAGCCCGACAATGTCGCGCACCGTCTTCATTGTCGTCTCGGCAAGCACGCCGGCGCGTTCGCCGCCGTCCCTGAGCACGGCGTCGACATAGGCCCGGTCGCCCTGGATGCGGCGCATCTCGCCGGCGATCGGCGCCAGCTTCTCCACCGCGAGATCGGCCAGCGCCGGCTTGAAGACGGAGAATTGCTGGCCGCCGAATTGCTTCAGCACATCGGCCTTCGACATCTCCGCGAGACCCGCATAGATGCCGACCAGGTTCTCCGCCTCGGGCCGGCTTTCCAGCCCGTCGACCTCGCTCGGCAGGGCCTCCGGGTCGGTCTTGGCCTTGCGGATTTTTTTCGAGATGGTGTCAGCATCGTCGGTCAGGTTGATGCGCGACAGGTCCGATGGGTCGGACTTCGACATTTTCTTCGATCCATCGCGCAGGCTCATGATGCGCGCCGCCGGCCCGCCGATGACCGGTTCGGTGATCGGGAAGAAGCCGTTCACCGTCTCCTCACCGACCTGCATCTCGACGCCGACGCCAAGACCGGCAATGCGGGCGGAGAAATCGTTGTTGAATTTCTGGGCGATGTCGCGGGTCAGTTCCAGGTGCTGCTTCTGGTCCTCGCCCACCGGCACGTGGGTGGCGCGGTAGAGCAGGATGTCGGCCGCCATCAGCGAGGGATAGGCGAGCAGGCCCAGCGAGGCATTCTCGCGGTCCTTGCCAGCCTTGTCCTTGAACTGCGTCATCTTGTTCATCCAGCCGATGCGCGCGACGCAATTGAAGATCCAGGCAAGCTCCGCATGCTGCATCACCCGCGACTGGTTGAAGACGATGTGCTTCTTCGGATCGATGCCGGAGGCGAGGAACGCCGCGGTGATCGACCGCGTCTGGTCGGCAAGATCGTCATAGACGAGCTGGGCGGTCAGCGAATGCAGGTCGACGACGCAATAGATGCAGTCGGACGTATCCTGCAGGGCGACGAATTTCTTGATGGCGCCGAGATAGTTGCCGAGATGCAGATTGCCGGTCGGCTGGACACCGGAGAAGACGAGTGGCTTGAAGGCGGACATGGTTTCCTCATGGCTTGTGGAGGGCCGTATAAGCGTGATTCCGAAAAGTTGCAGACTTTTCGGAGCCAATCACGCGGCTGGAAACCGCGCGCGGCGAAAGCCTTGCGACGGCGCGCTTATGGACGAGAGTGGGAAGAGGATCAAGAGGCGTGAGATCGCTCTGCGACCATGTTGATTCATTTTTGTAGTGTGCTACGTATCAATAACTATACAAATGAATGTAGGTACTGCGATGACCATCAACATCAACAACAAGGAGGCGGACAGCTTGACGCGCGCCTTCGCCAAGGTCGAGGGAGTCGGCCTCACTGAGGCGATCGTCATCGCCATGCGCGAAGCCCTGGAGCGTCGGCGTAACCGAGAGACACCTCTTGAGACGGCTGCACGACTCCGTGCCGAATTCGGGATCGAGCTGAGCGAGCAGGCACGCAATCCGCTGCCGCGCTCGGTCTACGACGAATTGTCCGGCGAAGACTGATGTTCGTCGACGCAGCCGCTATCGTCGCGATGCTGAGCCAAGAGGCCGAAGCTCCACGCTGCTCGCAAGCGATCATGGAGGCGCCGGCTCCTTTCACGTCGGCGATCGCCGTCTGGGAAGCCTCGATGGCGCTTTCGCGATCAGAAAAATTGGCAGTGCCCGTCGAAGTAAGCCTGAGGATAGTCAGTCGTTTTCTTGAAGAGCGAGCTATAGCCTTGCGGGAGCTTCCGCCTGCCTCCGAGGCAACGTCATTGTCCATCGAGGCTGCGTCGCGGTTTCGCAACAACGCCATTCGCCTGAATTTGGCGGACTGTTTCCACTACGCTTGCGCGCGCTACTACGCCGTTTCGATACTTTCGACGGCAGACGAATTCCGGCTTACGGATCTGGAGACTGTTCCTTAGTCGCTGGCGATCCCCTGCGCCCGACATTGCGCCGGATCATACTGAAATCGGCACCGCCGGTGAGGAACGCGGTGACGAAATAGAGCGTAGCTCCGCCCGCCACCAGCGCGAGTACCGTCGTCGCCTTGATGACCAGCGGCGAGCCGGGTCCGAGCCTGACGGCGAAATAATGCTCGGCGAAATAGAGGGCGACCCCCATTACCACCGCCGACAGCACCAGCCGCGGAATGCGCTTCAGGAGCGGCACGTCGCGGCCCCAATGGCCGCGCCGGATCAGCACGGCAAGCAGCATCAGCGCGTTGACCCAGCCGGCGACGGCCGAAGCCACGGCAATACCGGGTGCGCCCATCCTCGGGAACAGCGTCAGCGCCGTGGCGACATTCACCGCCACGGAGATTGCGGCGAAGATCATCGGCGTGCGCGTGTCTTCGCGGGCGAAATAGCCTGGGGTGAAGGCCTTGATCAGCACGAAGGCCGGCAGGCCGAGACCGAAGATCGCCAGGATCGCCGCCACGACAGGCGTTGAATGGTTGGCGGCGAACGCGCCGCGCTCATAGACCAGCCGTACGATCGGTTCTGACATGACCCAGAGTGCCGCCGCCGCCGGCAAGGTCATGAACAGGGTGAATTCGACGGAGCGGTTCTGCAGATTGGCGGCCTCGATCAGGTTGCCTGACTTCAGCGCCCGCGACAGTTCGGGCAACAGCACGATCGCCACCGCGACGCCGACGACACCGAGCGGCAACTGGTAGACGCGGTCGGCATAGGCCAGCGAGGAGACGGCACTGTCCTGCGCCGAGGCGATGGCCGTTCCGATCAGCTGGTTGATTTGGGTGATGCCGCCGGTGATCGCCGCCGGCAGCGCCAGGATCAGGAGCCGCTTCACGTTCGGCGTCATCTTCGGCCGGCGGAAGCCGATCGAGATGCCGGCATTGCGCACCGCCACCCAGACGATGGCAAGCTGCACCACGCCCGCCGCCAGCACGCCCCAGGACAGGGCGAAGCCGACAGCATGTGCATCCAGTCCATGGTACCAGGCGTAGCCAAGCACGCTAATCAGGATGATGTTGAGGAAAGCCGGCGCGATCGCCGCCGCGAAATAGCGCCGCAGTGAGTTCAGCATGCCCGCCATCATGGCTGCGAGCGACATGCAGATCAGATACGGGAACATGATCGTCGCAAGCGTGACGGTCGTCTCGAACTTGCCCGGCGTATCGGCAAAGCCCGGCGCCACCAGATAGCGCACGATCAGCGGCATCGCCAGTTCCATGGCAACGGTCAGCGCCAGGAGCGCGGTGAACAGGACACCGAGCACCTCTTCCGAGAAACGCTTGGCGCCGTCGGTGCCGTGCGTCTCGATCTCCTTGGCGAACAGCGGCACGAAGGCGGCATTGAAAGCGCCCTCCGCGAACAGCCGGCGAAACGTGTTGGGAAACTGGAAGGCGGCGTTGAAGGCGTCCGCGACCGGTCCGGTGCCGAGTGCGGCTGCCATCAGCATCTCGCGGCCGAAACCGAGCGCACGGCTCATCAACGTGCCGGAAGCGACGGTAGCAAATTTCTTGACGAGACTCATGCGTTCGCAAACTACCTGTGGGACTGGGAGAAGGGGATGATGGCCGTCACTCGGCGGCTGCCTTGGACCTGCCGCCGCGTTCCGGCACGATGCCTTCGAGCGTCGCGATCAGCCGGTTGCGGATAGTGGCGATGCGGGCTGGGTTGTCGATCTTCTGGCCGGTGAGGTCGGTGACGTAGAAGGTGTCGATGACCTTCTCGCCGAAAGTGGTGATATGCGCCGAGGCAATGTCGAGCGACAGGTCGGACAGCGTCCCGGTGATCTCCGACAAAAGGCCAGGGCGGTCGAGCCCCTCGACCTCGATGACCGAAAACCGGTTCGACAGCGCGTTGCGGATTTCGGCGCGCGGCGGGATCTTGAACACCTTGGATCCGCGCCTTGGCTTGGTGCGTTTCTCGATCATCTCCGGCAGCCAGCTCTTGCCCGACAGCACGTCCTCGATCAGCCGGCCGACGCGCTCGGCGCGCCGGCGCTCGTCCTCGTCGCGATCGAACTCCCTCGATATCAGGATCGTGTCCAGAGCGCGGCCGTCCGACGTCGTGAAGATCTGCGCGTCGACGATGTTGCCGCCGGCCCCGGCGCATGCCCCGGCAATGACCGAGAGAAGACGAGGATGGTCCTGCGCCAGCACGGTGATTTCGGTTACCGCCTCGAACTGATGGGTCTTGACCATGGTGGCGAGCTTATTGCCAGCCGCGTCCGTCTCGCGAATGAATTCGGCGTGGCGGAGCTGGTCCGGCAGGTCCACGGTCAGGAGATAGTTTTCATAATGCAGCCTGACATAGCGCTTGCGCGCCTTGTCGGGCCAGTCGGCGAGCGCCTCCGCCAGGCGTTCGCGCGCTGCCGCCGTGCGTTGGGCGCGCGAGACTTCCGAAAAGCCGCCGGTCAGCAGCAGTTCGGTCTCGTAGTAGAGCGTACGCAGCAACTGGCCCTTCCAGCCATTCCACACGCCCGGTCCGACGCCCCTGATGTCGCAGACGGTCAGGATCAACAGCATCTTCAGCCGCTCGACCGACTGCACGATCGAGGCGAAGTCCTCGATCGTCTTGCGGTCGTTGAGGTCGCGGGTCTGCGCCGTCATCGACATGACGAGGTGGTTCTCGACCAGCCAGGCGACGGTTTCCGTATCGGCCGGCGAAAGCCCCATATGCGGGCAGATCCGCCTCGCGATCCTGGCGCCGGCCTCGGAATGGTCTTCAGGCCTGCCCTTGGCGATATCGTGCAGCAGCACGGCGACATAGAGCGCCTCGCGGCTCTTCTTCAGGCCCGGCATCAGCGAATGCGACAGCGGATGCACCTTCTCGCCGTCGCCGCGCTCGATCTCGGCCAGCACGCCGATGCAGCGGATCAGGTGCTCGTCGATCGTGTAGTGGTGGTACATCGAGAACTGCATCATGGCGACGATCTTGCCGAAATCCGGGATCAGCCGGCCCAGCAGCCCCGCCTCGTTCATGCGCCGCAGGTTGAGTTCGGCGTTGCGGTCCGAGGTCAGTATATCGAGGAACAGCCGGTTGGCTTCCTCGTCGCGCCTGAGCGACTTGTTGACCAGGCCGAGCGAACGAGTGAGCAGTTTCAGCGCATCGGGATGGAATTCCAGCCCGTGCTTGTCGGCGAACCAGAACAGCCTGAGAAGATTGACCGGGTCGCGCTCGAAGACGCCGTCGTCGGCGATGTTGATGCGATGGTTGTCGACGATGAAGTCGGACGTGCCGGCAAGCTTGCGCTTACGGCGCTGGAAGGTGAGGAAGATGCGGTTGAAGCCGGGAACGTGCTTGGCCTGCTCTTCCTCCAGCGCGGCGCAGAAGATGCGGGTCAGGTCGCCGACATCCTTGGCGACGAGGAAATAGTGCTTCATGAAGCGTTCGACAGCCGACAGGCCGGGATGGGTCGTATAGCCGAGCCGTTCGGCGATCTCGCGCTGGATGTCGAAATGCAGCCGCTCCTCGGCCTTCCCCATGAGGAAATGCATGTGGCAGCGCACCGCCCACAGGAAATCCTCGGCCTTCTGAAACTCACGATACTCGGCCTCGGTAAAGACGCCTTTCTCGACCAGTTCCTCGCCGGTGCGCACGCGGTAAAAATACTTGCCGATCCAGAACAGCGTCTGCAGATCGCGCAACCCACCCTTGCCGTCCTTGACGTTGGGTTCGACCAGATAGCGGCTTTCGCCGGCCTTGGCATGGCGCTCGTCGCGTTCGGCGAGCTTGGCCTGCACATATTCCGGGCCGGTCGTGCGCACCACCTCATGGTCGAAGCGCAGCATCAGCTCGTCATAGAGTTTGCGCTCGCCCCACAGGAAACGGGCTTCCAGGATCGAGGTGCGGATGGTGATGTCGGTGCGCGACAGCCTGAGGCACTCATCGATGTTGCGGGTGGCATGGCCGACCTTCAGCCCCATGTCCCACAGCATGTAGAGCATGTACTCGACTGTTTGTTCGCCCCACGGCGTCTGCTTGTAGGGCAGCAGGAACAGGAGGTCGATGTCGGATCCCGGCGCCAGCGTGCCGCGGCCATAGCCTCCGACGGCAACGACCGCCATGCGTTCGGCCGAGGACCGGTTCTTCACTCGGTATACATGCGTCGCGGCAAAGTCGTAGAGCGCACAGATCAGCTCGTCCATCAGGTGCGACAGCCGTTCGGCGCAAGCGTTGCCGCCGCCATCTTGCCTCAGCATGGCCTCGGCTGTCTTGCGGCCCTCGGCGAGGCGCCCCTTGAGAAGCTGAAGAACGGCAGCACGGATGGCCTGGCTGGAACCGTCGCCGGCACTGGTCGCGGTCAGCGCGGTCATCTCGCGGCGCAAAGCGTCGCCGTCGATCAATTCATCGAGCTTCAGGGAAATTTTCGCCATGGATACCGGTTGGCCCTGCCTTTTGGGCGGCGTCTATAGCGTGTTTTCGTGGCGCTGGGTATGGGCCTGCTGTCGATCCGACAAACGCTCTAGTCGTTTGCCTCGACTGGAGCGAGCGGTACGACAATCTGCCGCCGCAGCCTGCAGAGATCGGTGATCTGCCGCGCTGCCCGTCGGGTCTCCCTGCGTATCCGCGCGAGAGCCGGCATCCTGTGTCCGCCCGCGAGCCCGCTTGCGACCCACTCGGCCTCCCGTCCCGGTTCAACCAGGCTCGGCAACCTGTTGCCCACGAACTGCTCCTGCGCACAGAGCGCCGGGACCAGCTGGTAGATCGTCTTGCCGCTCGACGTAGCGAACGCAGGGTCGAAGATGAGACTGTCCACCGCCACGTTGACGTCGGCGGTCGCCTCGAGAAGGGCACGTGCCATTTGCCGGGAGAGCAGGTAACCGCCAGTTCCGATGTGGTTCTTGCGGAGCCTGAACAGCGAAAAACCGCCGCCGACGGAAAACCTCTCCCTCTGGATCACGGTTGTGTGGAAGAATGTCTCGAGCTTGACGACATCGGCATCGGCCGGAATCCAGCTAGTATCGGCAAGCAGCGCACCGGCTTTCGCGGAAAACACCATGTCGTCCTCGAAGACGGCGCCATAGGGCGCGTCGTCTTGCGCGATAATGGTCCAGCAGGCGCGATGGCTGTGCAGGCATGCGATCTCGCTGCCGGACAGGCGCCGCACCGCATACAGTGGATGCTGGCGCTGCAGCATGAGCTCCGGATGGTCCCTTGCATCGATTGCGGCAACCCGCTCGAATCCGAGGCCGATGCGCGCAAACTCCGCCGTCGTATGGGCAAGCCGGTCGGGAGATCGATCGAGGTTGATGACCAGGCGCTTCATTCTTCAACAAAACTTATTTTTTCTTGGGATGGCAGGCTCTATAGCACATGTGGAGCCGGCGTCTCCTATTTTCTTGCGAAAGGTTTTGCGTTGTAATCAAACGAAAGGACAATAGGGCTATTTGCCCCTCAATTGGCCGACATCACTGTGGATTTTTAGGGGAGGCGTGGGTTTCAATTTCTGCCTCCGCTCGCCGCATGGGCCGGTCCAAGCAACACTGAGGCCTATACTTACCTTGAGGAGTGTTGGGGATTTCCGCCGCGGTGCCGGCTGGCTTTCTTCCCGCGACGCCCAAGCGCATTCCTGTGCCGTAGGATGTGGACCTGTCGGCCGTCAGGCAAGCTTAGGCGCCGGGACGATAATGTGTCGCCGACCTCTGCAGAATTCGACGATCCACTGCAAGGTTCGTCCGCCTTCCACCGTGATTCTTTCGGCGATTGGCTTCCTGCATTTTGCGACAAGCCCATTCGCGGTTCCCTGTGGCGTCCCGCTCTCGGGCGAGCAAGCTTGGCAATCGGTCGCCAACGAACTGGTCCTGCGCGCAAGATCGCCCAAGAGGCGGTGGCTGTGCAGGCAAGCAATCTCGCTGCCCAACAAACGCCGGGGGGCATACATCGGATGTTGCGGTTGCTGCCCGAGTTCGGGGTGGCTGCGTGCACCGATCGCCGCAACGCGTTGGAACGCGGTGCCAATCCGGGCGAACTCTGCACTTAAGTGAGCAAGTCGGTCCGGGGACCGATGGAGATTTATGACCAGGCACTTCATTGTCGACCGAAATCTAGCGGGATGAATGGGATGCGGAGAATATTAGCAAGAAAAGTTTTAGCACGAGCTCGGCCTTTGTGCAGGGGGTCGATCGATTTCACGGGGCTTGAAATGCGGAAAACCAAAACGGCCCTTGACCTTCCAGTTACTGGAAGCACTACCTCGGGTTTTGAAGCAGTGACAATCAAGGCATTTTAGAATGACGCATTCAGATCACGATCATCACACGCACGGCTCGCATGGCGGCTGTTGCGCGCCGAAAGGCGCCGCCTCGGATGCGGTTCTGCGCGACCCGGTCTGCGGCATGACCGTGGATCCGGCCGCCGGCAAACCGACATTCGAGCATGGCGGCCGCCTCTATCATTTCTGCAGCGAGCGCTGCCGTTCGAAGTTTCAGGCCGAGCCGGAAAGCTACCTGACGGCGACCGACCCTGTCTGTGGCATGAGCGTCGACCGCGCGACGGCGAAACATTTTGTCCGCCATGAAGGCCAAGGCTTTTATTTCTGCTCCGCCGGCTGCAAGGCGAAGTTCGAGGCGGCGCCGCAAACCTATCTCGGCGGCAGGCCGGCGCCGGCGCCGGTGCCCAAGGGCACGCAATACACCTGCCCGATGCATCCGCAGATCATCCGCGACAAGCCCGGCTCCTGCCCGATCTGCGGCATGGCGCTCGAGCCAACGGGCGTGCCAACCGGCGATGAAGGGCCAAATCCCGAACTGGTTGATTTCACCAGGCGGCTCTGGGTGAGCGCGGTGCTGTCGCTCCCGCTGCTGATCATCGCCATGGCGCCGATGGTAGGCCTGTCGCTGGAGGGCCTGGTCGAGGATCGCGCAAAGGTCTGGATCGAACTGGTCCTGGCGAGCCCGGTGGTGCTCTGGGCCGCCTTCCCGTTTTTCCATCGCGGCTGGGACTCGATCCTCAACCGCAGCCCCAACATGTGGACGCTGATTTCGCTCGGCGTCGGCGCCGCCTATCTCTACAGCGTCGCCGCCACGCTCTTCCCGGACATCTTTCCGCATCAGTTTCGCGGCCATGGCGGTGCGGTGCCGGTTTATTTCGAGGCAGCCGCAGTCATCGTGGCGCTGGTCTTCCTCGGCCAGGTGCTGGAACTGCGCGCCCGCGAAAAGACCGGATCGGCGATCCGAGCTCTGCTTGACCTCGCGCCGAAGACCGCGCGGCGAGTCGCCGAGGACGGCGCCGAGATCGATGTAGGGCTGGACGAGGTCAAGGCCGGCGAGCGCCTGCGCATCAGGCCCGGCGATGCCGTGCCGGTCGACGGCACGGTACTCGAAGGCCGCTCCTCCATCGACGAATCGATGATCACAGGCGAACCCTTGCCGGTCGAGAAAGCCCAAGGCGATGCCTTGACCGGCGGCACACTCAACAAGAACGGCTCGCTGATCATGCGCGCCGAACGGATCGGCGCCGAGACGACGCTGTCGCGCATCGTCGAATTGGTCGCCAAGGCACAGCGCTCGCGCGCCCCGATCCAGGGCCTGGCCGACCGCGTTTCCTTCTACTTTGTCCCGACCGTCGTCCTGGTCGCGATTGTCGCATTCGTCGCCTGGGCGATCTTCGGCCCCGACCCCAGCCTGATCTTCGCCATCGTCTCGGCGGTTTCGGTGCTGATCATCGCCTGTCCCTGTGCGCTGGGTCTTGCTACACCCATGTCCATCATGACCGCCACCGGGCGCGGCGCGCATGCCGGCGTGCTGATCAAGGAAGCCGCCGCGCTCGAGCGCTTCGCCTCCGTCGACACGCTGATCGTCGACAAGACCGGCACGCTGACCGAGGGCCGGCCGAAATTGACCGATGTCGTGGCTGTCAGCGGCTTTTCCGAGGACGAATTGCTGAGATGCGCCGCGACCCTGGAAAAAGGGTCGGAACATCCGCTGGCCGAGGCCATCGTCGACGGAGCCGGCCAGCGCGGCGTGAAGATCGCCGAGGCCGGCAGCTTCGAGGCGATTACCGGCAAGGGCGTTTCCGGCACGGTGTCGGCCAAGAAGGTCGCGCTCGGCAATGCCGCGATGATGGCCGATCTCGCCATAGACGTTTCCGGGGTCCTGGCCAGCGTGGAAGCCTTGCAGGGCGACGGCAAGACGGTAATGCTCGTCGCTGTCGACGGCAAGCTGGCCGGCATCGTCGCCGTCGCCGACCCGGTCAAGGCGACCACGGCCGAGGCGATCAAGGCGCTGCATGACAGCGGGCTGAGGATCATCATGGCGACCGGCGACAATGAGCGCACCGCCAAGGCGATCGCTGGACGTCTCGGCATCGACGAGGTTCGGGCAGGTCTGTTGCCGGAACAGAAGGCAGCGCTCGTCGACGAACTGCGCGGCAGGGGTGCCGGCGTTGCCATGGCCGGCGACGGCGTCAACGACGCGCCGGCGCTTGCCGCCGCCGATGTCGGCATCGCCATGGGAACGGGCGCCGATGTCGCGGTCGAGAGTGCCGGCATCACTTTGGTCAAGGGCGACCTGAACGGCATCGTCCGCGCCCGTACACTGGCCCAGGCGACCATCGGTAACATTCGGCAGAACCTGTTCTTCGCCTTCCTCTACAATGTGCTCGGCGTGCCGGTCGCCGCCGGCGTGCTCTATCCGCTCACCGGCACGCTTTTGTCGCCGATGCTGGCGGCGGCGGCGATGAGCCTGTCCTCCGTCTCGGTGATCGCAAACGCATTGCGGCTCAGAACATTGAAACTCTGAGATCAACTCCCAGATACCAAACCCAACCAACAGGAGACCATGAATGACCTTGGCTAAAAAACTCGTGCTGCTGCTGATGGCCGCCGGAATGCTGCTTGCCGTCTTCCTCGAAAGCGTGCCGGCGCAGAGCGAAGAGATGAAGCACGACATGGGCGCCATGGCCATGGGGGCGGAAGGCCCTTCGACGGCGGGCTACAAGGCGGCTATGGAAAAGATGCATACCGGCATGATGGCCTCGCAATATACCGGCAATGCCGATGTCGATTTTGTCCGCGGCATGATTCCGCATCATCAGGGCGCGATCGACATGGCCAAGGTCGAGCTGGCCAACGGCAAGGATCCGGAAATCCGCAAGCTCGCCGAAGGCGTCATCGCCGCGCAGGAAGCCGAAATCAAGCAGATGCAGGACTGGCTCGCCGCCCATCCGGTGAAGTAAGCTTCCGGCATCGCCAAGCAGGGCCCGGCGAGAACTCCTTCCGGAGTCTCGTCGCGGCTCGATGCGATCGGGTACCACGGAGCCAAGCCATGGAATCGAGCGTCAGGACCACCACGCTGCCCTGCGGCGAGGCCATACCCGTTCTCGGCCAGGGTACGTGGAAGATGGGCGAGGATTCGCGCCGGCGCTCCGAGGAGGTAGATGCCCTCAAGCTCGGTCTCGACCTCGGCGTCACGCTGATCGACACCGCCGAAATGTATGCCGGCGGCGGTGCGGAAGAAGTGGTGGCCAGAGCTATCGCCGGGCGCCGCGCCGAGGTCTTCCTGGTCTCGAAGGTCCTGCCTTCCAACGCTTCGCGGGCCGGCCTGCAGCGCGCCTGCGAGAACAGCCTGAAGCGCCTCGCCACCGACCGCATCGATCTCTATCTTCTGCATTGGCCGGGCAGCGTGCCCCTATCGGAAACGGTCGAAGCCTTCGAGGCGCTGAAAAAAGCCGGCAAGATCCGGCATTGGGGCGTCAGCAATTTCGACACCGACGAGATGCAGGAATTGGGACTCCTGTCCGACGGCGACAAGGTACAGACCAACCAGGTGCTTTACAATCTGGTCCGCCGCGGCCCGGAATTCGATCTCACGCCCTGGATGAGGAAACGTGGCATCCCACTGATGGCCTATTCGCCGGTGGAGCAGGGCGCGCTGGCATACAATGCCAGGCTCGCCGAGGTCGCAGCCCGTCACAGCGCAACCGCGGCGCAAATCGCCCTGGCCTGGGTAATCCAGCAGGACGGCGTCATCGCCATTCCCAAGGCCGGCAGCCAGGCGCACGTCCGCCAGAATTTTGCCGCGCTGGACATAAAGCTTACGCCGCAGGACATCGCCGATCTCGACAGTGCGTTCCCGCCACCCAGCCGGAAGAGTGGGCTGGAGATGATCTGACTACTTCCCCGCCAGTTCCTTCAGCCGGTAAAGCGCCTCCAGCGCTTCCTTTGGCGTCATCTCGTCGGGGTTGATGTCACCCAGTGCTGCGCCCAGCGCGTCGCTCTTCATCGGCCTTGGCGCTTCCCGCTTTACCGCCACCGAAAATAGCGGCAGGTCGTCGACCAGCTGGTTGGTCTTGCCGGAGACCTCGCCTTCCTCCAACTGGTGCAGCACCGCCTTGGCCCGTTCGACCACCGCTTCTGGCAAGCCGGCGAGCCGCGCCACCTGCACGCCGTAGGAGCGGTCGGCGGCGCCCTTGCCGACCTCGTGCAGGAAAACGACGTCGCCCTCCCATTCCTTGACCCGCATGGTGACGTTGGAAAGCCGCGCCAGCTTGCCGGCAAGCGACGTCATCTCGTGGAAATGGGTGGCGAAGATCGCCCGGCAGCGGTTCTTCTCGTGCAGATATTCGACCGCCGCCCAGGCGATCGACAGGCCGTCGAACGTTGCGGTGCCGCGGCCGATCTCGTCGAGGATCACCAGCGCGCGTTCGCCGGCCTGGTTGAGGATCGCCGCCGTCTCAACCATTTCGACCATGAAGGTCGAACGGCCGCGCGCCAGATCGTCCGACGCGCCGACGCGCGAGAACAGCCGGTCGACGACCCCGATATGGGCAGACGCCGCCGGCACGAAGGAGCCGGTCTGGGCCAGGATCGCGATCAGCGCGTTTTGCCGCAGGAACGTCGACTTGCCACCCATGTTCGGGCCGGTCAGCAGCCAGATCGCGCCGTTCTTGGCATTTCCCTCCGGCGAGAGGTCGCAATCATTGGCGACGAACGGGCCTTCGCCCGAACGGCGCAGCGCTTGTTCGACCACTGGATGCCGGCCGCCTGAAATCTCGAAGGCAAGGCTGGAATCCACCACCGGCCGGCACCAGCTCTCGCTTTCCGACAAAAGTGCAAGTGCCGCCGACACGTCGAGCACGGCGAGCGCATCGGCGCCGGCGCGGATCGCCTCGGCCTGGCCGACGGCTTCGGCCGTCAGCGCATCGAAGGCGGCCAGTTCGATGCTCAGTGCCCGGTCGGCGGCATTGGCGATCTTGGTCTCCAGTTCGGCGAGTTCGGTCGTGGTGAAGCGCATGGCATTGGCCATGGTCTGGCGATGGATGAAGCGCGCCTTGGCGCCATCGCTGCCGGTCATGACGGCATGATGGTTGGCCGTCACCTCGATGTAGTAACCGAGCACGTTGTTGTGCCGGATCTTCAGCGAACGGACGCCGGTCTCCTCGATCAGGGAGCGCTCCAGCCCGGCGATCACTTTGCGCGACTCGTCGCGCAGCGCCCGCATCTCGTCGAGTTCGGCATGGTAGCGGCCGCGAACGAAACCGCCGTCGCGTTTGAGCAGCGGCAGTTCCTCGCCGAGCGCCTGGGTGAGATGTTGGGCAAGTGTCTTGGGCAGCGCCTGAATCGCGGCCATCGCGCCGGCTAATTCCTGGGGCAGGGCGATCGCGGCAAAGGTTTCAGCGATGGCGCCTGCCGCCTCGAAGCCGGCGCGGAGCGCCCCGAGATCGCGCGGGCCACCCCGGTTGAGCGCCAGCCTGGACAGGGCACGCGGCATATCGGCGACACTCTTCAGGCTCATCCGCACTGCCTGGCAAAGCCGCACTTCGGAACGGAAGAACGACACCGAATCCAGCCGTGCGCCGATGGCCGCCGGGTCGGTGAGCGGCGCCATCAGCCGGTCGGCGAGCAGCCTTGCGCCGCCGCCGGTCACCGTGCGATCGATCGCCTTGAACAGCGAACCCTCGCGGCTGCCGGACAGCGTGCGCAGCAGTTCGAGATTGCCGCGCGTCGCCGGGTCGATGAACAGGGTCGAGCCCTGCTCCTCGCGCTCGGGCCGCGACAGCGGCGGCCGTTCGGCCTTCTGCGTCTTCTCGACATAGGCGATGGCGCCCGAGATCGCCGACAGTTCGGAGCGCGAAAACGTGCCGAAACTGTCTGGTGTCGCCACCTCGAAGAAGCGCGCGATCCGTCCCGTGGCCGAGGCCGAATCGAATAGCGAAGGCGGCTGTGGGCTGGCGACACGTCCGAGCACGTCGAAAACCGGCTTCAGCTCGGGATCGTGGAACACCGGCTCGGCGACGATCAGCTCACGCGGATCGACACGGAAGATGTCGGCGAGCAGCCGGTCGGCGGTAGTCTCAGCGACGCGGAAGGCGCCGGTCGAGATGTCGATCCAGGCAATTGCAAAGCTTCCTTGGTGCCCTGTCGCGCTACCGCGCTCCCCGCCTCTTGGCTCCGCTCCGCCCTTCACCCTGCCCAGCGCCATCAGGAAACTCGATTCCGAGGGTGCCAGCAATTTGTCCTCGGTAATGGTGCCCGGCGTCACCAGCCGCACCACATCGCGGCGCACCACCGATTTGGAGCCGCGCTTCTTGGCCTCGGCCGGATCCTCGATCTGCTCGCAGACGGCAACGCGGAATCCCTGGCCGATCAGCTTCTGCAGGTAATCGTCAGCCGCATGCACCGGCACGCCGCACATCGGAATGTCGTGGCCCTGATGCTTGCCGCGTTTGGTCAAGACGATGCCCAGCGCCCGGCTCGCCTTCTCGGCATCGTCGAAGAACAGCTCGTAGAAATCACCCATGCGGTAGAACAGCAGCGAATCCGGGTTCGCCGCCTTGATCTCGATGAATTGCTCCATCATCGGCGTGACGGCGGCAGCGCCGGGCTGCGGCGGCGTCATCACCTCGGGGGCGGCGTCGGGCTCGTTCGGGCTGTGCATGTTCATGGCACGGCACGCTAGCAGATGTGATGGCGCGGTTTAATGCCGGGGGGATAGAAAGCAGGGGAAGACCGCGAGCCATCTTTCCATGGAAGGGGCTATTCAGCGTGCATTGCTCGATGGTGTGATCGCCTGACTGGCTGGCTGGCGCCGCAGGAGGTCAATCGCGTCTACAACCAGGCCGCGGTCGGGCTCTGTCTGTCGGCGGCGGAAGGGGCAATGTGCTCCAGCATGGAATATATGATGGCCGGGTTGCCGGTGGTGACCACACCTAGTCTTGGCGGCCGGGACGTCTTTTTCAATCCGGACTATTGCATCATCGCCGAGCCCGATCCGGCGCGCCGTCGAGACGTTGCGCGACCGCGCCATTCCGCGCGAGGAGATTCGCAACCGCACGCTGGCCAAGGTGCGGGCTCAACGGCAGGAACTCACAGTATTCCTGGCCGACCTGCTGAAGAGACTGGGAAGCAGCCAACCGCCGCTATCGCAATGGCCGTTTCCCGGAACCAGGACGCTGCGGCGATGGGCAACGGCCCGCCAGCATGCGCATGAAATCATGGCATCCAGGGTGGCGCAGAATGGCTCCTGACCGAGCGTGCCCGCTTTGAAGCAGCTTTGCAGAGCTTCGTGGTTTACACGCGGCGGCCCGTGGTCTTAATTCGCAAGCACACAGGCACCCGCTTCAAAAAGGTGTCCCACCGGCGAGGAAATCAAAAGCATCATGGCCAGGAAAACCGAGAACAACGGTCCGTCCGTCAGCGCACAGGAAGCGCTCGAATTCCATGCCATGGGCAGGCCCGGCAAGCTGGAGATCGTCGCCACCAAGCCGATGACGACGCAGCGCGATCTCAGCCTCGCTTATTCGCCTGGTGTCGCCG
This sequence comes from Mesorhizobium sp. B2-3-13, assembly GCF_006442195.1. NCBI lineage: Bacteria > Pseudomonadati > Pseudomonadota > Alphaproteobacteria > Hyphomicrobiales > Phyllobacteriaceae > Mesorhizobium > Mesorhizobium sp. B2-3-13. Next base: position 29,791 of record NZ_VFVQ01000021.1, read on the forward strand.
TGCCAGTGCGCGCCATCGCCGAGGATCCATCGAGAGCGTTCGACTACACGACGCGCGGCAACATGGTCGCCGTCATCTCCAACGGCACCGCCATCCTTGGCCTAGGCAATCTCGGCGCGCTGGCCTCCAAACCGGTGATGGAAGGCAAGGCGGTGCTGTTCAAGCGCTTCGCCGATGTCGATTCCATCGACCTCGAGGTCGATACCGAGGATGCCGACGAGTTCATCAACTGCGTGCGCTTCCTCGGTCCCTCCTTCGGCGGCATCAATCTGGAAGACATCAAGGCGCCGGAATGCTTCATCATCGAGCAGCGCCTGCGCGAACTGATGGACATCCCGGTCTTCCACGACGACCAGCACGGCACCGCCATCATCTCGGCCGCCGGCCTGATCAACGCGCTGGAGGTAACCGGCCGCGACATGAAGACCACGAAGCTGGTCTGCAATGGCGCGGGCGCCGCCGGCATCGCCTGCATCGAACTGATGAAGGCGATGGGTTTTTCGCCCGAAAACATCACCTTGTGCGATACCAAGGGCGTAGTCTTCCAGGGCCGCACCGAGGGCATGAACCAGTGGAAGTCGGCGCATGCGATCAAGACCGATGCGCGCAGCCTGGCCGAAGCGCTCGACGGCGCCGATGTCTTCCTCGGCCTTTCCGCCAAGGGGGCGCTGACCACCGCCATGGTGCAGTCGATGGCCAAGAACCCAATCATCTTCGCCATGGCCAATCCCGATCCAGAGATCACCCCGGAGGAAGTGGCCGAGATCCGCACTGACGCCATCATGGCCACCGGGCGCTCGGACTACGCCAATCAGGTCAACAACGTACTCGGCTTCCCCTACATCTTCCGCGGCGCGCTGGATGTCAGGGCCACCACCATCAATGACGACATGAAGATCGCCGCCGCTCGCGCGCTCGCCGAACTGGCGCGCCAGGACGTGCCCGACGACGTCGCCGCCGCCTATCAGGGCAACCGGCCGAAATTCGGTCCCAACTACATCATTCCGGTGCCGTTCGACCCGCGCCTGATCTCCGCCATTCCGATCGCCGTGGCCAAGGCGGCAATGGATTCGGGCGTCGCCCGCAAGCCTATTCTCGATCTCGACCGTTATGCGCAGGAGCTTTCCGCCCGCCGCGACCCGATCGCCTCGACCCTGCAGCGTATCTACGACCGCGTGCGCCGCCAGCCCAAGCGCATCGTCTTCGCCGAAGGCGAGGAGGAGCAGGTGATGCGCGCCGCCGTCTCCTATGTGAACCAGCGGCTCGGCACTGCCATCCTGCTTGGCCGCGACGACGTCATCAAGGAGAACGCCAGGCACGCCGGCATTGACCTCAACAAACAAGGCATAGAGATCATCAATGCGCGTCTGTCGCGCCGCAATTCGATCTACACCGACTATCTCTACGAACGCATGCAGCGCAAAGGCTTCCTGTTTCGTGACTGCCAGCGGCTGATCAACAACGACCGTAATCATTTCGCCGCCTGCATGGTGGCGCTGGGCGATGCCGACGGCATCGTCACCGGCGTCACCCGCAACTATTCGACCGCGCTCGACGATATCAGGCGCGTCATCGACGCCAAGCCCGGCCACCGCGTCATCGGCGTCTCGATCGTGCTGGCGCGCGGCCGCACGGTGATCGTCGCCGACACCGCAGTGCACGACATGCCCAACGCCGAGCAGATCGCCGACATCGCCGAGGAGGCCGCCGGATTTGCCCGCCGCATGGGCTATGAGCCAAGACTCGCCATGCTCGCCTATTCCACCTTCGGCCACCCGCAGGGCGAGCGTTCCGAGCGCATCCAGGAAGCCGTGCGCATCCTCGACAAGCGCCGCGTCGATTTCGAATATGACGGCGAAATGGCAGCCGACGTGGCACTCAACGCCCGCGCCATGGCGCAATATCCGTTCATAAGGCTCACCGGCCCGGCCAATGTGCTGATCATGCCGGCGTTCCACTCGGCCTCGATCTCGACCAAGATGCTGCAGGAACTCGGCGGTTCGACCGTCATCGGCCCGCTGCTGGTCGGCCTGAACAAGCCGGTGCAGATCGTCTCGCTGAACGCCAAGGACTCAGACATCGTGAACATGGCGGCGATCGCGGCATATACGGCGGGGACTTGAGGAGCGGTCGGCGTGGCGGACGAAAGCTGGCGATCAGACTGGGTCTCTCACCCCCGCGCGAACGCCCGCGCCGCCTCGACCACCTCCTCCGCCCGGTCTTGCCGCAGCAGGTCGATCGGAACGCGGCCGTCGAGCTGTGCCGCTGGACGGGTCAGCCACAGCCATGCGAGCCTTGGATTGCCGATGATCTCCAGCACATCGCTTATGCCTGCCACCGGCCTGCCGTCGACGAACTGCGCCAGCGGGAAGACGTGCTTGCGACCGCCCTTGCGCAGCGCGATGACGTCGCCCCGTCTCTGCCAGCGGTGCAGGGTGGAGCGGGCGATGCGCAGGTTTTCCTCGAGGTAGGTCGAGCCGGCGACGCGGCCGGCCCAGTCCTCGATCAGCATCGATTCTAGGTCGTCGGACTGGGGAAGCGCGGGAAGCGTTTCGGCCTCTGCCGACAGCGTCGTCGTCCCCACCGTGCCAGCTTCGCTGCGGCGCGCGGCTTCCGCCGCGAGCGCACGCACGAATTTCGAGGCAAGGCCGGGAAGGTCGGCGTGAATGGCGTCGATGGCGCGCTGGTGCTTGGGCGACAGCAAGGTGACCGCGGACGCTATGCTGCCGGCGATCTTGCCGACCGAGATCATTGTCGGGCCGTTGATGGCCTCGTCATAGTGGGCAAGCGCACGCTCGACTTTTTCCGCCACCATGTCGGCGAAATCGTCCTGCGTGATGCCGGTGGTCTTAGTCTGAAATCTGGTCATGCATCTGTCTTCTGGGGCCGCGCGCCGGTTGTAGAACGGTTACGGCGGAAAATGGAAAGCGCGACGGCAACAGATGCAGCGACCCGACAGATTGCTGTCCTGCATTGCTCCACACCCTGATTAGCGTGCCGAAATGTCAGTCACGGCACGCTCGCATTTGCCTTTAGGAGCGGTCTGTGACAACTGCGCGACGGTGAGAAGCGGTCCGCGCTTGCCTTCTCCCTGCGGGGCCCGAAGGGCGGGCGAGGGCCAGTGACTCGCCCAAGACGGTTGAGGGTGCTGGACGGAGTGCCGCCATTGCCAAGCTGGAACACCCCTCATCCGGCCGCTTCGCGGCCACCTTCTTCCACAAGGGGAGAAGGGAAAGGCGTTCCTACAACAGTCCCGCCTGCTCTGCCTCTTTGCGCAGGTTCTGCCGTGGCCTTGGGCCGATCTGCTGGATCACCAATCCAGCCGCCAGTGAGCCAAGATCGCCGCAGGTCTGGAGGTCTCGGCCCTGTGTATAGCCATGCAGGAAACCGGCGGCGTAGAGGTCGCCGGCGCCTGTCGTGTCGACCAGTTCCTTGATGGTGGTTGCCTTTATGACCACGGTCTCGTCGCCGCGTACGATGACCGAGCCTTTTTCGGAACGGGTCACTGCCGCGATCTTGCAATCCTTGCGGATCTGCGCCAGCGCCTCGTCGAAGGACGAAGTCTGGTAAAGCGACTTGATCTCGTGGCTGTTGGCAAAAACAATGTCGACCGTGCCCGAGCGCATCAGGTCGAGGAATTCGTCGCGGTAGCGGTCGACGCAGAATGGATCCGACAAGGTCATCGAGACTTCGCGACCGGCCGCGTGCGCAAGTTTCGCCGTCTGCCGGATGGCTTCCTTGGCGCGCGGCGGGTCCCATAGATAACCTTCGAAATAGGTGACCTTGGCGCCCGACGCCTTGTCGGCCTCGACATCTTCCGGCCCGAGTTCGACGCAGGCGCCGAGATAGGTGTTCATCGAGCGTTCGCCATCGGGGGTGACGAAGATCATCGAGCGCGCCGTCGGCGGCTCGCCCTCGAGCGGCCTGGTGTCGAAGGCGACGCCCTGCGCGTGGATGTCATGCGCGTAGATTTCGCCCAGCGCATCGTTGGAGACCTTGCCGAAGAAGGCGGCGCGTCCGCCGAAGGAGGCGACACCAGCCGCCGTGTTGCCGGCACTGCCGCCGGAGGCCTCGATCGCCGGGCCCATGCGGCTGTAGAGCAATTCGGCGCGGTGGGTGTCGATGAGGTTCATCGCGCCCTTGATGATGCCGTTGGTCTCGAGGAAGTCCTCCTCGCACTGGGCGATGATGTCGACAATCGCATTGCCGATGCAAAGCACGTCATAATCCGGCATCAATGTCTCCGCCAAAACCCGAGCCGGCTTCTTGCCATGCCCGCGCGGGTCTACAGCATGACCCTGAAAACTGGCAACCGATTTTCTGTCGTTGCCGGCGTAGCGGCGAGGCCCGTCCTTTGCCGAAGAAGCCCGCGACTGCGCGCCTGCAAGACAGTTCTGCAGTTGGTTTTCGTTGTACCCAGGCGTTACGACAATTCGATCGTGGCCGAAGCATTTCGCCGTGGCGTTGCCTAAAAGGGCTTGTTCGATCCCGATCCGAAGGCGGCAAGCCCATGTCAGCAAAGAGCGATACGACCACCGACCTGGTGTTGCTCGGCGTGCTGGCGGTGCTGTGGGGGGCGTCCTATACCTTCATCAAGATCGGCGTCGAGACCATCCCGCCCATCACCTTCATCGCCGCCCGCACCCTGATCGCCGGCGCCATCCTGTTCGCCGTCATCCGCTGGCGCGGCCTTGCCATGCCGGGCGACGCGGCAAGCTGGCGCCGCTTCGCCTTCCAGGCCTGCCTCAACAGCGTCGTCCCGTTCACACTGATCGCCGCCGCCGAGCGTTCGGTCGACGCCGGCCTTGCCACCATCCTCAACGCCACCTCGCCGATCTTCACCTTCCTGCTGACGGCGCTCATCACCCGCCATGAGCCGGTGACGGCGCGCAAGCTGGTCGGCGTCGGCGCAGGCATTGCCGGCATATGCCTGATCGTCGGCACGCAGGCGCTTGGCGGCATAGGCCACCAGCTCTGGGCACAGCTAGCCATCGTCGCGGCAACGGTGTGCTATGCGGGCGCCGCCATTTTCGGCCGCGGCTTCAGGGGCCTCGATCCGATGCTTCCCGCCGCCGGTTCGATGCTGTGCGGCGCGATCATGCTGGTGCCGCTCAGCCTGGCGGTCGACCAGCCGTGGACGCTGGCGCCTTCGGCGGCTTCCATACTCGCTTTGCTCGGCCTGTCCGTGTTTTCGACGGCACTGGCTTTCGTCATCTATTTCCGTCTGATCCACACGCTGGGGTCGGTCGGCACGACGTCTCAGGCCTATCTGCGCGTGCCGATCGGCGTCGGCATTGGCGCCGTGTTCCTCGGTGAAAGCCTGGGCCCCACGGCTTGGCTCGGCATGGGTTTTGTCGTTGTCGGCGTGGCGGCCATGACCATACCGGCCCGCAAGTCGGCCTCCGCCCGATAGGCAGATTTCGGGTGAGTGCGAGGCTGGCAACGGCCCGCGCTTGTGCTCGCGGGCCGCACTGCCTATCTCGGGAACGTCCTGCCTTGTGGCTGTGTCCGCTGACGTTGGGGTGAAGCACGGTGATTTTCGACGCTGCCCGCATCGCGGCCCTGGAGTTGCTCTCGCCTCCGTTTCGCTCCGTGTTCATCAAGACGCTTGGCCTGACCCTGCTGGCGCTGGTCGCCCTGTGGTTCGGCCTGACCAGCCTTGTCGAATGGCTGGCCCTGCCGTGGCTCCAGACATCGTTGCCCGGCATACCGTCCTGGGCCGGGTGGCTGGGCGGACTAATCGCCGCCATCGCGTTGGCCTTCGGCATGGCGCTGCTGGTCGCGCCGGTCACGGCCGTCATCGCCGGCCTGTTCCTCGACGATGTCGCCGAAGTGGTCGAGCGCACCGACTACCCCGGCGACCCGGCCGGACGCGCCATGCCGGCATTGCGATCGCTGGTGCTGGCCATAAAATTCTTTGGCGTCGTCATCCTGGGCAACATCGTCGCCTTGCTGCTTCTGCTGGTGCCGGGCATCAACATCGCCGCCTTCTTCATCGTCAACGGCTACCTGCTCGGACGCGAATTCTTCGAATTCGCCGCCATGCGCTTTCGCCCGGAGGAAGATGCGAGGGCCCTGCGCAGGCGGTATGCCGGCACGGTGTTTCTCTCCGGGCTGGTTATCGCGGCTTTCCTCGCCGTGCCGCTGCTCAACCTGCTGACGCCGCTCTTCGCCGCCGCCATGATGGTGCATCTGCACAAGGCGGTCTCGGCACGGGAAGCGGCCCGTCCCGCACGCGGTTGAGCCTTCAGCGCAAGAGAAAGCCGCGCCCCAGCTCGTCGTCCGGTTCGACAATGAATTCGGCTCGTCCGGAATAATAGGCACGGCCGCCGACGCGGGCGACAATCGCTTCGTGCGGGCCGGCCTTCGCCGTTCGCGCCACCACCCCGGAAAAGCGCGAGCCGGCGATGCTCTCGAAAATGCGCTTCTGCCCGATGGCGATCTCGCCCTTGGCATGCATGGCCGCCAGCCGGGCGGTGACGCCGGAACCGGTCGGCGAGCGGTCGACCTCCGCCTCGGCGAAGACGCAGACATTCCTGGTGACTTCCCCGGAAAAGGCGTCCTTTCCATCGGTCAGGATGGTGCCGTAGAGGAAGGCGAGGTCATCATGATCGGGATGCGATAGCGGAAACTCGGCCTTGAGCCGGTTCGTCAGCGCGGTTGCCGCGTCAACGAAATCGCGCACACGGTCGCGGCCGAACTCCAAGCCGAATTGATGACAGTCGGCCAGCGCGTAAAAGGCGCCGCCATAGGCCACATCGAAACCGATCTTGCCATATTCCGTCAGCTCGATCTGTTGGTCGCGGGCAAACAGGAAGGCCGGCACGCTCTCGAACGACACCGAACCGGCCTTGCCGTCGCTGACCGCGACCGAGGCGACGACCAGGCCGCACGGCGCCTCGATCTTCACGGTGGTGAACGGCTCCTGCTTGGCCACCAGCCCTTGATCGATCGCGTAACGGCCGAGCGCGACGATGGCGTGGCCGCACATGGTCGAATAACCCTCATTGTGCATGAACAGCACGGCGAGGTCCGCGCCGGGCAAATCGGGCTCGACCAGCAGGGCGCCATACATGTCGTAATGGCCGCGCGGTTCGAAGATCAGCAGTCTGCGCAAATGATCGAGATGGTCGCGCACATAGGCGCGCTTCTCCAAGATGGTGCCCTTGGGAATACTGGGATAACCGCCCGTGACGATCCGGAGAGGCTCGCCGCCCGTATGCATGTCGACGACAGTAAGGTTCATTCGGGCCCGTCCTAGCCCTGGGATTTGCCGTACAGCGCCTGCAACTTGCCGAACGGCATGGCGGCGCGGGTGAAGCCGAACGTGCCGTCCTGCTGGATTTCGCGCGCCGCCGTCTCCAGCATGCCGTAGGCGAAATTGGTCAGCCACGGCCCTAGCGAAATCCGTTTGACGCCGGCCATGGCAAGGTCGGCGATGGTGAAGCCGGGCTTCGCCATGACATTGACCGGCTTGCCGACCGCCGAGCACAAGGTCTGTACCATCTCGACGTCGCCGATGCCCGGCGCATAGAGCACGTCGGCGCCGGCCTTTTCGAAGGCCTGTAGCCGCCTGATCGTGTCGTCGAGGTCGGACTTGCCCCAGAGGAAATTCTCGGCCCGCGCCGTGAAGACAAAGTCGCGCTTCAGCGCCCGCGCCGCCTCCACCGCGGCGGCGACACGCTCGACCGCGTGCGAAAATTCATAGATGGGCTTGTCCGGATCGCCGGTGTGGTCCTCGATCGAGCAGCCGGCAAGCCCGGCGGCTTCCGCCGCGAAAATGGTCTCGGCGGCCTGCTCGGCGCTGTCGCCCTTGCCCTTCTCCAGATCGGCCGAAACCGGCAGTTCGGTCGCCGCCGTCACCTCGCGGCAATGATGGATCATCTGGTCGAAGCTCACGGCTCCGTCCGGCAGGCCGCGCGAAAAGGCAAAGCCGGCGCTGGTCGTGGCCAGCGCCTTGAAGCCGAAGGAGCCAAGCAGCTTCGTCGTGCCCGGATCCCAGGGATTGGGCATGACGAAGGTCGAGGCATGCAGGTCGCGAAAAATCTTGCCGTTGTCCATGAATGCTCCCCCATGACGAGTGTCGGGGCGGATGCTACCGCGCTGTTCGTGGCCGGGCAAACGAATGCGGTTGGTTCAGAAGCGTTTCTCGTTGTCTGCTGCCAATTTCTCGAAAGCGTCGGAATCGGCGACATAGCGCGCTGTTTTCTTGTCCCAGCGGTAGGTTACGGAATTGTCGTTCGAGACGGCCTTCGGGGCCGGTTCGTCGCAAGTCTCTTCGCCAGGCACTGTCTTGTCGGTTATCGTCGCCTTGATCGCTGCGTAGGGCGAGCCATCGCTCAAAGCCTGGAAGGTCAGGTCCTGGGAGCGCCGGTAGGAACAGACATTTTCGTCGAACGTGTTGATGAGGTCGATCAGCTCAAAACGGCCGTCTCGCACCAGGATAAGCGGCGTCGACATGTAGCCCTGGTTCGAATTGAAATGCGTGCTGGAGATCATCAGCGCATCGTCACTGGCGCCGAGCGAAAGTTTACCGGGGTGGCGAAAGAAGGTGAAACGGTCGGTCGCCACATTGACGGCATCGAGCAGCTTCGGTTTGCCGGTGAGGTCGTAAAGCGCCAGCACCGCATAGCCCTCCGCGCTGTCGGGCGACTGGCCGAGGTCGAACAGCATGGCCAGCCGATCCTTGCCGCCGGCTTTGATGCCAAGCACGCCGGCGCTGAAAACGCTCGGTGCCTCTGGTGGCGAGCTGTCATTGTCGGGACCGGCAATGTGCCGCATCTCGATCGGCGAGGAGCCGACATAATAATCGCCCTTCGCCGTCAGATCCGGAACGACCATCCTGATGAGATCGGCATAGGTCGTATCGGCGTGGCCGACGATGGGTTTGCCGAGGTCCGGGCTGGCGGCATCCTGGGCTCCGGCCGCGCCGCACAGCAATGGCAGCAACAGGCAGGCAAGGACGAGCCGATGCAAAAATCCTGACATGCTTGATATCGTCCCCTCACCCCAGCGCCGCCAAGCTAACATGACTTGCCGGGCCGCGCAGCTACAGCATATCGCGGCGAATAGGATTCGCCCGACCTGCTGTAAGCTTCTGATTTTATGCATGTCGTTATCCCGGCCTGCACGGCCGGCGAATCAGTGGATCGGCACCAGCCCGGCGAGTTCGCGCATATCATCGAACAGGATGCCGCCGGCCTGGATCAGGCCGTCGCGGTCGGAATAGGGGTCGCCATGATAGGAAAACACCCGCATGCCGGCGGCGATCCCGGCCTGCGTGCCGGCGACGCTGTCCTCGACGACGATGCAGTCGGCGGGCGCGAAGCCCATGGTTCTGGCGGCGTGCAGGAACAGGTCGGGAACGGCTTGCCGCGCGATACCATGGTGGCACTGAACATGGCATGTTCGAACAGCGGCAACAGCCCGGTCTGGCCAAGGGTTATGTGCATCTTGGAGATCCTTGCCGAGGTGGCGACGCAATAGGCGATGCCGGCCGCGCGGACCGCCTCGATGAACTCCCGGACATAAGGGATCGCCTCGACGCCATGGGCGAACAGATCCGGCAGGCCGGCATTCCAGCGCTCGACGAAATCGGCGCCGAGCCTGACGTCGGTCGTCTCTTCGATCTCTTTCTGCACTGACACCATGCTGCGGCCGGAGAAGTTCTTGCGGCAATATTCGAAGGTCGCGGGATAGCCGGTCGCGCTTAGCCATTCGGCAAGGCGCCGGTTGGCGAGGTTCTCGGTATCGACCAGGATCCCGTCGCAGTCGAAGATGACGAGCTTTGGCAGCGGCCGTGTTTCAGTCATATTGGATCAGTCTACGCGACAAATCGGTTCGATATGCCGAAATACAGCCATGCATCAGGCGGTGCCGGTCGATCCGAATCCGCCCGAGCCGCGCGCCGTGCCGCCGGCCAGCGAACGCTCTTCCACCGCCACCTGCGTCACGGCGCCGAAAACGATTTGGGCGATCCGCATGCCGCGCGTCACGGCGAAGTCCTCGTCGCCGAGATTGACCAGCACCACCTTCACCTCGCCGCGATAGTCGCTGTCGACCGTGCCGGGTGAATTGAGGACGGTGAGGCCATGTTTGAAGGCAAGGCCCGAGCGTGGCCGCACCTGGCCCTCCATGCCCTCGGGAATTTCCAGGATCAACCCGGTCGGCACCAAGGCGCGCTTGCCCGGCAGGATCAGAAGCGGCCGGTCTTCGGGCACCGCCGCGCGCAAATCCATGCCGGCGGCGCCGGCGCTTTCATAAGCGGGAAGCGGAAGACCCTCACCATGTGGCAACCTGACGAAGCCGACGGTCGGACCGATGACGGAAGGTGTTTGAAGGGCTGCGCGCATAAAATGGATCCTATCGGCGCGATTGCCGATTCGGTCAACTCGACCGCAGGGCTATCAACGGCTTTCTTTCGGGCATCACTGTGGCCTGAGGACGGCTCAACGCACTTCCATCGGAACCACGGTCGTCTCCTTGATCTCCTCCATGACGAAGGAGGCGGAAACATCCGACAAAGCCACCTTGGCGATCAGCCGCTGGTAGAGCCGGTCATAGGCCTTCACGTCGGCGACGCGGGCGCGCAGCACATAGTCGAGATCGCCGGACATGCGGTAGACGCCGATGATCTCGGGCAAGCCCGCCACCGCAGCGCGGAATTTCTGCAGCCAGTCCGGGTCGTGGTTGGATGTGCGGATCAGGATGAACACCGAAAGGCCAAGCCCGAGCTTCTCGGCATCGACCAGCGCCACGCGGCCGGTGATGACGCCAGCTTCCTCCAGCCGCTTGACGCGCCGCCAGCAGGCATTGCGCGACAAGGCCACCCGCTCCGACAACTGGTCGACCGACAAGGTGCCGTCGCGTTGCAATTCGGCGAGCAATTTCCGATCAAGTTCGTCGATTGCCAGTGTCATGTGGGATACTTGTCCCATGAAATCGCAAAATACAAGGATATTTTGGGACCAATGAACCGGTGAGGCGTGTCAGGATACTCATATCGGAACGCAAACGCTGAAGGGGAACCAGCATGTCGGTCGCAAGGATTTTCACCTCTCATCCGGCCAAAGTCGGTGAAACCTATTTCGGCCATATGGCCTTCGCCACATGGTTTTCGTCGCGCCTGCTGATGGCGGCGGCAGCAGCATTTGTTCACGCTTTCTTGCCATTTCTCTTTGAGACTACCGCCAGCCGAATCATTCGCGAGCTCTACGAGCGGACGCACAACAGAGGCACACACGCGATCAACGAGCCCGCTGCTCTTCCGGATCGCGCCTAAAGGAAGGCGGAAGCAATGTGCCGGTGGGCGGCCTATCTCGGTGAAGCGGTCTTTCTCGAAGACATCCTCACGGCGCCCTGTCACTCACTGATCGCCCAGAGCCACTGCGCCCAGGAAGCGAAGTCGCCGACCAATGGCGATGGTTTCGGCCTTGCCTGGTACGGCGACCGGCCGGAGCCCGGTCTCTACCGCGACATCCTGCCGGCGTGGTCCGATCCCAACCTGAAGAGCCTGTGCCGGCAGATCAAATCCGGCCTGTTTCTCGCGCATGTGCGGGCCTCGACCGGCGGCGCCACCAGCCGCATGAATTGCCATCCGTTCATCTCCGGCCGCTGGTCGTTCATGCACAATGGCCAGATCGGCGGCTTCGAGAAGATCCGCCGCGCGCTGGAGAACTCGTTGTCCGACGCTGTCTTCGAGCAGCGCGAAGGCACCACCGATTCCGAACTGTTTTTTCTGCTCATGATCGACGAAGGGCTTTCGTCCGACCCGCAAGGTGCCGTTTCCCGCGCCACCTCCCGCGTGCTCGAAGCCTCGCGCCGCGCTGGTCTCGAGCCGGCGCTGAAATTGACCGCCGCCTTCTCCGACGGGCAGGCGCTGCATGCGGTGCGCTATGCCACCGACGTCCAGGCGCCGACGCTCTACACGTCCATCTTCCGCAAGGGCGCTGGCCGCTGCATCGTTTCCGAACCCTTCGATCGAGAGGGCGGCGACTGGCAGGCGATCCCGCCATCGAGCTTCGTCACCATGACAAGGGACGGCATCGACATTCGTCCGTTCGCTCCGGTCGCGGCGAAGCTGGCGCTGGCCGGGTAAGTCTTCTTCGCCGATGTCTCAAATCGGCAATGTGGCAGGACAGAGGGGGGCGCCGTAGAGTGCCGACCTCACGCAATCCCAATCAAGCGCCCACCTCCAATGAATGCTCAACTCCGCTTGAAGCCGCGCCGCTATCCGCCATTTGATGAGGCGGCGGCAAGCAAGCCGGAACCTTGATCATGAACCTCGCCTTTTCCTCAGCCACCGATCTCGCCGCCGCCATCGCCGCGCGCAAAATCTCCGCCGTCGAAGCGCTCGACGCCCACCTCGCGCAGATCGACAGGCACAATCCTGCCGTCAACGCCGTCATCTCGCTCGACAGGGACGGGGCTCGCGAGCGTGCCGAGGAGGCCGATGCGGCATTGTCGCGTGGCGAAGCGCTCGGGCCGTTGCACGGCGTCCCCTTCACGCTGAAGGACATGCACGAGACATCTGGGATGAAAACCACGGTCGGCTTCCCGCTCTTCGCCGATTATGTGGCGAAAGAGGACAGCCCCGTCGTTAACAGGTTGAAGACAGCCGGCGGTGTGCTGATGGCCAAGACCAATGTCGCCACAATGCTGTCCGACTGGCAATCGGACAATCCGCTGTTCGGCCGCACCAGCAATCCCTGGAATCTCCAGCGCACCCCGGGCGGATCCAGCGGCGGCGCCGCTGCCGCCGTCTGCACAGGCATGACACCGTTCGACATCGGCACCGACATGCAGGACTCGATCCGCCTTCCCGCGGCGTTCTGCGGCGTCTACGGCCTGAAGCCGACGGAACATCGCGTTTCGCTGGCCGGCGCCTTTCCGGATCCAGGCGGTGCGGCGCGAAGCGTGCGGCTGATGTCCTGTCTCGGCCCACTGGCGCGCAGCATCGACGATTTGGCGTTGATCTATCGGATCATCGCCGGCCCGGACGACCGCGACACCGACCTTGCGCCGGTGCCCGTCGAGGCCATGCCGAAGCTCGACCTCCAAACTTTGCGCATCGCTTTCGCGCCCTCCTTTCCCGGGTTCCCAGTGGCCGGCGGCATCAGTGCAGCGGTCGAAAATGTCGCAAGACGACTGCAAGACGCCGGCGCCATCATCGAGGAAGCGAAACTGCCCAAGCTCGACCTGCACGACGATCTTGCCCAGGGCGGCGCGCTGATCGGCATGATGATGGGGGCGGCGCAGCAGGAACCACCGGAGGAGCCGGCATCGGTCTCGCGCTGGTTTGAGGCACTGGCCCGCCGCGACAAATCCATTCTCGCCTGGGACCGTTTTTTCGAGGATTGGGACGCGCTGCTCTGCCCGGTCGCCATGACCACGGCATTCCCGCATTGTGCGCCGGGCACTGCGATCAAAGTCGACGGCAAGGACCAGAGCTACTGGATGTTGCCGGCCTACGGAGCCGTCTTCAACTACAGCGGCCACCCGGCGCTTTCGATACCTTGCGGGCAGGACAGCGACGGCCTGCCGATCGGCCTGCAGCTTGTCGGCGGACGCTGGTCGGAGGCGCGGCTGCTCGCCGTGGGCAAGGGGATGGCGCCCTTGACCGGCGGCTTCAGTCGTCCGCCCGGCTATTGAGCGAAGCGCGACAGTCCGTAAGGCGCCAGCAGCGGGTCGCGCTCGCCGCCAAGGATTTCGCGCGTGGCGAACAGGCCGACGGCCGGCGCCAGCGTGATGCCGGAATGCATGACCGCGATGTAGACGCCATCCATGCCCTCGGCGCGGCCGATGATCGGAAAGCCGTCGATCGGTGTCGGCCGGTAGCCGACCGTGTAGAAATCCAGCTCAAGTCCGTCGCTGTCGCGCAACATGGCTTTCGTGACCGCGAACAACGCGCGGGCGGTGGCTTTGGCATCCATCCCCGGATCGGCGCCGCCGAAGTCCGAGCCGGCGATGATACGGCCTTCCGCCGTCTGGCGCATGTGCAGCCGCTCGGCCAGCACCAGTCCGTTGAGCAGCTTCTCGTATGGCCGCGAATGGACGATCAGGCCGGGCGGGGTCTCGATCGGCAGGTTGATGCCGGCGGTCGCGGCAATGTCCGGCGAGCCGACGCCTGCCGCGATCACCACCTCGTCGGCGGCAATCGGCCCATGCGATGTGCCCACGCCGGTTATCCTGCCATTGGTCTGGATCAGCGCCGTGACCGTACTGGAACGGATGCGCGCGCCGCGCTGTTCGGCATCGGCCAGCAGGGCCTTGGAGGCTGCGACCGGCTCGGCAACACCTTCCTCGGCGACATGCAAAGCGAAATCCGGCGGTTCGGCGAGATTCGGCTCGATGCGCGCCGCGCCGGCACGGTCGACGCGCTCGATGCCGTAGCCCCAGGCTGAGTGCTCCGCGGCATAGGTTTCCATATCCGCCGCCGATAGATCCCAGCACAGGCCGCCGCACCAGTTGAGCGGCAGGCCGGGCAGGTCTCTCGCCAGCCGAGACCATTCGGCCATGGCGCGGCTGCGCAGCCGGAAATAAGGCTCCGGATTGCCCCAGCTGGCATTGATCCAGGCAAAGGAATTGAGCGTCGCGACACCCCCGGCCTCGCTGTCGGCGATGACCGTTACCTGGGCGCCCGCTTTGGTCAGGTGCCAGGCAATCGACGCACCGATGATGCCGGCGCCGATGACGATCACTTGTTTGCCGGCGCTCATGTTCGCTCCTGATCCAAGGGTGACATGTCATCCAAGTGCCATCCTGTCCGCCGCTTGCCAACATCGAATGCCGTAAAAAAGGCAGCTTGACATCAATACGTACGTACGTATTATATGGCCATGGCTAGACAATCACTCCGCGAAAAACTCCTCGATGCCGGTTTCCAGACCATCTGGGACTCGGGCTATGCCGCCGCCGGCATACGCGACATCGTCGCCGCGGCTGACGCCCGGCCGGGCTCCTTCACGAACCATTTTGCCTCCAAGGAGCAATTTGTTGGCGAAGTGGTCGACCGCTATTTCGCCTATGTGAGCGGACTGGTCGAAACAGCGCTGGCCCGGGATGGGACCCCGCCTGTCGGCAGGCTGCGCCGTTATCTCGATCTCATCACCTCGAAGCTTGAAGCGCATGATTGGGCGCGCGGCTGCATGATCGGCAATCTCAGTCTTGAGACCGCCGTGCACAGCGAACCGCTGCGCCTGCGGCTGGTCGCTATCTTCGAGCGCTGGCGTCGGCCCTTCGCGGCCTGCATCGCCGAAGGCCAGGCGACCGGCGACATCACGAGAGCCTTCGATGCCGAGGACCTTGCCGACTTCCTGCTGTCGTCCTGGCAAGGCGCCATGCTGCGTATGAAAGTCGAGCGTAGCCCCGAGCCGCTCGAGCGATTCAAGAAGATCATCTTCAGGACAGTCTTTGGAAAGGAGCCGATCCCATGACTTCGAAAGCCGACATGCCTCAGGCGGGCGTCGCCGCACCGAGACGTTCGCAAGCCGCCGTCCTCGATTCGACCATGTCCTTTGTCGAGGCCGGCGCGTCCGGCCCGACCGTGCTGTTCCTGCATGGCAATCCGACCTCGTCGCATATCTGGCGCAACATCATCCCGCACGTGGCGCCGTTCGGGCGCTGCATCGCGCCCGACCTGATCGGCTATGGCCAATCCGGCAAGCCCGACATCGACTATCGCTTCTTCGACCATGTCCGCTACCTCGACGCCTTTCTCGACGCGCTCGACATCAGGGACATGGTTCTGGTCGCCCAGGATTGGGGCACTGCCCTGGCCTTCCATCTTGCGGCGCGGTGGCCGCGCCGCGTTCTCGGCCTCGCCTTCATGGAGTTCATCCGGCCCTTCGAGCGTTGGGAGGACTTTCACCAGCGTCCGCAAGCTCGCGAAATGTTCAAGGCGTTGCGTACACCCGATGTCGGCGAGAAGCTGGTCCTGGAAGACAATGTCTTCGTTGAAAAATTGCTGCCGGCCTCGGTGCTGCGAACAATGAGCGACGAAGAGATGGCCGTCTACCGGGCGCCGTTCCCGACGCCGCTATCGCGCAGGCCGGTGCTGCGTTTGCCCCGGGAATTGCCGATCGAGGGCCAGCCCGCCGACGTCGCCGCTATCAGCGAACACGACCATCGGGCGCTGCGGCTGTCCACCTATCCGAAACTGCTGTTCGCCGGCGATCCAGGCGCGCTGATCTCACCGCAGGCCGCACGCGAATTCGCGGCCAGCTTGAAGAACTGCCGGTTCATCGATCTCGGGCCTGGCGCGCACTACCTGCAGGAGGATCATGCCGACACGATCGGCAGCGCTATCGCCGGCTGGCTTCCGGGGGTCGTTCAGGCGGGCCGCATGAACGAACCCGCCTGAAGCAAGCCATGCAACCGGCGGCGTTCACGCCGCCGGACCGGTCGACAGCCCGGCGCTGCGCTGCTAGAAGCCCGGCCTGTCACACGGAAATCCCAAGAGAATGCCCGAAATTATTCCAGAGGAAGTGGCGCGCCGCCGCACTTTCGCGATCATCGCCCACCCCGACGCCGGCAAGACGACGCTGACCGAAAAGCTGCTGCTGTTCGGTGGCGCCATCCAGCTTGCCGGCGAGGTCAAGGCCAAGAAGGACCGCATCCAGACGCGTTCCGACTGGATGAAGATCGAGCGCGAGCGCGGCATTTCGGTCGTCACCTCGGTGATGACGTTCGAATATGAGGACAACGTCTTCAACCTGCTCGACACGCCGGGCCACGAGGATTTCGCCGACGACACCTATCGCACGCTGTCGGCGGTCGACTCGGCCGTCATGGTCATCGACGCCGCCAAGGGCATCGAGCCGCGCACGCTGAAGCTGTTCGAGGTCTGCCGGCTGCGCGACATCCCGATCATCACCTTCGTCAACAAGATGGACCGTGAAAGCCGCGATCCGTTCGAGATTTTGGACGAGATCGAGCAGAAGCTGGCGCTGGACACCGCGCCCATCACCTGGCCGATTGGCCGTGGCAAGACTTTTTCCGGCACCTATCACCTGGCGCTGAACGCCGTGCGCAAGGGCGACGACGAGAAGGAACGCACGCCGGTCAACGGTCCCGATTCCAACCGCGTTGCCGGCCTGCTGCCGGAAAACGAGCGCGAGGCTTTCATCGAGGAACTGGAGCTCGCGCGAGAGGCGTGCAGACCCCTTGATATCGACGCTTTTCGCGAGGGCCATCTGACGCCGGTCTATTTCGGCTCGGCGCTGCGCAATTATGGCGTGCGCGACCTGATCGAGGCGCTTGGCGCCTTTGGTCCGCCACCGCGCGCGCAGGAGGCCGACACCCGCACCATCGAGGCGACGGAGGAAAAAATGACCTCCTTCGTCTTCAAGATCCAGGCCAACATGGATCCCAACCACCGCGACCGCATCGCCTTCGTGCGCGTCTGCTCGGGCAAGCTCGAGCGCGGCATGAAGGCCAAGCTGGTGCGCACGGGAAAGCCGATGAGCCTCTCGGCCCCGCAATTCTTCTTCGCCCGCACCCGTGTCACCGCCGACGAAGCCTTCGCCGGAGATGTCGTCGGCATCCCCAACCACGGTACGCTGCGCATCGGCGACACGCTGACCGAGGGCGAGGAAATCCTGTTTCGCGGCGTGCCGAATTTTGCCCCGGAAATCCTGCGTCGTGTCCGCCTCGGCGACGCGATGAAGGCGAAAAAACTCAAGGAAGCGCTGCACCAGATGGCCGAGGAAGGCGTGGTGCAGCTGTTTTCGCCCGAGGACGGCTCACCGGCTATCGTCGGCGTCGTCGGCGCCCTGCAGCTCGATGTGCTGAAAGAGCGGCTGAACTTCGAATACACGCTGCCCGTCGAATTCGAGATGTCGCGCTTTTCGGTCTGCCGCTGGATCTCGGCCGATGACAAGGCCGAGGTGCTTCGCTTCATCGAGGCGCATCGCGGCGACATCGCCCGCGACCTCGACAACGACCCGGTCTTCCTCGCCCAGCACGCCTTCTCGCTGAACTACGAAGCCGAGCGCTGGAAAGCGATCCGCTTCGCCACGATCAAGGATTATCAGGTCCGCGACAAAGCGGCATAAGAACCCTTTTTCCTTCTCCCGTTCACGGGGAGAAGGTGCCCGAAGGGCGGATGAGGGGCAGCGCCGACTTCAAGGATCGTTAGACTCAATCCCCCGGCCTTCGCAAGCTCCGGGCGTTCGAAGCTCGAAAAGCCAAGCAATTGGCTTTTCGTCCGCTACGCGGACCGCTTCTCACCCTTTCGCCGCCGCCTCCAATTTGGCGATATCGATCTTGCCCATCTGCATCATCGCTGACATCACCCGGCCGGCCTTGGCCCTGTCAGGGTCCTGAAGCAGTCGCGGCAACTGCTCCGGCACGACCTGCCAGGAAACACCGAACTTGTCCTTCAGCCAGCTGCATCGGCCGGGCTCGCCGCCGCCTTCGGTGAGTTTGCTCCAGAAATGATCGACCTCGTCCTGCGTCTTGCAGTCGATCGAGAGCGACATGGCCTCCGTGAACTTGTATTGCGGGCCGCCATTGAGCGCCTGGAACTGCACACCGTCGAGCTCGAACGATGCCACCAGCACTTTGCCTTCCGAAGCATGGCCTTGCGGCCAGCGCGTGACGCTCAGCACCTTCGAATTCTTGAAGATGGATACGTAATGGTTCATGGCCTCTTCGGCCTGGTCGTCGAACCACAGGAAGGTGGTGATCTTTTGCATGTCGTGCTCCTCGGTTGCTTCTTGCTGCCACAATGAAACGGCTGCTCCCGGAATGGCGCCATTTCTTGCCGTCTGCCCAAGGACGGTCGTGATACGCCCGATCCGACAATGGCATCGAATTTTCCTGGAGAATCTGGCGCATTGCAAAATTGTGGCCAGACCATAGTTGCGCGTCTATAACCCCTGCGATCAAAATTCAGCGCCGCCGCGCCCGGCGCGGCCAGCCACCAAGGAAAAAACATGCCCGCCTACCGTTCCCGCACTACCACCCATGGCCGCAACATGGCCGGTGCCCGCGGCCTGTGGCGCGCCACAGGCATGAAGGATAGTGATTTCGGCAAGCCGATCATCGCGGTGGTCAATTCCTTCACCCAGTTCGTGCCCGGCCATGTTCATCTGAAGGACCTCGGCCAGCTGGTCGCGCGCGAGATCGAGAAGGCCGGCGGTGTCGCCAAGGAATTCAACACCATCGCGGTCGACGACGGCATCGCCATGGGCCATGACGGCATGCTCTATTCGCTGCCGTCGCGCGAGCTGATCGCCGATTCCGTCGAATACATGGTCAACGCGCATTGCGCCGACGCCATGGTCTGCATCTCCAACTGCGACAAGATCACCCCCGGCATGCTGATGGCCTCGCTGCGCCTCAACATCCCGACCGTGTTCGTCTCCGGCGGGCCGATGGAAGCCGGCAAGGTCGTGCTGGCCGGCAAGACGCAGGCGCTCGACCTGGTCGACGCCATGGTGGCCGCTGCCGACGACAAGATCTCCGACGAGGACGTCAAGGTCATCGAGCGCTCGGCCTGCCCGACCTGCGGCTCCTGCTCGGGCATGTTCACCGCCAACTCGATGAACTGCCTGACCGAGGCACTCGGCCTGTCGTTGCCCGGCAACGGCTCGACGCTGGCCACACATGCCGACCGCAAGCGTCTGTTCGTCGAGGCCGGTCATCTCGTCGTCGATCTCGCCCAGCGCTACTACGAGCAGGATGACGAGAGCGCACTGCCGCGCAGCATCGCCTCGAAGGGCGCCTTCGAGAACGCCATGACGCTCGACATCGCCATGGGAGGCTCGACCAACACGGTGCTGCACATCCTGGCCGCCGCCCATGAGGGTGAGGTCGACTTCACCATGGAGGACATCGACCGGCTGTCGCGGCGGGTGCCTGTCCTTTGCAAGGTGGCGCCGGCTAAGTCCGACGTGCACATGGAAGACGTCCATCGCGCCGGCGGCATCATGGCCATCCTCGGCCAGCTCGACGAGGCCGGACTGATCAATCGCGATCTGCCGACGGTGCATACCGCCAGCCTCGGCGAAGCGCTCGACCATTGGGATATTTCGCGCACCTCGAGCCAGAATGTGCGCGACTTTTTCCTCGCCGCTCCCGGCGGCGTGCCGACGCAGGTCGCCTTCAGCCAGGACCGCCGCTGGGACGAGCTCGACACGAACCGCGAAACCGGCGTCATCCGCTCGGCGAAGACGCCTTTCTCGAAAGATGGCGGCCTTGCCGTGCTGAAAGGCAATCTGGCGCTCGACGGCTGCATCGTGAAGACGGCCGGCGTCGACGAGTCGATCCTGAAATTCACCGGTCCGGCGCGCGTCTTCGAGAGCCAAGACGCTTCGGTCAAGGCGATCCTTGCCAATGAGATCAAGGCTGGCGATGTCGTCGTCATCCGCTATGAGGGACCGCGCGGCGGCCCCGGCATGCAGGAAATGCTCTATCCGACCAGCTATCTGAAGTCGAAGGGCCTGGGCAAGGCCTGCGCGCTGGTCACCGATGGCCGCTTCTCCGGCGGCACCTCGGGCCTGTCCATCGGCCATGCTTCGCCTGAAGCGGCGGAAGGCGGGCTGATCGGGCTGGTGCAGGAGGGCGATACGATCGAGATCGATATCCCGAACCGCACCATCCGCCTCGCCGTGGACGACGCGGAACTCGATGCGCGCCGCGCGGCCATGGAGGCCAAGGGCGCGGACGCTTGGAAGCCGCAGGAAAAGCGCAAGCGCAAGGTGACGACCGCGCTGCGCGCCTACGCTGCCTTCGCCACCAGTGCCGACAAGGGGGCCGTGAGGCACGTGCCGGAGTAAGGGCGGTTCTTCCTTCTTTCCTTGTGGGGCCCGAAGGGCGGGCGAGGCCCGTGACTCGCCCAGGGCGGTGGCCTCGCGAAGCGAGGTCGGATGAGGGGTGCTCCAGCTTGGCGCCGACGGCACTCCGTCGCCCACCCCTCAACCGTCTCGGCGCTGCGCCGATCCACTTTCTCCCACAAGCAAGGGGAGAAGGAAAAACCTCACGGCATCAGCTGATACTCATAAAGCTTCTGGTAAAGCCCGCCTTGCCCCAGCAGGGTCTTGTGCGGGCCGCTTTCCACCACCTTGCCGGCTTCCAGCACCACGATCGTGTCGGCCTGGTGCACGGTCGACAAGCGGTGGGCGATGACGATCGTGGTGCGCCCCTCCGTCAGCTGTTGCAGCGCATCGCGGAACAGCGCCTCGGATTCGGCATCGAGCGCGCTGGTCGCTTCGTCCAGCAGCAGGATTTCGGCGTTGCGCAGCATAGCGCGGGCGATCGAGATGCGCTGGCGCTGACCGCCCGACAAAAGGCCGCCATTCTCGCCGACATCCGTTTCGTAGCCTTTCGCCTGCGCGCTGATGAAGTCATGCGCGTTGGCCGCCTTGGCCGCTGCGATCACCTCGTCGTCGGTCGCATCTTGCCGCCCAAGCCGGATGTTGTGCATGATCGTGCCGGCAAACAGGAACGTGTCCTGGCTGACATAGGCGATTTTTTCCCTAAGCGAGGCGAGCGTGGCATAGGAAATGTCCTGTCCGTCAAGCAGCACCCTGCCGCTCTTCGGGTCATATAGGCGCATGATAAGGTTCAGGATCGTCGACTTGCCGCCGCCGGAGGGGCCGACCAGCGCCGTCATCTTGCCGGCCGCAAGAGCCAGGTCGAACCGGTCAAGCACTGGCGGGCCATTCTGATAGGCGAAGCTGACGGCGTCGAACCGGATCTCGCCAGGTCCGGCATGAAGCGGCCTTGCATCCGGCTTCTCGGCCAATGTCAGAGGCTCGTCGGCCAACTGGAACATCATGCGCACGCCGACAATGCCGCTTTCCAGGGAGATACGGACGCGCGCGAGGCGCTTTGCCGGTTCATAGGCAAGCAGCAGCGCCGCGATGAAGGCCATGATGTTGCCAGGCATCTGGCCGCCCTTCAGAACCAGTAAGCCGCTGACCATGACGGCGCCGGCGATCGCCAGACCGGCCAGCGTTTCCATCACCGGATTGGTCACCGCTTCCAGCGCGGCGATGTTGTTGGCCCGGTCCTCGACATCGGACACCGCCCTGTACATGCGCTTGCGCATCAAGCCTTCGAGGTTGAAGGATTTGACCACGCGCACGCCGATCGCGGTTTCCTGCATCACCTGGACGATCTGGCCGACCGAACGGAACTCCATGGCGGCGAACTTGCGCACACGCTTCAGGATGCGGTTGACGCCATAGATGGCCAGCGGACCGACGACGAAGCAGATCAGCGACAGCGCCGGCTGCTGCCAGACCATGACCCCAATCAAGGCAGCCAGCGTCACCAGGTCGCGCACATAGGAGGTGACGATGAGGTCGAGCACGTTGCGCGCCGCCTGGGCATTGTTGGTCATGCGGGTGATCAGGTCGGACGACGAGGTCGAGTGGTAGAATTCGATGCCTTGCGCCAGGACGCGGTCGTAGATCTTGCGCTGCCGTTCGGCGATGATGGCGTTGCCGACCCGGCTCATGAAGTAGGCCTGGACGAAGTTGGCGATGCCCTTGACGATGAAGATCGCGGCGACCGCCACGGCAATCATGTTGACGCGATCGACCCTTTTGTCGATCACGAATTCATTGGTTATTTCGCGCAGGATCCAGGCGCTGGCGGCCGTCATGCCGGCCACCACCAGCATCGACAGGATGGCGGCGGCGTAGCCGGCCCTGTGCTGCCGGAACGATTCCCGGAGCAGCCTTGCGACGAGGCGCTGGTTTTCCGTCGAGGGGAAGAAGCGAAACACGGCTGATCCTTGATGCCGGGATGACGAAGGCGGCTTATAGAGGGAGTTGCCGCCGGAGGGAACCTTGCCGCCATGGAAAGAAACCGCTGCGGCAGGCTGCCTTTTGAGACACGATGCAACTGTGATTCTTCAAGCGGGATGATGAGAGATGGATTTCGACCTAATCGTTCGTGGCGGCACGCTGCCGCATGGCGGCATCGCCGACATCGGGATCAGCGGCGAGACGATCATTGCGATCGAGCCGAAGCTCGAGGGTTCCGCGGGGACCGAGGTCGACGCCCGTGGCAATCTGGTGTCGCCGCCCTTCGTCGATCCGCATTTCCATATGGACGCCACACTTTCCTATGGTCTTCCGCGCATCAACGCGTCGGGCACGCTGCTCGAGGGCATTGCGCTGTGGGGCGAACTGAAGCCGCTCCTGACGCACGAAGCGGTGCGCGATCGGGCGCTCGCCTATTGCGACTGGGCGGTGTCGATGGGGCTGCTGGCCATCCGCACCCATGTCGATGTCTGCGACGACAGGCTGCTGGCGGTCGAGGCGCTGCTGGAGGTCAAGAAGGCCGTCGCCCCTTATATCGATCTGCAATTGGTGGCCTTCCCGCAGGACGGGTTCTATCGCTCGCCGACGGCGCGCCAAAATACCATGCGCGCGCTGGACATGGGGGTCGACATCGTCGGCGGCATTCCGCATTTCGAGCGCACCATGGCCGACGGCAGGCGCTCGGTGACCGAATTGTGCGAGATCGCGGCAAAACGCGGCCTTATGGTCGACCTGCATTGCGACGAGACAGATGACCCGCTGTCGCGTCACATCGAGCAATTGGCCTATGAAACGCAGCGCCTCGGCCTGCAGGGCAAGGTGGCCGGTTCGCACCTAACCTCCATGCATTCGATGGACAATTACTACGTCTCGAAACTGTTGCCGCTGATCGCCGAGGCCGGTGTTTCCGCGATCCCCAACCCGCTGATCAACATCATGCTGCAGGGCCGTCAAGACACGTTCCCGAAGCGGCGTGGCATGACGCGGGTCAAGGAAATGCAGGCGCTGGGCATCCGTGTCGGCTGGGGTCAGGATTGCGTGCTCGATCCCTGGTATTCGCTGGGCACCGCCGACATGCTCGACGTCGCCTTCATGGGCCTGCATGTCGCCCAGATGTCGAGCCCCGCCGACATGGCGCGCTGCTTCGACATGGTCACCAACGTCAACGCCGCGATCATGGGCCTCGATCATCTTGGCCTGGCTGTCGGCAAGCGCGCCAGCCTGGTGATCCTCGATGCCGGCAATCCGATCGAGGCCCTGCGCCTGCGCGCCGAGCGCATCTGCGTCATCGCCAGGGGCAAGGTGGTGGCGGAGCGGACAAGGCAGGATACCAGGCTTTCGATCTCCGGCAGGCCGTCGCAGGTGAACCGGCGGCACAAATCCGGGTAGATACAGCCGATTTCCGCGGCTGGTCTTACCGTTTCTTCGATTCCCACTCGTCAAAGTTGGCGCTTGAGTCTAGGAGCCGGGCATGGTTGAGCCCGTCGCCCGGAATTCGATGGTCAAGAATGTGCTTCTGGCCGGCATCCTGCTGATGCTGGCGGGCGACTTTCTGTTTGCGCTGAACGACGCGATGGGCAAATGGCTGGTCACCAGCTTTTCCGTCGGCCAGGTGGTGCTGATCCGCTCTATCGGCGCCTTCATCGTGCTCGGCCCGATGATCGCCAACCAGGGCGCTGGCAGACTGTTCCAGATGGAACGGCCCGGGCTGCAGGTCCTGCGCGTGGTGGCGACGACGCTGGACACCGCTTTGTTCTACGCCGCCGTCGTCTTTCTGCCGCTTGCCGATGTGATGAGCTTCTACATGGCTGGCCCGATCTATGTGGCGGCGCTATCGCATTTCCTGCTTGGCGAAAAGGTCGGCTGGCGCCGCTGGGTGGCGATCCTGCTTGGCTTCTGCGGCGTGGTGATCATGCTGAAACCGTCCTCTGCCGCGTTTTCGCTGTCATCGGGTTTCGCGCTTGTCGGCAGCCTTGCCTTCGCATTCGCCATCATCCTCAACCGGCGCCTGCGCGGCACCAGCGACACCAATCTGGTGACATGGCAGACGATCGGCACGCTGTTGGTTGGCGGCGTGCTGACCATCGGTGCCTGGAAGACGCCGTCGGCGCTCGATCTCGGCGCCATGCTGCTGCTCGGCATCGTCTCCTGCGGTGCGCATCTGATGATCACGCGGGCGCTGAAACTGGCGCCGGCCTCGACACTGGCGCCGCTGCACTACACGCTGCTCCTCTGGGCGGTGGTGTTCGGGCTGGTGTTCTTCGGCGACGTTCCCGGCCCGCGTATCCTGATCGGCTCCGGCATCATCGTTCTGGCCGGCCTGTTCATCTTCCATCGCCAGAAAGTGGTCGACACCACGGTGCCGCCGGAGAACGTGCCGAAGGGTGTGAACTAATGCATGTCGCCCGGAAGTGTACTCGGTTCCGGGACAACGACATGCATAAAATCAGAAGCCTACAGCATGTCGCGGCGAATCCTGTTCGCCGCGACATGCTGTAGGGCCCGGATTTCGGGTGCCCCAATGCATGTCGCTCAAAAGTGGCCTCGGTTTTGGGAGAACGACATGCATCAAAACAAAAATCTAAAGCGCGTCGCATGAATACGCTTCACCGCGACGCGCTTTAGCCCTGGCGTACCGCAGCAAGGTGCCGCAAAAATTCTTCTGTCTCCATCAGCGTCTTGCAGCGCGCGAAGCGGCCGTCCGCATAGGCGCGGAAATCGTCGGCCGGATTGTTGTTGGCGAGCTGGATCAGCCCCCACAGCGTCCACAACAAGTCGCACATCGCCTTGTAGATGACGACGCGGCCGCGCTCCGCCGGCTTCGCCTCGCCACCGAAATAGGCGCGCATCAACTCCTCGTCCTGGGCCGCGTCGAACTTGCCTTCGACGCTGAGATCGCCGAGATCCCAGAGAGGGTCGTTCATCCCGGAATATTCCCAGTCGACGATCCACATCCGCTCGCCCGTATCGAGAAAATTTTCGCACAGCGGATCGCAATGGCAGGCGACGAGGGGCAAGGCGTGGACGGCCAGGGCCGAGCGCACGCTGCCGGCCGCGCGCACCACGTCATGATAGCCGGCGGGCAGGGCGACATCCCTGGTCGACAGCACCTTGAGATAGTCGTCGATCATCGAAAACAGCTCGAAGCGGAAGGGGAATACCGCGCCGGACGCGTGCAGCTTGTGGAAGGCCTCGGCCGCCCGGGCCGGACTGCCCTGCCGCTCCCTGAATTTCTCCGGCGACATCGTCTCGGCATCGGCGATGTAGCGCGTCACCATCAGGCCCGTGGCGGCATCGGCATGCAGCACCTCGGGACTGACGCCGGCCTTTGCCGCCTCGCGTGCCGCCACCGCTTCGTTGGCGCGGTTGATGTATTCCTCGGTGCCTTTGCCCGGAACGCGCAGGCAGTAATCGCCGGCCTTGAAGACGAGGTTGGTGAGGCCGCCAAGCCGTTCCAGCGGCCCGGTGTAGCCGGCCAGCACCGGAATGGCGGCAAGTTTTGCCCGCGCCTCGTCTGTCACCATGCCTGCGTCCCCACGCGCTATTTCTTTGAGACAACGGTTCCACAATTTTCGCCGTTTGGCTATCATCCCGGCAAGACGAGGGATTGGTCGACACGTGACGGACGGCAAACATCAAGGCGCGCTCGGCGAGGCCTACGCGGCCAAGCGCCCGGAAGAGGTAGCGGCACTCTATGACAGGTGGTCGCAAACCTATGACGCCGACATGTCGGCCGCCGGCTACCGCCACCCGACGATCTGCCTTGCCTTGCTGGCCCGCCATCTGCCGCGCGGTTCAGCCCCGCTGCTCGACGCCGGGGCAGGTACCGGGCTGATCGGCGAATGGCTCGACATTGCCGGCTATCCTCAGGTCGAGGCGCTCGACATCTCACAGGGCATGCTGGATCAGGCCGCGCGCAAGGGCGTCTATTCGGCGCTGCATTGCCTGGCACTCGGCGGTGACCTGCCTTTTGCCAACGACACCTATGCCGGCATCATCTCGGCCGGTGTGTTCACCTCGGGTCATGTCGGTGCCGACGGTTTGGACGAACTGATCCGCATCTGCCGGCCGGGCGGAGTGATCGTGCTGACGGTCAAGAACACGTTGTGGGATCAGGGCTTTGCCGCGCGCATCGCCGAACTCGAGGCGCAAGGCCTAGTCGTCCGCATTGAGGAAACACGTCCCTACGTCTCGATGCCTGGCGAGGCCGATACCGTCCCCAGCCGTGGCCTCGCTTTGCGCGTGAGTTAAGCCTTCACGCGCTCCATTGCCGGGTCGTATAGCGGCTCAAGACAGATTTGAGCCGGCGTCCGCTGCATCGCGACCACCAGTTCATAGCTGCCCGAGGCGAGGAAATCATCGTTCACCCCCTCGGCGTTGCGCACATAGCCGTAACCGATGTTCTTGCCGACCGTGTAGCCGTAGCCGCCGCTGGTCAAATAGCCGACCGGCTCGCCATTGCGCAGTATGGTCTCGCGCCCCACGATCACGATCTCCGGATCGTCGACCGTAAAGCCGGCAAAGCGCTTCGTCAGGGACGCGCCGCCAACTTTCTCAAGTGCGCGTCGTCCGACGAAGTCGGTGTTCTTACGCAGCTTTACGGCCCAGCCCAGCCCGGCCTCCAGCGGTGTGTCATTGGGCGTGATGTCGGAGCCCCAGGCGCGATAGCCCTTTTCCAGCCGCAGCGATTCCAGCGCGCGGTAG
Organism: Mesorhizobium sp. B2-3-13; assembly: GCF_006442195.1. Lineage (NCBI taxonomy): Bacteria > Pseudomonadati > Pseudomonadota > Alphaproteobacteria > Hyphomicrobiales > Phyllobacteriaceae > Mesorhizobium > Mesorhizobium sp. B2-3-13. The sequence goes on from NZ_VFVQ01000021.1 coordinate 57,270, forward strand.
CCGATCGGCCGGATGTCGTGCTTCCCGCCGGCCGCCATCAGCGCGTCGAAGACTTCGCCGGTGGCGGCGATCGGCACATGCAGCTCCCAGCCCAGTTCGCCGACATAGGTGACACGCAGCGCCCGGACCGTGTGACCCGCGATGACGATTTCCCGCACATGGCCGAACGGGAAGCCGGCATTCGACACATCCGCATTGGTCACGGCCGAAAGCACATCGCGGGCGCGCGGCCCCATCAGCGACAGTGTGCCGAAATCCTCGGTGACATCGGCGAGCTGGGCATCGAGGCCTCCGCCAATATGGTCGCTGATCCACGAGGCGTCATGGGTGCGGAAACCGGTGCCGGTGACGATGTAGAATTTTTCCTCGGCCAGCCGCGACACGGTCAGGTCGGCCTCGATGCCGCCGCGCGTATTGAGGAGTTGCGTGTAGATCAGCCGGCCGACCGGCTTGCTGACGTCGTTGGCGCAGATCCAGTCAAGGGCCTTGGCCGCGTCGGGGCCGCTCAGCTCATATTTGGCGAAGGACGACTGGTCGAAGATGCCGACATGCTCGCGCACGTGCCGGTGCTCGTCGCCGACGGCGGCAAACCAGTTCTGCCGGCCCATCGAATAGAGGTCCTTTGGCTCGACGCCCTTCGGCGCGAACCAGTTCGGCCGCTCCCAACCGAGTTTCGAGCCGAACACGGCGCGTTGCTGCTTCAACCGCTCATACAGCGGCGAGACGATGCGCGGCCGGCCGCTGACGTACTCTTCGTGCGGGAAGCCGATCGTGTAGTGCTTGCCGTAGGCTTCCAGCGTGCGCTCGCACACCCATTGCCGGTCGCGGTGCAGGTTGGAAAAGCGCCTGATGTCGACCACCCACAGGTCGAGCGGCGCCTCGCCGTCGACCACCCATTGCGCCAGCACCCAGCCGGCGCCGCCGCCCGAGGCGATACCGAAAGCGTTGAAGCCGGCACCGACGAACATGTTGGCGCATTCGGGCGCCACGCCGAGGATGAAATTGCCGTCGGGCGTGAAGCTTTCCGGCCCGTTGATCATCTGCTTGACGCCGACCGTCTCCAGCGCCGGCACGCGCGCGATCGCCTGAGCCATGTGCTGCTCGAAATGATCGTAATCGTCGTCGAACAGCCGGAACTCCCAGTCGTCGGGCACGTCGCCTCGGGGGAGACCGGTTGTCCAGGCCTGCGGGTTCGGCTCATAGCCGCCCATCACCAGCCCGCCAACCTCTTCCTTGAAATAGGTGCGCCGATCGGGGTCGCGCAGCGTCGGCGCGTCGGTCGCCAGCCCCGCGATTTTCTCGGTGATGATGTACTGGTGCTTCACCGGCTGCAGCGGCACGTTGATGCCGGCCATGGCGCCGATCTGCCGCGCCCATTGCCCAGCGCAGTTCACCACCTTGTCACAGGCAATGTCGCCTTGATTGGTCTTCACCGCAGTGATGCGGTCGCCCTTCATCTCGAAGCCGGTGACACACGCCCCCTCGTAGAGCCTGGCGCCATGCATGCGCGCGCCCTTGGCCAGCGACTGCGTGATGTCGGAAGGGCTCGCCTGGCCGTCGGTCGGCAGCCAGGACGCGCCGACCAGATCGCCGGTCTCCATCAGCGGCCACATCGCCTTGACCTCCGCGGGCGACAGAAGCTGCATGTCCATGCCGAAGCTTCTCGCCGTCGTCGCCAGCCTTTTGTACTCGGTCCAGCGGTCGGCATTGGTGGCGAGCCTGAGGCAGCCGGTCATTTTCCAGCCGGTGGCGAGCCCGGTCTCGGCTTCCAGCCCCTTGTAGAGGTCGACGGAGTATTTCAGTACCCGCGTGATCGAGGCCGACGAGCGCAATTGCCCGACCAGGCCGGCCGCATGCCACGTCGAGCCCGAGGTCAGCTTGCCCTGTTCGAGCAGCACCACGTCGGCCTTGTGGTCGCGCGCCAGATGATAGGCCGTCGAACAGCCGATGATGCCGCCGCCGATGACGACGATCGCGGCCTGGCTAGGCAAGGTCATGATTTCAGGATCCCGTATTTTGTCCGGTAGCTTTCCAGCGCCGCGTCGAGCCTCACCAGGTTTTCCTCGGTGTAGGCGACGTAGTCGATGCCGGGCGCGTCGAGATAGAGTTCCGACACCATGCTCCACATCGCCTCGCGCAGCAGCGAGGCGCATTGCATGGCGGCGTGCGAGCGGCGGATCGCCTCATCCGGTTCCTTCATGAAATAGGCGGTCAGGAAGGCGAAGGATTCCTCATCGCTCATGCCCGCGTTCGAAGCGACGCCGGCGAGGTCGAACATCGCCGTGTTGAAGCCGGCATATTCGAAATCAATCAGCCACAGCCTGCTGCCGTCGTCGAGAATATTGGCAGGCAGAAGATCATTGTGGCCAAAGACGATCGGCAGCAATTTCTGGGCGCGCTCCAGTTCGTCGGCCAGCGCCAGGAAGCGCGGCAGGTCACCGCGCTTGCGGCTGTCGCCTTCTTCAAGCGTGCGCGCATAGTCGCGGATGACATGGAACACCCAGAACATGAAGCCGGCGCCGGAGATATGGTTGGGCATCTCCCGGTGGAAGCCGCGCATCAGCGCCGCGACGCGGCCGAGATTGGCGCGCACGTCCTCGGCCAGATAGGTTTTGGCGCCAAGAAACGCCGTCACCAGGATTCCTGGTTCGGCATAATGGACCGCCGGCGCGAACCCGGCGGCGTGAGCCGCCCGCGCGGTCATCACCTCGCGTTCGCGGAAGACATGGTGGAACGGATAATCCTGGCCGAAGCGCACGACATGTTTGCCGGCCGTGTCGGTGACCACATAATTCGCGTTGCTCAAGCCGCCGGGCAGCGGCGCGATCACGATGGCGCCCGTCCAGCAGGGCAGGGCGCGGATGCGGTCTTCGGCAATCACGGGATCATCCCTGGTTTGCTGGGCTGGTTTGCCGGGTTTCGCCAAGGCGCCCTGGGCAACGCAATGACGGCGGGGAGAAACGCAAACGATCTCGTCGGTGCGGGACGCCAGGATCGGTATCCCGCACCGCACCGACGAGCCCCTTGGCCAGGTTTTTGAGCCCGGCATCCGCCCCCGCGGATCTGAAAATTCCTTACGCCAGACACGTTGCAGACTGCCTGGTCAATGAGTTGCGGCTCTGCCAATCACCCTCCCGCTGCAGCTCCGAACCCTGTTAAGGTTGGATTTCACGCCAGGGTTGCTCTTCTGTCAATAAAAAGATGTGACTTTTTTTGGGTATTTTGCCCGAAAGCATGGGCAATTCCTTTAAAAGCGTTAGGAATGCCTTGGGAACGGGCAAACTCCGGGACGCGCACATATGATCCACTCGAAACGGCATGGCGAGATCCTGCGGCTGCTGCAGGAAGAGGGAACCGTCACCATCGCCAGCCTGGCCGACCGGTTGGGCGTTTCCCTTGAAACCGTGCGGCGGGATGTCAAGCCGCTCACCGGCGACGGCTCGGTTCTGAAGATGCATGGCGCCATTGGCCTGCCGTCGATGATCGGCGAAGCGCCGTTCGAACGGCGCATGCGCGAGCATGCCGATGCCAAGCGGGTCATCGCACGCATGGTTGCCGCCACCATCCGTGACGGCGAATCGATCATGCTCGACACCGGCACCACGACTTCGTTCCTGGCGCGCGAACTGCTCGGCCACCGGCGCCTGACGGTCGTCACCAACTCGTCTGATATTGCCCGCACGCTGGCCACCATCAACGGCAACAAGGTCTATATGGCCGGCGGCGAGCTGCGCAGCGATTCAGGAGCCGCGTTCGGGACGTCGGCGATCGAGTTCGTCAGCCGCTTCTCGGTCAGCCACGCCATCATTTCCACCGGCGCCGTGGATGCGGCGACGGGTGTCATGGACTTTGATCTAAACGAGGCGGAATTCGCCCGCATGGTGCTGTCGCGCGGCCAGCGCTCGCTCGTCGTCACCGACCACACGAAGTTCGGCCGTCAGGGCTTGGTTCAGGTCTGCGGCTTCGACGGCTTTTCCGAACTCGCCACCGATCGCGCGCCGCCGCATGACATTGCCGCCGCCCTCGCACAGGCCGGCGCGCGGCTCAGCATTGCCGGCGGCGAAGCGGGAATTTAGCCGAAGGCGATGTTGTGCATCGGCGTGCCGCGTCTCCGGCGGCATAGACGCCGGAATTCGTTGTCTGCTGTCTGTCATCGACTGATGTCATCGCGGGCGTCCGTGTGAACTCGCGGCGACGCTATGCCGCCAACGCGCGAAAACTCATCCTGAAGCAGGCGCCGCTGGGCTTGCCGTCGAGGATTTCGATGCGTCCGCCATGTAGATGCATGATCTCCTGCACGAGGTTGAGGCCGAGGCCGGCGCCATGATCCTGCGGGCGCAATCGGTAGAAGGGCTCGAAAATGCGCTCCCGCTCGCCCGGTGGCACGCCGTCGCCTTCGTCCCGCACCTCGATGATGGCGGGCGTTGTGACGCTGACGGTGATCTTGCCGGCGCGGCCGCCATGCTCGATGGCGTTCTGCACGATGTTGGTCACCGCACGTTCAATCGCGGTGCGGTCGCCGGTGGCAAAAAGCGTGTCCCTCTCCGGCTCGAAGGACATCTCGTATCCGGCCGAGAATGCCATCGGCGCGAGGTCGACGATGACGCCTCGCGCAATCGCCACGAGATCGACCTTTTCGAAAGGCGATGTCTGCCGGTCGAGACGCTGCAGGTCGAGCAACTGGTCGGTCAGCGTCGAGAGCCGTGCTGCATCCTGCAGCAGCCGTGCCCGTTCCGGTGTCGCCGGCAGCGAGGCGAGGCGCGTGTTGAGGATGGCGACCGGTGTCCTGAGCTCATGGGCGGCGTCGGTGAGGAAACGTTTGTGGCGCTCATAGCCCTTGTCGAGCCGCGCAAGGGCCGCATTCACCGCCTTGACCAGCGGTGTCACCTCTGTCGGTACGTCCTTCAGCGGCAGCTGGACACCCCGCTGGTCGATGTCGATGCGCTCAGCCTCGGCGGCTGCATGGCCCAGGCCCGAAAGGGCGCCACGCACCACCCAGGGTGTCGCGAACAGCGTGGCCAGCGCCATCAGCCCGGCGAGCGGCAATATGCCTTGCAGGAAGAATTGCGGCGCCTGGTCGAGCAGGCGCAACAGCGAAAGCCCGCCCTTGGTGCCGGTGAAGATCTGGACATTGCCGGCCGCCGTATCGGTCCAGCGAATCTTCCCCTCCGGCGGCGCGGTTTGCCCGATTGCGTGGTCGATACGGGCGTCGCTGATAGTGTCCAGCAATCCGGCGAAAGGCTGAAAGATGGGCGGCATGGTGCCCTCCTGCAGCCGCTGGCCCTGCTTGTCTCGGATGATGAACCAGAGATCGGGGACCTCGGATCGCAGCTTCGTCAGGTCCGAGGTCTCGCGCAGGATGAGCTTCCCGCCTGCGTCACGCGCCACCGCATCCGCCAGCACGTCCATTGTGCCGTCCTCATAATCGTGCGGAATGAGCCCGGTGGCGAGCAATGCGAGGAGAATGCCGACGATGATCAGCGTCAGCATCGCGCATTGCAGCAAGGCGATGCGCAGCACCAGGCTCCATTTCAGCGAACGCGGGCGCTTGAGGCTCATTGCTTGGCGCTCATGTCGTCTCGCGCAGGAGATAGCCGACGCCGCGAATGCCGTTGATCGTCACGCCGGCATCGGCATCGGCGAGTTTGCGGCGCAGGCGCGAGACATGTGTATCGAGGGCGTTGGACTGGATCTCGTCATCGAGGCCGAACACCGCGTCCATCAGCGCCTCGCGTTGCACCATGCGGCCGGTGCGCCGCATCAGCGCCTCCAGCACCAGGAGTTCGCGGCGCGGCAGGCTGAGCGGTTCGGCACGGATCGACGCTTCGCGATGCCCGACATCGAGCACCAGATCGCCGGCACGGATAAATTGCGACTGCATCGGCGCCGGGCGCCTGAGCAGCGCGCGCAGGCGAGCCAGCAGTTCCTCGAAGGCGAATGGTTTCGCCAGATAGTCGTCCGCGCCCATGTCCAGCCCATCGACCTTGTCCGATGTGTCGCCTCTCGCCGTCAGCATCAGCACTGGCGTGGTGTTCTTGGCCGAACGCAATCTGGGCACCAGCGACAACCCGTCGCCATCCGGCAACTGGCGGTCGAGCAGGATCGCGTCATAGCTGTCGGCGGCAACGAAGCCTTCCGCCTCGATGAGCGAGCCGGCGTGATCGACCACCATGTCGTGGCGCTTCAGCGCGGCACGCAAGGCAGAGACCATTTCAGGCTCGTCCTCGACCAGCAAGATTCGCATCGACAATTCTCCAGCAGCAGCTTCGGGCGCTACCGCGCCAACATTGCGCAAACATGGCAAAGCCGAACGGCCCGGGTCGACAAACGCTTTCTGTGCCTTCGAGATCGCGCAATGTCTATGCAACCCAGTCGCGGCAAACAGCATCGGTCGGCACGAATCGCCCATGCCGGCGTGAAGGCGTCGGGCCCGAATATGCAACAGGTCGGGCCCGACGTTGAAACGAAATGGCGCTGAAACGAATCAGTTGGCCACACAATCTGGCGTGCTGTTGTCCGGGATTGAGGTTACCATGCCTGCAAATGATGCTCTGTCTTTCCTTGTGGCGTGGACCGTGGCGCCGTTCAGGGTCGGCTCCGTCACGCCGTCCAGCTCCAGCCTGGCGGCATTGATGACGCGCGACATCGGACCCGAGACGGGTCCCGTGCTGGAGCTCGGTCCAGGAACCGGCCCGTTCACGCGAGCGCTGCTGTCGCGCGGGGTTAAGGAGGAAGATTTGACGCTGATCGAATCCGATCCGGATTTTGCCGCACTGCTCAAGCGTCGCTTTCCGGCCGCCCGGATATTCGAGATGGATGCTGTCGGTCTGCGCCATCTGTCGCTCTTTCACCGGCCGGTGATTGGTGCTGCCGTCAGCGGCTTGCCTTTCCGGCTGATCTCGCCGCGCAGGACGCTCGCCATTCTCGAAGGTGTTTTCGCCAACCTTCGCCCGGTCGGAGCACTCTATCAGTTCACGCTTGGACGGCGCTGCCCGTTCGACCAGTCGCTGCTCGACAGGCTCGATCTCGAGGTCACGCGGGTTGGCCATACCTTTCGCAACTTCCCGCCGGCGACGGTCTATCGCGTCGCCAGGATCAAGACGTCAGAAACATACGACTGGCGCTTCGCATGACCGGACCGTTGTCGGCCATTCTCGGCTTCGGCCTGTTCGGCGTCTTCTGCCTCGCCTTCACCGAAAAGATCCTGCCGATTCCGCCCTCGCATGTGCTGCTGCTGTTCCTCGGTATGACGGCGGCGCCTGACCATGCGACGCTGGCGATCCTGCTGGCGGCGACGACTTCCGCCTCCTTCGCCGGCTGCCTTGTCTGGTATGCGGTCGGCCGCCGGATCGGCTTCGACCGTGCCGACAGGCTGATCGGACGAGCCGGCAGATATGTCTTCCTGCGCCCCGAAACCTATCGCAAGCTTGGCCAGGCCTATCGCCGCAATCATGTCAGGGTGTCCTTGCTGGCGCAGTTCATCCCGACGGTGCGCAATTACCTGCCGATCGCTGCTGGCGCGCTTTGTCTGCCTGCCTTGCCTTTCGCGGCCGCGACACTGCTTGGCGCCACCATATGGAATGCGGGCTTTCTCCTGACCGGTTACCTCATGCGCGGCAGTGGCCAGGATTCCTTCGCGGTTGGCCTGCGCATCATCGTCATCGTCGTGGCGCTTGAGACGGCCTTCATGCTTGCGTTGCGCTATGGCCCGACATGGCGACGCCGCATCAGGCTGATGCTCGGCTGACCGCGCTGCACCAATCTCCGGTCACGCGATAAGCTCCGCAGCCGGCTTTCCTTCGCTTGCCTGCCGGTGTTTAGTCGGCCCATGGCCTTCACCATCCGTCAGTTGCAGTTCTTCATCGCCGTTGCCGAACAAGGTACGGTGTCGCGCGCGGCGCAAAACCTCTCCATTTCGCAATCGTCGGTCACCGAGGCGATCAAGGAACTTGAAAGCGATCTTGGCGTCGAACTGTTCGAGCGCCATCCGCGCGGCCTCAACATCACCCACAAGGGCCACCAGTTCCTGCGTCATGCGACAAAGATTCTCGCCGATGTGTCCGACGCGCGCCGCTCTTTTTCCGGCGAACAGGCCGTGGCGGGCGGGCGGCTGCAACTCGGCGTCACCTCGCTGGTCGCCGGCTATGTGCTGTCGGATCTGCTTTCACGCTACCGCCGCGCCTATCCGGGCGTCGAGGTCTCGGCCATAGAGGACAATGGCGACTACCTCGAGCACCTGCTGATCGGTGGCAAGCTCGACATTGCCGTCATGGTCACCTCCAATTTGCGCGACCGCACTGCCCTGCAATCGGAGATCCTCGAAGTCTCGGCCTACCGGCTGTGGCTGCCGCTCGGCCATCCCTTGGCTGGCGCCGACATTATCGGCATCGGCGATATCGCCTCCGAGCCGCTGATCATGCTGACCGTCGACGAGATCGAGGAGAACACCGGCAAGCTGCTGACGGCGATCGGCGCCAGGCCGCATGTCGCCTTCCGCACCCGTTCCGTGGAAGCCGTGCGCAGCCTCGTCGCCACCGGCGCCGGCGTGGCACTGCTGCCCGACCTTGTCTACCGGCCTTGGTCGCTGGAAGGCGACCGCATTGAATCGCGCGACATTTCCGGTTCCTTGCCGGTGGTGCAGGTCGGCATGGTCTGGCGGCGGGGATCTGGCTTGGCCGCCGCGGCGCGCGACTTCATCGGCCTTGCCCAGTCGCAGCGGACGGTGCGCCAGCGTCTGTGATAGAGATATCGGAAAAACCGATATCGGCCTTCTGATAAATGAATTTGCGAAACCGGAATTTTCAAAGCACCTTCCGTTTCACGGATACAAGCTGCCATCAGAGCGGCGTCAAGTCCAACGGACGAGCTGACAAGTTTTTCAGTCCGCGCGTGATCCAGCGAAAACCGGAGCGGTTTCTGGATCACGCGCCAAAATGGGAGTCGATAATGAATTCATTCCTGAAGTCGTGCACTGCTTTGACGGTCGCGCTGACCCTCTCCGGTCAGGCCATCGCCCAGGTCAAGGAACTCGGCAAGGGCGAGGGCGAGGTCAACATCGTCGCCTGGCCGGGCTATATCGAGCGCGGCGAGACCGACAAGGGCTATGACTGGGTCACCGCCTTCGAGAAAGAGAGCGGCTGCAAGGTCAACGTCAAGACCGCCAACACCTCGGATGAGATGGTCTCGCTGATGAACGAGGGCGGCTTCGACCTCGTCACCGCGTCGGGCGATGCCTCGCTGCGCCTCGTCGCCGGCAAGCGCGTGCAGCCGATCAACACCGATCTCATCCCGGGCTGGAAGACGGTCGACGACCGGCTGAAGGACGCGCCCTGGTTTACTGTCGGCGGCGTTCATTACGGCGTGCCCTATCAGTGGGGCCCGAACATCCTGATGTACAACACCGAGGTGTTCAAGGAAGCGCCGAAGAGCTGGAACGTCGTCTTCGAGGAGATGAAGCTGCCGGACGGCAAGTCCAACAAGGGTCGCGTCCAGGCCTATGACGGACCGATCCACATCGCCGACGCCGCCAACTACCTGATGTTCCACAAGCCGGAACTCGGCATCAAGGACCCATACGAATTGAACGAGGACCAGTACAAGGCGGCGCTCGAATTGCTGCGCGTCCAGCGCACGCTGGTTGGCCGCTACTGGCATGATGCCGCCATCCAGGTCGACGATTTCCAGAATGAAGGCGTGGTTGCTTCGGGCTCGTGGCCCTATCAGGTCAATACGCTGGTCGCCGCCAAGAAGCCGGTCGCCTCGACCGTACCGGAAGAAGGCGTCACCGGCTGGGCCGACACCACCATGATGGAAGCCGACGCGGCGCACCCGAACTGCGCCTACATGTGGCTCGAGCATTCGCTGGCGCCGAAGGTGCAGGGCGATGTCTCCGCCTGGTTCGGCTCGCTGCCGGTCGTGCCCGCCGCGTGCAAGGGCAACGAGCTGCTCGGCGAGGAAGGCTGCAAGACCAACGGCTACGACAATTTCGACAAGATCAAGTTCTGGAAGACGCCGGTCTCGAAATGCGTCACCCAGAACGACCAGTGCGTGCCCTACTATCGCTGGGTGTCGGATTATATCGGCGTCATCGGCGGACGGTGATCTCTCTTACCCTTCCCCTCGTGGGGAGGGTCGACGCGCAGCGTCGGGGTGGGGCTGCTCGGCCGTCTGTGCAGGTCACCCCCACCTGCGGCTTCGCCGCGACCTCCCATCGAGGGGGAGGTCCAGCGGCGTGCTACGGCAATCCGATAGAACCAACCGGCAACAGACTGACATCCCATGACCCCAGCCGTTTCCTTTCAAAGAGTCTCGCGCCATTTCGGCAGCGTTCGCGCCGTCGACGCGGTCGACCTCGACATCGTGCCGGGCGAATTCTTCGCCATGCTCGGGCCGTCCGGGTCCGGCAAGACCACGTGTCTGCGCCTGATCGCCGGCTTCGAGCAGCCGACGGCGGGTTCGATCTCGATCTTCGGCGAGCGTGCCGAAGGCGTGCCGCCCTACCGCCGGAACGTCAACACCGTGTTCCAGGACTACGCGCTGTTCCCGCATCTCAATGTGCTCGACAACGTCGCCTACGGGCTGATGGTCAAGCGCGTGAGCAAGGCCGAGCGGCACAAGGCGGCGGAAGAAGCGCTCTCGCTGGTGCGACTGCCCGGCTACGGCGCCCGGCGGCCCGGCCAGCTCTCCGGGGGCCAGCGCCAGCGTGTCGCGCTCGCCCGCGCGCTGGTCAACCAGCCCAAGGTGCTGCTGCTCGACGAGCCGCTCGGCGCGCTCGACCTCAAGCTGCGTGAAAACATGCAGGAGGAGCTGAAATCGCTGCAGAAGGCGCTCGGCATCACCTTCGTCTTCGTCACCCACGACCAGGGCGAGGCACTGTCGATGGCCGACCGCGTCGCCGTCTTCAACGATGGCAAGATCATGCAGATCGGTACGCCGGAGGACATCTATCAGCGGCCGAGCACGCGCTTTGTCGCTGATTTCGTCGGTTCCTCGAACGTGCTGCCGCCGGATTTCGTCCAGCGTTATTCAGGCCAGAGCCGCTGGGGCAGCCTGCGGCCTGAATCCATTCGCGTCGGCCGTGCCGCAAGCGGCGAGGGCGTCGCCGCGCGCCTCGTCTCGACCAATTATCTCGGCGCCACCACCCGGCTGGCGCTCGATGCCGACGGATTGAAACTGCACGCCGTGGTGCCGGCCGGCACTGCCCTGCCGGCGGAGGGCGAGGCGGTGGTGCTCACCTTCAACCGCGAGCACCTGCATCTTATGGACGAGCCGGCATGATTGACGTTTGCGTGAAGCACTCCCCTCTGTCCGGCAGGACAGAGGGGGGTGTGAAGGATCTCGGCCTTGCCGCCATTGATCCAATCGACATGGTGGCGCCGTGAGCATCGTCGCCCTCAACGCCAATCCCGTACCCGCCATCCTGCCCGGCAGCGGCGGTCCGCGCGGTGCGCTCTCCGACCTTTTCTGGCGCCGGCCAAAAGTCCTGCTGCTCCTCATGCTGCTGCCGCCGGTTTTGTGGCTCGGCATCGTCTATATCGGCTCGCTGTTCGCGCTTTTGGCGCAGAGCTTTTTCTCCATCGACGAGTTCTCCGGCCTCATCAACCGCCAGTTCACGCTGAAGACCTATGGCGACCTGTTACAGGCCGCCAATCTCGACATCATCCTGCGCACGGTGACGATGGCGGCCCTGGTCACGCTGGCTTCGGCCATCGTCGCCTTCCCCATTGCCTACTACGCGGCGCGCTATGCACGCGGCCGCTGGAAGGCACTGTTCTATCTCGGCGTCATGCTGCCGCTGTGGTCGAGCTATCTGGTCAAGATCTATGCCTGGAAGCTGATCCTGGCCAAGGAAGGCATTTTGACCTGGCTGCTCACCAAGCTGCACTTGTTGTGGCTGCTCGACGCCTGGCTGTCGCTGCCCGTGGTCGGTGGCAATTCGCTGTCGGTATCGTTCACCGGCACTTTCATCGTCTTCGTCTATGTCTGGCTGCCTTTCATGATCCTGCCCGTTCAGGCGGCCCTCGAGCGCGTGCCCGGCAATGTGGTCGAGGCGTCGTCCGATCTCGGCGCCTCGCCCGGCCAGACCTTCCGCAACGTGCTGTTTCCGCTGGCGCTGCCTGGCATCGTCGCCGGCTCGATCTTCACCTTCTCGCTGACATTGGGCGATTACATCATCCCGCAGATCATCGGGACGTCGCGCCTGTTCATCGGCCAGGCCGTCTATTCGCAGCAAGGCACGGCCGGCAACATTCCGCTGGCCGCCGCCTTCACCGTGGTGCCCATCGTCATCATGGGCTTCTATCTCTGGGGCGCCAAGCGCATGGGGGCCTTCGATGCGCTCTGACCCTGGTCAATCCGCTCCGCTCGGCCTGAAGGCCGCCGCTGCCTGCGGCCTGCTCTTCCTGCATTTGCCGATCCTGCTGATCTTCGTCTACGCCTTCACCACCGAGGAGAAGAGTTTCGTCTGGCCGCCGCCCGGGCTGACCACGCAATGGTTCGCCGTCACCTGGAACCGGCCCGATGTCTGGGAAGCGCTGTCGCTGTCGGTCCGCGTCGCCGCCATCTCGACCACGATTGCGCTGGTGCTCGGCACGCTGTGCGCCGCCGCCGTGTCGCGGACGAAATTCTTCGGCCGCGAAACCATCTCGCTGCTGGTTATCCTGCCGATCGCGTTGCCCGGCATCATCACCGGCATCGCGCTGCGTTCGGCCTTCGCGCTGGCAGACATCCCCTTCTCGTTCTGGACGATCGTGCTTGGCCACGCCACTTTCTGCGTGGTCGTGGTCTACAACAACGCCGTCGCTCGTTTCCGTCGCACCTCGGGCTCGATGATCGAGGCCTCTATGGATCTCGGCGCCGACGGCTTCCAGACTTTTCGCCACGTCGTGCTGCCCAATATCGCCACCGCATTGCTCGCCGGCGGCATGCTCGCCTTTGCCCTTTCCTTCGACGAGGTCATAGTCACCACCTTCACCGCCGGCCAGCAGCAGACGGTGCCGATCTGGATGCTGGAGGAACTGATCCGTCCGCGCCAGCGTCCGGTCACCAACGTCGTGGCCATGGTCGTCGTCCTGGTGACGCTGCTGCCGATCCTGTTTGCCTATTACCTGACCCGCGACGGCGACCAGATCGCCGGAAGCGGGAAATGAAAAAAGTGAGTGGTGAGTAGTGAGCAGGGAATAGCCGAATCCACGGTGGAAACTCATCCACTACTCACTACTCACTTCTGCCCAAGGAGACCCCAATGGACACCCAGATGCTGATCGGCTCCAAATTCGAGAAGGGCGCCGAGACCGAGGAGCCGATCCTCAATCCGAAGACCGGGGCGACCATTCTCAACCTGCCCGAAGCCAGTCAGGCACAGATCGAGGCCGCCATTGCGGCAGCGGGACAAGCGTTCGTCTTGTGGTCTCGCACCACGCCGGCGCAACGCTCCGGCTACCTGCTCAAAATTGCCGACCGCATCGAGGCCGAGGCCAAGGAATTTGCCACGCTCGAGGCGCTGAACTGCGGCAAGCCTATCAACGCAGTGCTCAATGACGAAATCCCGGCCATCGTCGACTGCTACCGCTTCTTCGCCGGCGCGGTCCGCTCCATGCCGGGTGTGGTCGCGGGCGAATACCTGCCCGGCCACACCTCGATGGTGCGGCGCGATCCGATCGGCATCGTCGCTTCGATCGCGCCATGGAATTATCCGCTGATGATGATGGCCTGGAAGCTGGCGCCGGCGATCGCCGGCGGCAACACCGTCGTCTTCAAGCCGTCGGAGCAGACGCCGCTGACGGCGCTGAAGCTGGCAAGGATTCTGGCCGAAGTGCTGCCCGAGGGCGTCGTCAATGTCGTGCTTGGCCGGGGCGACAGCGTCGGCAACACGCTGATCAACCATCCCAAGGTCAATATGATCTCGATCACCGGTGACGTCGCCACCGGCAAGAAGGTGCTGCAGGCCGCCGCCAAATCGGTCAAGCGCACGCATCTCGAACTTGGTGGCAAGGCGCCGGTCATCGTCTTCGACGACGCCGATCTCGGCGCCGTCGTCAAGGGCTTGCGCGCCTTCGGCTACTACAATGCCGGCCAGGACTGCACCGCCGCCTGCCGCATCTATGCCGGCAAGAAGATCTACGACAAGCTGGTCGCCGATCTGTCCTCCGCCGTCTCGACCATCAAATACAGCCAGCCCGACGACACCGAGAACGAAATCGGGCCATTGATCTCGCGCCGCCAGCGCGATCGCGTCTCGAGCTTTGTCGAGCGTGCCTCGGAGCTGAAGCACATCGAGATCACCACCGGCGGCAAGCCGGGCGAGGGCACCGGCTTCTACTACCAGCCGACCGTCGTCGCCGGTGCGCTGCAGGAGGACGAGATCGTGCGCCGCGAAGTGTTCGGCCCGGTCGTCTCGATCACTCGTTTCGCGGAAGTCGACGAGGCGGTGAGCTGGGCCAACGACAGCGACTACGGCCTGGCGTCATCGGTGTGGACCAGGGACGTCTCACGCGCCATGGCGACCGCCGCCCGCCTGCAATATGGCTGCACCTGGATCAACACCCACTTCATGCTGACCAATGAGATGCCGCATGGCGGGCTGAAACAGTCCGGCTACGGCAAGGACATGTCGCTCTACGCGCTGGAGGACTACACCGCCGTGCGCCACGTGATGGTTGCGCATGGGTGAGAAGCGGTGCGCGAAGCGGACGAAAAGCCAATTGCTTGGCTTTTCGAGCTTCTAGCTAGCGCCCTGAGCCTGCGAAGAGCCGGGACGCCGCCCGTCCTTCTCCCCTTGTGGGCCCGAAGGGCGGGCCACAAAGGGAGAGGTAAGTTGCACAGCCGCTACTCCACGATGCGATAGATGCTCCACAGGCTGGTGCCCGACACGACATAGGGCTCCATCTCCTTACCCCATTTGGCGTGCGCGTCGATCTTGCCGATCTTGGCAAACATCGCCTCCAACTGTGCCAGGCTTTCTACCTCGTGATGCGACTCGACTGTCGCTTCACGGGCCCCGATCGATCCGGTCATGATCTGGAATTTGAGGTCTGCGAGGCCGACCTGAGAGCCGATCTCGCGTTCCCATTTCCGCATCAGCTCGAGCACGGTCTGCTTGTGCCCGAACCTGGCGTCGATCTGCCATCTGGCGCTGAACATGTCGGTTCTCCTTCATCACTTGCGGTTGAGCCCGCGGTTGATCTACTCGTCCCAGGCCTGCACGACGGTCTGGCGCGCGATCAGGCCGTTCTTCAACTCCAGCATCGCCGCGCAGAACACCTTGGTGCCGTCCGGGTAGGCGCATGCCTGGGTGAATGCCAGGCTGTCGCCATTGGCGATGGTGGTGTCGACCTTGTGGGTCATCGCCCGGCTGCAGATATCGTCCCAGAACGTCGTGATCGCCGCGCGCCCGCGGATTTCGCGCGGCTTGCTCGGCGGGTTGTTGCGGTCGATTACCCGCACCAGCGCATCGTCGGCATAGAAGCTCGACAGCAGCTTGCCGTCACGCCCTTCGATCGCCTTCTTGATCGCCGCGCCGTCCACTGTTTGGGTCTTGGTCAGCATTTATCCTCCATATGCCCGTCTTCACGATCGGGCGGTTGATGCTTTGAGGTGCCGCCCGGCACTCATCGCCGGGCCGGGGTCTTCACTGCGACTTCGCCTTTACGGCAGCGAATACGCCGTCGGTCTGTTTCTTGAAGGTCGCGAGATCGACCTGGCTACCGTTGAGGATCGTCGACCAATGGCGAACGATTGCCGCCATCGCGATCGTCTCCTTGATCTCCTCTGCGCTCGCGCCGTTGAGCTTGGCGGCCTCGGTGTGGAAATAGATGCAATACTGGCACGGGATCTGTGACGCGACCGCGAGCCCCATCAACTCCTTGGTCTTGCCGTCGAGCGCGGTCTTGGGGTTGAGCTGGACGCCCTTGATCTCGGCCCAGGCGCCGGCGATGGCGACGTCAGGCAGTGTCTTGAACATATCCGGCACGGAGCCGAGCGTCGCCTCGATGTCCTTGTAGGCCGCTGTCGCCGACGCATCCTCGGCCTTCGCCGGAGTGATCGTGAACAGCGCTCCAATGCCCGCCGCGATCATAAGTGACCTGACATTCAGTTTTGACTTGGGCATTTCATCCTCCGTTCGCAGCGCCTTGCCCGGCGATATCCGCCTTGGCCTGCATGGGGAATTGATAGCGCCTACATCGGTGTCCCCGCTTCGCCCGAAAGCGCCATGGCTCTCATGGCCCGTCCGGGCCAGTCTGCCTGGCGAAAAATGCCGCCGCCGCCGCTCGCGATGGCAGGTCGAGCTTGAGCAGTAAGTTGGCGACGTGGCGCTTGACCGTGTGCTCGCTCAGCCTGAGTTCCGCGGCGATCGCCGCATTGCTCTTGCCATCGGCGATCAAATTCACGACTTCGCTCTCGCGCGTTGTCAGGCAGGCCGGTTCGGTCGCCCTGGTCTTGGGCCGGCAAGCCGGTTCCAGGTGCTGTTCGGACATCGCAAGCACAAGCGCCAGCGGCTCGTCCAACTCGTCGATGGCGACACGCCCGCGATCGACGAAATGAAGTCCCGAGCCGACTGCCAGATCGGCGACCAGTCTCGACGCCAGTATCTCGCCGCGCCCGGCGAGAGCGGCGAGTTGTATCGTCACGCGGCCCGTCAATCCTGCAGGGGGGCCGCGCAACTCGATCTCGCCGACATGGGCCCCTTGCGCGCTTGCCACCCCGATTTGCTGGGCCGCGTCGCGCAACGCCGCCGCGCAGCGTAAGGCCCGCCCCGGGCCGTCGAACCGTGAAATCATCATTTCGCCATGCATATCCGCGCAGCGCCCGCCATGGCGCACCACAACTGTCCGCCATGTTTCGTGGAAATGCTCGCTGCGTTCGCTCCACATCCTGTCGCCAAGCCGTGCCGTGTCGTAGATGCGTGTCACCAGAAGTGCGGCCAGAACGCGTTCGGCTTCGGCCACGGCGCGCTCGCCGGTCAGGAATTCCTCGATCAGGTCGGCCACCCGGTCGACATCGCCGGTCCAGATCGGATGGTCGCGCCCCGGGATTTCGACCAGCCGCGCGTTGGGGATCTTCCTGGCCAGAAAGCGGCTGGCGTCGGGATCGACCCGCACGTCGTTGCGGCGATGGATCAGCAGCGTCGGCGCGTCGATCGCCGCCAGGATACCGCGTACGTCGATCTCCGCGTTCATCCGCGCCAGCGCCGCCGCTGCCGTCGGGCTGGCCGAGAGCCGTTCGAACCGCGCCCACCAGGTTGAAAATCGGGCGTCATCGACCCTGCCCGGCGCGAAATTGGGCAAGGTGGCGCCTGTCCCCCAGGCCGTCTCGGCCGTCGCGATGAAGGCTTCCAGACGCTCCGGCGGCATCACCCATTTGTGGAAATGGGCATAGCCGCCATAGAGCGCCAGCGCCCGCGCGCGCTCCGGATAGGTGGCGGCGAACAGCATCGCCATCGGCGCGCCTTCGGAAGCGCCAAGCAGGGCGGCACGGCCGCTGCCGGCCGCATCCATCACCGCGCGCACATCGTCCATGCGGGTCTCGAGGCTGGGCAGGTGATGGACGTCGACGCGGTCGGAGAGACCCGTGCCGCGTTTGTCGAACAGGATCAGCCGTGAGAACGCCGAAAGCCGCCTCAGGAGCCTGGTATAGCCCTCGTCTTCCCAGTGCAGGTCGAGATTGGAGATGAAGCCCGGCACGAAGATGAGATCGAACGATCCCCTGGCCGATCACCTGATAGGCGATCCGCACCTCGCCGCTAAGGGCGTATCGGGTCTCGATCGGCCTCACGAGGGTGTCCGCCCGGCCTGACGATTTCTGATCGCCAACCATAGCAGAGCCGCGCCGGTTGCGGCAGTTTATATTTTAGCGGAAGTGAATGTGCGGCCGCCGCGGCTATTCTTGCGGTGCCGCGACGTCGCCCGGAAAAGCCTCGAGTCCGAGCTTGAGATCGGCCTCCGCCGGCGTGATCGGCCGCTTGATCCTGGCCGAAGCGACCACAACCAGTTCGTCGAAGCCTTCGCCGCCGCTGTCCAGCATCTCGAAAAACTGGCGCCGCATCCTCGGCTCCCAAAACTTGTTGATATGTTCGGCGACGCCGGCAACGCCTTCCTCGCGTGGCCTGGAGTGGAAAAAGGCGGCGATCTGGTTGGCCATGCGCACCAGCTTTTCCCGTGTGCTCATGATGTGCTCTTCGTCATGCGACATGCTGGGTAACTCCGGAGATCACCCGGTCAGGGTGCGTAAAAACATCGAAATCATCGCCGCGCACCAACGCCACTAGCGTCATGCCGGCTTCCTGCGCCGTGCGGATGGCAAGGGCGGTGGGAGCGGAAACGGCGATGATGAAGGCCGAACCGATCGCTGCCGTCTTCTGCACCATCTCGACCGAAACACGGCTGGTCACCACGACCGCGCCCGATGCGCCATCGATATTGGCCTTGGCCAGCGCCCCCGCCAGCTTGTCGAGCGCATTGTGGCGGCCGACATCCTCGCGCGCCATGACGACGCCCTTGCCAGGCACGTAGAAGCCGGCTGCATGCACGGCGCCCGTCTCGGTATGCAGCGGCTGCACCTTCGACAGCAACTTGACCGAGCGGATGATGTCGTCGGCCTCAAGCGTAAGTTTCGACGCACCGACCGCATCGACCGAGCGCATCGCTTCCTCGATGGATTCGATGCCGCAGAGCCCGCAGCCGACCGGTCCGGCAAGCCGCCGCCGCCGCGCTTCGAAGCGCGTATTGGCCCGGTCCTTCAGCCGGATCTGAATATCGATGCCGGCGCCATGATCTTCCACTTCGATGGCTTCGATCTCGTCAGGCGCGGCGATGATGCCTTCGGTCAGCGAGAAGCCGAGCGCGAAATCCTCGAAATCGGCGGGGCTCGCCATCATCACCGCATGCGTGGTGCCGGCAAACGAGAACGCCACCGGCGTCTCCTCCGGAACCATGCGGTCGGCCGCAGCCGTGCCGCCGGCGCGGTGCGCCAGTCGCGATATCTGCGTCGTCGCTTTGCGGCGCGCGGCCAAGACTACTCCGCCGCCTGCAGCGGTGCGATGCGCCGGCTCTGTTTGGCCTGCTCGTCATAGTCGCGCTGCCATTCCGACGGGCCGTTGGACGCGCCGACCTGCACTGCGGTCACCTTGTATTCCGGACAATTGGTCGCCCAGTCGGAGAAGTCGGTGGTGATGACGTTGGCCTGCGTGTCGGGATGGTGGAAGGTGGTGTAGACCACGCCCGGCGACACCCGGTCGGTGATCAGCGCGCGCAGCGTCGTCTCGCCCGAACGGCTGGTCAGCCGGACCCAGTCGCCATCGCGCAGGCCGCGGTTTTCGGCGTCATGCGGATGGATTTCCAGCCGGTCCTCGGAGTGCCACATGACATTTTCGGTACGCCGTGTCTGCGCGCCGACATTGTACTGCGACAAGATCCGGCCGGTGGTCAGCAGCAGCGGGAAGCGCGGTCCGGTCCTTTCGTCCGTCGCCACATATTCGGTGCGGATGAACTTGCCCTTGCCGCGCACGAAGCCGTCGACATGCATGATCGGCGTGCCGAGCGGTGCCTTGTCGTTGCAGGGCCATTGCACGGAGCCGACGCGGTCGAGCAGGTCGAAGGAGACGTTGGCGAAGCTTGGCGTCGTCTTGGCGATCTCGTCCATGATTTCGGACGGATGCGTATAGTTCCAGTCGAGCCCGATGGAGCGGGCGAGCTCCTGCGTCGCCTCCCAATCGGCGTAGCGCGCCTTCGGCTCCAGCACCTTGCGCACCATGTTGATGCGGCGCTCGGCATTGGTGAAGGTGCCGTCCTTCTCGAGGAAGGTCGAGCCCGGCAGGAAGACGTGCGCGTAGTTCGCCGTCTCGTTGAGGAAAAGGTCGTGCACGACCACGCATTCCATCGCGGCAAGGCCGGCGGCGACATGCTTGGTGTCGGGATCGGACTGCAGGATGTCCTCGCCCTGGATGTAGATGCCCTTGAACGATCCGTCGACTGCCGCATCCAGCATGTTGGGAATACGCAGGCCGGGTTCGTCGTCGAGTTTCACGCCCCACAGGCTCTCATAGATGTCGCGCACCGCGTCGCCCGAAATGTGCCGGTAGCCCGGCAGTTCATGCGGGAACGAGCCCATGTCGCACGAGCCCTGCACATTGTTCTGGCCGCGCAGCGGGTTCACGCCGACGCCCGGGCGGCCGATATTGCCGGTGGCCATCGCGAGATTGGCGATCGCCATCACCGTGGTCGAGCCCTGGCTGTGCTCGGTGACGCCGAGGCCGTAGTAGATCGCGCCATTGCCGCCGTTGGCGTAGAGGCGCGCGGCACCGCGGATCAGCTCGGGATCGACGCCGGACAACTTGCCGACGGTTTCGGGGCTGTTCTCCGGCAGGGCGACGAAGGACGCCCAGTCCTGGAATTCCGCCCAGTCGCAGCGCTCGCGGATGAAGGCTTCGTCGAAAAGGCCTTCGGTCACGATGACATGTGCCAGCGACGTCAGCACGGCGACATTGGTGCCGGGCTTCAGCGGCAAATGGTAGTCCGCCTCGACATGGGCCGACTTGACCATCTCGGTGCGGCGCGGATCGAGCACGATCAGCTTGGCGCCCTGGCGCAGCCGCTTCTTCAGCCGCGAGGCGAATACCGGGTGCGCGGACGCCGGATTGGCGCCGATGATGACGGCGACGTCGGTGAATTCGACGGAATCGAAATCCTGCGTGCCGGCCGAGGTGCCGTAGGTCTGGCCGAGCCCATAGCCGGTCGGCGAATGGCAGACGCGCGCGCAGGTGTCGACATTGTTGTTGCGGAAGCCCTGCCGCACCAGCTTCTGGACGAGATAGGTTTCCTCATTCGTGCAGCGCGAGGAGGTGATGCCGCCGATCGCGGTACGGCCGTACTGGTACTGGATGCGGCGGAATTCCTTGGCCGTGTGGGCGATCGCCTCTTCCCAGGTCACCTCGCGCCAGGGATCGCTGACCTTTTCGCGGATCATCGGCGACAGGATGCGGTCCTTGTGGGTGGCGTAGCCATAGGCGAAGCGGCCCTTCACGCAGGAATGGCCGTGGTTGGCCATACCCTCCTTGTAGGGCATCATGCGGATGACCTCGTCGCCCTTCACTTCGGCCTTGAACGAGCAGCCGACGCCGCAATAGGCGCAGGTGGTGACGGCGGAGCGCTCCGGCAGGCCCTTTTCGAGCACGGTCTTCTCGCGCAGCGCATCGGTCGGGCAGGCCTGCACGCAGGCGCCGCAGGACACGCATTCGGAAGCGATGAAATCCTCGTGCATGCCGGCGACCATGCGCGATTCGAAGCCGCGGCCCTCTATGGTCAGCGCAAAAGTGCCTTGCACCTCCTCGCAGGCGCGCACGCAGCGCGAGCAGACGATGCACTGCGCCGGATCGTAGGTGAAATAGGGGTTGGATTCATCGCGCGCGATGTAGTCGACCGCGAGCGAGCCATGGCCCGGCGCGACGCCGCTTTCTTCCTTGACGTGGTTGCGGCCCTCGACGCCATAGCGATTTTCGGTCAGGCCGACGGACTTCGCCACCACATCGAACTCGCTGGCGCCAGTTCCGGCTTTCTCGTGCCAGCCGGTCGGATGGTCGGAGACGTAGAGTTCCATGACGCCGCGGCGGATGGCGTCGAGCCTGTCCGACTGCGTGCGCACCACCATGCCTTCGCCGACAGGCGTCGTGCAGGAAGCCGGCGTGCCGCCGCGCCCGTCAATCTCGACGAGGCAGACGCGGCAGGAACCGAACGAATCCAGCATGTCGGTGGCGCAGAGTTTTGGGATCTCCACCCCACCCTCCATCGCCGCCCGCATGATCGACGTGCCTTCCGGCACGCTGATGCTGCGGCCATCGACGGTCAGCGTGACCTGTTTTTGCGCCTTCGACTCCGGAGTTCCGTAATCGAGTTCTTCGATGAGCGTCGGGAAGTCGGCCTTGATGTTCATCTGCCAGCTCCTATTCAGCAGCCACGCGCGCTGGCGCGGGCTTGAAATCCTCGGGGAAATGCGTGATCGAGCTCATCACCGGGTAGGGCGTGAAGCCGCCCAGCGCGCAGAGCGAACCGAATTTCATCGTGTTGCAGAGGTCCGTGACCAGAGCGAGGTTCTTCTCCCGCTCGATGCCGGCGGCGAGCCTGTCGATGGTTTCCACGCCCCGCGTCGAGCCGATGCGGCAAGGCGTGCACTTGCCGCAGCTTTCGATGGCGCAGAATTCCATGGCGAAGCGTGCCTGCTTCAGCATGTCGGCAGTGTCGTCGAAAACCGTAATGCCGGCGTGGCCTATCAGTCCATCGCGCTTGGCGAATTCTTCGTAGTCGAACGGCGTGTCGAACAAGGCGCGCGGGAAATAGGCGCCGAGCGGGCCGCCGACCTGCACCGCCTTCACCGGGCGTCCGGTGGACGTGCCGCCGCCGATCTCATCGACGATCTCGCCCAGCGTCAGGCCGAAAGCGGTTTCGAACAGGCCGCCTTGCTTGACGTTGCCGGCGATCTGGATCGGGATGGTGCCGCGTGAGCGGCCCATGCCGAAATCCTTGTAGAAGGCGGCACCCTTGTCCATGATAACAGGAACGGAAGCCAGCGAGATGACGTTGTTGATCACCGTCGGCTTGCCGAACAACCCTTGTATCGCGGGCAGCGGCGGCTTGGCGCGCACCACGCCGCGCTTGCCTTCCAGGCTGTTCAAGAGCGAGGTTTCCTCGCCGCAGACGTAGGCGCCGGCACCGACGCGGATTTCCATGTCGAAGGCGTTTGGCGAACCCAGCACATTGACGCCGAGCACACCGGCCTTGCGGGCGATCTCGACGGCCTTGTTCATGACAGCCACCGCGTGCGGATATTCCGAGCGGATGTAGACAAAACCCTTGGTCGCGCCGGTGGCGATGCCGGCGATTGCCATCCCTTCGATGAGCACGAAGGGGTCGCCTTCCATGATCATGCGGTCGGCGAAGGTGGCGCTGTCGCCCTCATCGGCGTTGCAGACGATGTATTTGCGCTCCGATGTCGTATCGAGCACCGTCTTCCATTTGATGCCGGTCGGAAAGCCCGCGCCGCCACGGCCGCGCAGGCCGGATTCGGTCACCTGCTTGACGATGTCGGCGGGCGCCATGGCCACCGCATTCTGCAGTCCCTTCAATCCGCCGAGCGATTTGTAGGCGTCAAGCGACAGCGGGTCGTTGATGCCGCAGCGCGCGAAGGTCAGCCGTGTCTGCTTGGCGAGGAACGGGATCTTGTCGGGCGCGCCGAGCCAGCGCTTGTGATGCCCGCCCTTGAGGAAGCCGCTGTCGAACAGGCTCTTCACGTCCGACGGCTTCACCGGCCCGTAGGCGACGCGGCCATTGGCTGTCGCCACTTCGACCATCGGTTCGAGGAAATAGGCGCCGCGCGAGCCGTTGCGCACGATCTTGGCCTCGATGCCGCGCTCGGCAAGTTCATTTGCGATCGCTTTGGCGACCTTTTCCGCGCCCAGCGCCAGCGCGCCGGAATCGCCGGGAATGTAGATGCGGGGGGTCATGAGCGCACCTCGGCGACGAGCTCGTCGATCTTGTCATCATCGAGCCGTCCGATCACCTCGCCGTCCAGCATCGCCGACGGCGAACAGGCGCACAGGCCGAGACAATAGACTGGCTCAAGCGTAACCGATCCGTCACGCGTGGTCTCATGGAAATCGATGCCGAGCAACTGCTTGACCCTGGCGGCGACCGCGTCCGAACCCATCGACTGGCAGGCTTCCGCCTGGCAGAGCTTGAGCACGTGCCGGCCGGCCGGTCGCGAACGGAAATCGTGATAGAAGGTGACGACGCCGTGCACCTCGGCCCTGGAGAGGTTCAGCCCATCGGCGATGACCGGCACGGCGTCCTGCGGGACGTGGCCGAATTCTTCCTGGATATTGTGGAGGATCGGCAGCAGCGGACCTTCGAGATCCTTCAACTCCTGGACAATCGCCGCCGTGCGGGATGCGATCTCGGTACTTGCTGGCTGCATCGTCACGCAGCGCCCTCCCTGGTCGATGGCTTTGTCGCTAAGTCTTTACAAAATCAGAGGAAACCCCTGAAATCAATAAAGCTGATCCGTTGCTCGATAGAAATTTTCTATCAAGCTCTTCCGCCTCAATTCTCTAGCCTAGCGGTGGGCGCGGAAATCGTCTGCCAGCGCCATCGCCTCGTCCAGCAGCGCCTGCACCAGCGGCGTGTGCGGCTCACGCGGCGCGGCGACCAGCCCTACCGTGTGGCTGGCATCGGGCTCGACGATCGGAATGGCACGGATCGGTTCGGAAAAACCGAATGTTTCCGCAAGGTTGAGCGGCATGATCGACGACCATTTGCCGGTCCGGATGTGCGAGAACAGCACGATCATCGAGTTCGATTCCAGCGTCGGCCGCACCTGCACGCCGGCTTCCGCCAAGTGCTGGTCGATGATGCGGCGGTTCTGCATGTCCGGCGTCAACAGGCACAGCGGCAAATGACTGATCTCCGCCCATGTCACTTTGTCGCGGTCCGAATAGGGATTGCCGATAGCGGTGATCAACTGGTAGCGCTCGTCATAAAGCGGCACGCTGGTCACCCGCCCGAGCGGCTCGTTGTCAAGATAGGTGATGCCGGCATCGACATCGAAATTGCCGAGCAGCGACAGCACTTCGATCGAGGTTCGCGACAGCACCGAAAAAGTGACACCGGGGTGCTTGTCTCGAAAGGGCGTCGTCAATCGGGCCACCATGGCCAACGCTGTCGGGATAGCGGCAATGCGGATGCGGCCGGAAAGGCCGTGGCGGGCGGCGCGCATCTCCTCGCGCATGGTCCTGGAGTCGCCGACGATGCGGCGCGCCCAGACCAACACCTGCTTGCCCTCCGGCGTCAGCCCCTGAAAGCGCGAGCCGCGATTGACCAGCATGACGCCGAGCTGGCCCTCGAGCTGTTTGATCCCGGCCGACAGGGTCGGCTGCGTAACCCCGCACGCTTCAGCCGCCCGGCCGAAATGCTCCTCCTTGGCCAGTGCGATGAAGAATTCCAGCTTGTCGATCATAGGTGAAGCTAACCGGCGCAGCCGCACCGCGCCAGATGGTTGCTGCTACAGCTAACAATCGTGCCCCCCAACCGTTGCGCAATCGCAAAAAACTACCTGTCGACGAGATTCAGGATGTTGCCGTCCGGATCCTTGAACCAAGCGACCTTCATACCCTGCCCGACATGGACATCGCCTTCCAGCGTCAAACCGGGCATCTCGTAGTGTTCAAAGACGACGCCCTTCGATTTCAGCGCGGCGACGACAGTGCCGATCGCGTCGCCGACCGTCCACGTCACCGCTGTCGCCTTGTTGGTTCCGGCGAACTGGGAGCGATAGACATTGATGGTGGTGTTGCCGCTTTTGTACACGATCAGTTCGCCGCCCTCATCGTGCACCTGTTTCAGGCCGAGCGTTCCCGCATAGAAAGCCTTTGCCTTGGCCAGATCCCTGACCGCGAGATTGGCCGTTGCGTTGCTGTTTTCAAGCATGATCGTCTCCTTTCCTGATTGTTCCCTCGTCATTGAACCTGTCCGCGTCGAACGTGCCATTGCTGAAGTAGGGTCGCCCAGCCGCTTGACGAGCGTCAATGACATGCGCGTTGCTCCAAGTTGTGACTTCAAACGGCGCCGATCCACATCTTTCAGCCGGCTTACTGTTTCCTGCGGGCGCGTGCGGCGCTATGTGGATGCAACTGGTGCGCAGGGAGGGACGAACATGCTGGGCTGGTTCCGCAAGCTGTTGCCGCGCGAAGATCGCTTCTTCGACCTGTTCGAACAGCATTCCCGTACCGTGGTCGCCGGCGCCGAGGCACTCCAGCTGCTTCTCCAGGGCAAGGATATCGAACGCAGGTGCCGGGAGATCATCGATCTCGAAAACGAGGCGGACGACATAACCGCGCAGGTGCTGCTTGCGGTGCGGCGGTCTTTCATCACGCCTTTCGACCGCGGCGACATCAAGGATCTGATCCAGTCGATGGATGATGCCATCGACACGATGCACAAGACCGTCAAGACGGTGCGGCTGTTCGAAAAGCACGAATTCGATCCGCTGATGCAGGAAATGGGTGGCGTCATCGTCGACGCTGCCAAGCTGGTCGCCGAGGCGATCCCGCTGCTCGCCAAGGTCGGCGCCAACAGCGCACGCCTCAATGAACTCGCCGAGGAGGTCATGCGTGCCGAGGACCGGGCCGACGACCTGCATGAGCAGGGTTTGAAGGACCTGTTCAAGCGCCACAATGGCGGTGACGCGATGGCCTATTTGATCGGCTCGGAGATCTATGGCCAGCTCGAGAAGGTGGTCGACCGTTTCGAGGACGTCGCCAACGAGATCAGCGGCATCGTCATCGAGAACGTCTAGGCGATGGAAGCGACCATCGCCTTTCCCCTGCTCGCCGGCCTCGTTGCCGTGGCGCTGTTCTTCGATTTTCTCAATGGCCTGCACGACGCCGCCAACTCCATCGCCACCATCGTCTCCACGCGGGTGCTGCGGCCTCATTATGCGGTGCTGTGGGCAGCCTTCTTCAATTTCATCGCCTTCCTGTTCTTCGGCCTTCATGTCGCCGAGACCGTCGGCAAGGGCATCGTCGACGTCGGCGTCGTCACGCCGGCGGTGATCTTCTCGGCGCTGGTCGGCGCCATTGTCTGGAACATCGTAACCTGGATCGCCGGTGTTCCGTCGAGCAGCTCGCACGCGCTGATCGGCGGGCTGGTCGGGGCCGGGGTCGCGAAGGCGGGCTTCGGCGCCATCGTCTGGTCGGGCCTCGGCAAGACCGTCGCCGCGATCGTGCTGTCGCCAGCAACCGGTTTCGTCCTGGCGCTTCTCCTGGTCCTGGTGGTTTCATGGCTGTTCGTGCGCCAGACGCCATTCGCCGTCGACAGCACATTTCGCGTCCTGCAGTTCTTTTCGGCCTCGCTCTATTCGCTCGGCCATGGCGGCAACGACGCCCAGAAAACCATGGGCATCATCGCCGTGCTGCTCTATTCGCAAGGCATGCTCGGCACCTCGTTCCATGTGCCATTGTGGGTTGTCCTCACCTGCCAGTCGGCGCTGGCCCTGGGCACGCTTTTGGGCGGCTGGCGCATCGTCCATACAATGGGCTCGAAGATCACGCGCCTCAATCCGATGCAGGGCTTCTGCGCCGAGACCGGCGGCGCGATCACCCTGTTCGCCGCCACCTGGCTCGGCATCCCGGTTTCGACCACGCACACCATCACCGGTGCCATCATCGGAGTCGGCGCTGCCCGCCGGGTTTCCGCAGTCCGCTGGGGCATCGCCGGCAACATCGTCGTCGCCTGGGTCGTGACCTTGCCCGCGACGGCGGCGATTTCCGCTCTCACCTACCTGGCGCTCAGCCTGGCCCGGTGATGTCGCGGCGTGGCGCTTGGACCAGCCGCCGATCTGCACTATGTGAGCAGCACCTTAAGCCGAGGAAGAATTGTTATGGCCGTCACCAAGGAAATCGTCGTCGAGCGCCTGAAGACCGTCAACGGGCCGGACTTCACCGGCAACATCGTCGATCTCGGCATGGTTTCGGAGATTTTCATCGCCGATTCGAAAGTCTTCTTCTCAATCACCGTTCCCGCCGCGCGGGCCCAGGAGATGGAGCCGTTGCGCGCCGCCGCCGAGCGGGTGGTGAAGGCCATTCCCGGCGTCGCCGGTGCGGTCGTCGCGCTGACGGCTGAAAAGAAAGGCGGCGGCATGGAGGCGCCGGTTCCATCGCGTCCCGCACCCAGGCCGGCTCCGCCCGCCGCCGCACCGCGGGCGGCTCCGCATGCTCCTGCTTCTCAGAGCCATGGCAAGCGCGGCGTCCCCGGCATCGAGGCGATCATCGCGGTTGCTTCGGGCAAGGGCGGCGTCGGCAAGTCGACCACGGCCGTCAATCTGGCGCTCGGCCTTGCCGCCAACGGCTTGCGGGTCGGCGTGCTCGATGCCGACATCTATGGCCCGTCGATGCCCAGGCTGCTCAACATCCATGGCCGGCCGCAGACGGTCGACGGCAAGATCCTGAAACCCATGGAGAATTACGGCCTCAAGGTGATGTCGATGGGGTTCCTCGTCGATGAGGAGACGCCGATGATCTGGCGCGGGCCGATGGTGATGTCGGCGCTCACCCAGATGCTGCGCGAAGTCGAATGGGGGCGGCTCGACGTGCTTGTCGTCGACATGCCGCCCGGCACCGGCGATGCCCAGCTCACCATGGCCCAGCAGGTGCCGCTGGCCGGCGCGGTCATCGTCTCGACGCCACAGGACCTGGCGCTGATCGACGCCCGCAAAGGTCTCAATATGTTCAAAAAAGTCGATGTGCCGCTGCTCGGCATTGTCGAGAACATGAGCTACTTCCTCGCCCCTGACACCGGCAAGCGCTACGATATTTTCGGCCATGGCGGCGCGCGCCGCGAGGCCGAGAGGCTGGGCGTCACCTTCCTCGGCGAGGTGCCGCTGGAAATGGGCATTCGCGAAAGCTCGGACGCCGGCACGCCGGTGGTCGTCTCGAAACCGGATGGCGCCGAAGCGAAAATCTATCGCGATATCGCTTCCAAGGTTTGGGACAGGGTCAATGAGGAACGCGGCGCGGCCGAAGCGGCGGTGCCAAACATCGTGTTTGAGTGACCCCTCAAGAATCAGCCGCCCACTTTTTCGCCGAATGCCGAAAAGAACTGTCCGGCCAGTTTCTTCGAGGTCGATTCGATCAGCCGGCTGCCGAGCTGCGCGATCTTGCCGCCGACTTCTGCCTTGGCCGCATATTTGAGGACCGTCGCGTCCGGCCCGTCGGCGGTGAGGGTGACGTCGGCACCGCCCTTGGCGAAGCCGGCAATGCCACCCTTGCCTTCGCCCTGGATGGTATAGGCATGCGGCGGCTTGAGATTCCTGAGCGTCACTTCGCCGTTGAAGGTCGCCTTGATCGGACCGATTTTCAGCACCACCGTTGCCGCCATCTCGGTCGCCGATTTCATTTCCAGGCTCTGACAGCCCGGAATGGCGTCCTTCAGGACGATTGGGTCATTCAGCGCTTCCCACACTTTCTGCACGGGTGCGGCGATACGTTCCTCGCCCTCGATCACCAAAGCCATCTAAACCTCCCCCATCGCCAATGTCGGATTGGTCGTAGCGCGCGGTTCGATAGCTGTCTATCGCACCAAAGTCCGGATTCAGATCACGCGTGCCCCTTGCCTGCATCCGCGCGTTGTCATATCGATTTGTCATACAAATACGGAGACCATGATGGCCGGCGCCCCCACGAAAAAGAAAAAGTTCCGCTCGCAGGAGTGGTTCGACAATCCCGACAATCCGGGTATGACGGCGCTCTATCTCGAGCGCTACCTGAATTACGGGCTGACGCGCGCCGAGCTGATGTCGGGCAAACCGCTGATCGGCATCGCCCAGACCGGCTCTGATCTCTCGCCTTGCAACCGGCACCACATCGAGCTCGCCAAGCGCGTGCGCGAAGGCATCGTCTCGATGGGCGGCATTCCTTTCGAATTCCCCTGTCACCCGATCCAGGAGACCGGCAAGCGGCCGACCGCGGCCCTTGACCGCAACCTTGCCTATCTCAGCCTTGTCGAAGTGCTCTACGGCTATCCGCTCGACGGCGTCGTGCTGACCATCGGCTGCGACAAGACCACGCCTGCCTTGCTGATGGCGGCGGCGACCGTCAACATCCCGGCCATCGCGCTGTCGGTCGGCCCGATGCTCAATGGCTGGCATAAGGGCAAGCGCACGGGCTCGGGCACCATCGTCTGGGAATCGCGCCAGCGCCTGTCGGCCGGCGAGATCGACTATGACGAGTTCATGGACATTGTCGCCTCCTCGGCGCCGTCCACGGGCTACTGCAACACGATGGGCACCGCCACCACGATGAATTCGCTGGCCGAGGCGCTCGGCATGCAGCTGCCCGGTTCGGCCGCCATCCCGGCGCCGTACCGCGAGCGCGGCCAGATCGCCTATGAGACGGGAAAGCGCATCGTCGACATGGTGCACGAGGATCTGAAACCGTCCGACATCATGACCCGCGCGGCCTTCGAAAACGCCATCGTCGTCAATTCGGCGATCGGCGGCTCCACCAACGCGCCGATCCATCTCAACGCGATCGCCCGCCATCTCGGCGTACCGCTCGACAATGACGACTGGCAGAACGTCGGCCTCAACGTGCCGCTCATCGTCAACCTGCAGCCGTCGGGCGAATATCTCGGCGAAGATTATCACCACGCCGGTGGCGTGCCGGCGGTCGTGGCCGAACTGATGAAGGCCGGAATGCTGCCGCATCCCGATGCCCTGACCGTCAACGGCAAGTCGATCGGCGCCAACTGTGAGGGCGTCGCCAACGAGAACACCGACGTCATCCGCACCGTGGCCGAGCCGCTGAAGGCCAATGCCGGCTTTATCAACTTCAAGGGCAATCTGTTCGATTCGGCGATCATGAAGATGAGCGGCATCTCGCCGGAATTCCGCGAGCGCTATCTGTCGAACCCGAATGATCCGGAAGCCTTCGAGGGCAACGCCATGGTCTTCGATGGCCCGGAGGATTACCACGCCCGCATCGACGACCCGGCGCAAGGCATCGACGAGCACACCATCCTGTTCATGCGCGGCGCCGGTCCCGTCGGCTATCCCGGCGGCGCCGAGGTCGTCAACATGCAGCCGCCGGCTTACCTTATCAAGAAGGGTATCCACGCGCTCGCCTGCATCGGCGACGGCCGCCAGTCCGGCACGTCGGGCTCGCCGTCGATCCTGAATGCCTCGCCGGAAGCCGCGGTCGGTGGCGGTTTGGCGTTGCTCAAGACCGGCGACCGCGTCCGCATCGACCTGCGGAAAGGCACCGCGAACATCCTCGTCAGCGACGACGAGATCACGCGGCGGCGCGCCGAGCTGCAGAAAGATGGCGGCTATCATTATCCCCAGCACCAGACGCCATGGCAGGAGATCCAGCGCGGTATGGTCGACCAGTTCTCGGCCGGCATGGTGCTGAAGCCGGCGGTGAAATACCAGGATGTCGCGCACACCATGGGTGTGCCTCGCGACAATCACTGATTATTCCCGGAATAATCATCGATTATTCCCGCAATAATCATCGATTATTCTTCGGAATAGTCATCGATTATTCCTGGCTGGTCACAGATGATGAATGGGCGAACACCGGCGGCTTGATCGATCAGGCCGCCGGTCCCCCGCCATAGGCCGGGAACGCTCGGTCCTTGACAAGCCTGCCCAACAATTCCACGATCATGCCAAGGGGTGCATCGCGACGACCCCGTGAGGCGTCAGCCCAATGTTCGCGTCCAGGCTTCTCTGTTCAGGAGGTGGACGCCATGCCGTCAACAACCGCTATCACCGTACAGCAACTATCCCGTCTGATTGGTCTGCCCGGCGCACCTGTGGTCGTCGATGTCCGCATCGATGACGATTACGACGCCGATCCGCGCCTGCTGCCGGCCTCGCACCGGCGCAACTTCAAAACCGTCTCGGCCTGGGCAGCCGACCTTGCCGGCAGCCAAGTGGCCGTCGTCTGCCAGAAGGGGCAAAAGCTCTCGCAGGGCGTGGCCGCCTGGCTGCGGCACCAGGGCGTTGCCGCCGAATCCCTCGAAGGCGGTTTCGAGGCCTGGCGCGATGCCGGCGGCCTTCTGGTCCGCTCCGACAAGATACCGTCCCGCGATGAAAAAGGCCGCACCGTCTGGGTGACGAGGGCTCGCCCCAAGATCGACCGCATCGCCTGCCCCTGGCTGATCCGGCGTTTCATCGATCCGCATGCGGTCTTTCTCTTTGTCGAGGCGGCCGAAGTGCCTGCTGTCGCCGACCGCTTTCAGGCCGTGCCCTTCGACATCGACAATGTATTCTGGAGCCATCGTGGCGAACGCTGCACGTTCGACGCGATGATCGAGGAGTTCGGGCTGGAATCCCAGGCGCTCGATCGCCTTGCCACGATCGTGCGCGCGGCCGACACCGCCCGCCTTGACCTGGCTCCCCAGGCCGCCGGATTTCTCGCCGCCTCGCTTGGTCTGTCACGCATGTTCCGCGACGATCTGGAGCAGCTGGACGCCGGCATGATGCTCTATGACGCGTTCTTCCGCTGGTGCCGCGACGCCACCGACGAGACGCACAACTGGCCGGGTGGGGTGAAGCCGTCATGAGCAGCCTCATATCGGGGAAAGAGCCCGACATCGTCGTGGCGCCGGCGGTCCCGGGCTTCCGCGAAGCCACGAAACTCTGGGCAAAGATCGGATTGCTGAGCTTCGGCGGGCCAGCGGGGCAGATCGCGCTCATGCACAAGGAGCTGGTCGAGGAGAGGCGGTGGATCGGCGAACAGCGTTTCCTGCATGCCTTGAACTACTGCATGCTGCTGCCCGGTCCCGAGGCCCAGCAGCTCGCCATCTATATCGGTTGGCTGCTGCACAGGACGATCGGCGGCCTTGTCGCCGGTGTCCTGTTCGTGGTGCCCGGCGCACTCGTCATGCTCGCCTTGAGCATCTTCTATGCGCTCTATGGCGATGTGCCGCTGGTCGCGGCGCTGTTCTTCGGTGTCAAGGCGGCAGTGCTCGCCGTTGTCGTGGAGGCGGTGATCCGCATCGGCCGCCGCGCCTTGAAGAACCGGGTGATGGTGGCGATCGCGGTTTGCGCATTTCTTGGCATCTATGTGCTCAGCATCCCGTTCCCGCTCATCGTGCTGATTGCAGGTCTGGTGGGATGGCTTGGAAACCGCGTCGCGCCGGCCCTGTTTTCCGGTGCGGCGCACGGCAAGAACGACACTCCCGATATCAGGGGCGCGGTCGACCTGATGTTCGAACGCGGCGAACTGGCTCACACCCGGCCGACACGATGGCATGCGCCGCGCACCGTCGCGATCTGGCTGCCGATCTGGCTCGGGCCGGTTCTGTTGCTCTGGGCGCTCACCGGTACAAGCAGCGTGTGGACGCAGATCGGCGGGTTCTTCAGCCTCATGGCGGTCGTCACCTTCGGCGGCGCCTACGCGGTTCTTGCCTATGTCGCACAGGCCGCCGTCGAATCGTTCGGCTGGCTCGCGCCCGGCGAGATGGTCGATGGCCTCGGGCTTGCCGAAACCACGCCGGGGCCGCTCATTCTGGTTTTGCAGTTTGTCGGCTTCATCGCCGCGTTTCGCCACGCCGGCTCGCTGAACCCGTTGCTCGGCGGATCGCTTGGAGCGCTGCTGACCTTGTGGGTTACGTTCACGCCCTGCTTCTTCTGGATATTCCTCGGCGCGCCCTATATCGAGGCTCTGCGCGGCAACAAGGTGTTGTCGGCCGCACTGGGCGCGATCACCGCCGCTGTTGTCGGCGTCATCATGAACCTTGCTCTGTGGTTTGCCTTGCACGTCGTCTTCCGCGAGGTGCAGATGACGGGCCTTGGCATGAATGTGCCGGTGCTTTCGTCGATCGACTGGCGAGCCGCGCTGCTTTCCCTGGCCGCCATGGTCGCCATCCTGAAGTTGAAAACCGGTGTGCTGGCGACGCTTGCGGGGTGTGCTCTTGCCGGCGTGTTGCTGTTGGCGGCGGGCAACTAGATATTCCGCTTCCTTTGTATTCCGCTTCCGAACCACCTAACTGGTGGAAAACGGATTGGACCATCAATGGCGGGACGACGCTCCTCCCTCGGCTTTCTCGGCATGTTCGGCCGCTCGGGTGATTTGCGGCAGCTCGATGCCGCCTTGCGTGGTGCCGACCTGCATCCCGCCCTCGTCCCCGAAGGGGTGAAACTCACCATCGTCAATCTGATGAAGGACCACTGGCCCGAGGAGCCGCCACCACAGGCCTATCCGCAGGTGGCGAACCTGTTCAGCTATTGCATCGCCGGACCGGAAACCTTCGAGCGTGCGCAAGGTCCGCAACAGCGGCTCGACGCGGAGCGCCGGATCGAGGCGGCTCTCGAAACTGGCGACAGCTTCGATGCGCGGATCGTGCTGATGGCACTGCACGCCAAGCTGATCAACGCCGAAGTCGTCGAACGCTACGGGCTGGCTGCCGACTAGATTGTTTGACGGCAGCGGGCTTAACCGCCCATGCCGCCGCGCGGCAGCTTGATCATGTCGCCGAAGCGGGCACGTAATTTGTCGTCGAGCAGCTTCGGCACATGGCGCGGAAAGCGTTCGGCAAGGACGCGCTTCTTCTCGATGATCGCGCGCTGCAGGATGTCGGGCCGACCCTTCTCGTTCCACTCCTTCGGCGAAAAGCGATCGCCGACGGCAGGATAGAAATACTCGGTCTGCATCAGTCGCAGCGTCTGTTCGTTGCCGAGATAGTGCCCCGGGCCTTTCAGGCAGACATCGGCGATGGTGTCGATCGACAGCGCTTCGTCGGTCACCTCGATGCCGCGCACGCAGCGCAGGCAATGGCCGAGCATGTCGTTGTCGATGATCAGGCTTTCAAGGCAGAAGCCGAGCAGCGAGGCATGCATGCCGGCCGATTCGTAGACCAGGTTAAGCCCGGCAAGGCCCGCCATCACGTCGGTGATGCCCTTTTCATAGCCGGATTGGATGTCGGGCAGTTTCGAATCCGTCATGCCGGCGGCTGAACCGCCCGGCAAATCGTAGAATTGCGCCATCTGAGCGCAGGCCGCGGTCAGCACGGCCTGCTCGGCGGAGCCGCCCGACATGGCGCCTGTGCGCAGGTCCGATACGAAGGGCCATGTGCCGAAGATCGCCGGATGTCCTGGCTTGATGGCGTTGACATAGACCAGGCCGGCCAGCACTTCGGCGACCGCTTGTACCACGGCGCCGGCAATCGCCGCCGGTGCCGTGGCTCCGGCCTGTCCCGCCGACAGCAGAAGGATCGGAATGCCGCCCTCGACGCAGGCCTCGAGCACGCCGCAGGCATCCTCGGCGAATTTCATCGGCGGCACGACGAAGCAGTTCGAGTTCGACACGAACGGCCGGGCGCGGAAATTCTCCTCGCCGCCGGCAATGGCATAGAGCATTTCGAGCGCCGGCTGCACGTTCTCGCGCACCGTAAACGAGGTGCCGACATGCTTGGACGTGCCCATCACGCAGGCGTAGAGCGTGTTGAAGTCCATTTCGAGCGGATCGGGAATGTCGCGCGGCACCATCGGCCGCTGGAAGAAATGGATGTTGTCGAGCCCTTCGACGATGCGGGCGGCGTCATAGATGTCCTGCAGCAGCGACTCGCGATATTCGCGCTTCTCGACATCGACCAGATGAACCGCGGCGCCGGCCGTTCCGTAATGCACGCGCTTGCCCTGGATCACCATGTCGTGTTTGGGATCCTGGCCGTGCAAGGTGAAATTCCGTGCCGCCTTCTTGACCGTCTCGAGCACCAGCGCGCGCGGGAACCGGATGCGGCCATCGTCGCCATAGGTGGCGCCGGCCTGGGTCAGCGCCTCGATGCAGGAGGGAATGGCGTTGGCGAAGCCGACTGTCTCCAGAAGCGTCAGCACCGCTTCGTGAATGCGCTCGCGATCATTGCCCTTGAGTGGTCCGTAGCTGCCACCCTCAAGCCCGGCGCGCACCGGCTTGATGTCGTCGGCCAATGGCGCTGCCCGCATCGCGCGGCGCGCTTCGCGTCCGCCGGAGCGGCGCGAGCGTTGATCCGCTGCCGCTTCCTGTTTTTCAAGAACCACAGACATCGAAGCACTCCACCTTTCACGAGAAACAGCGCGGCGGTTGGTCCACCATCGGCTGCTTCTTCCCCTTTGTGCCACGACTATGCCGCCGGCATTGGCACAGCCTATGAGCCAGCTGGTCCGGTTGCATATGCCAGAGCTAAAGGAGCCGAAGCCGCTATTGCGCGGCTCCG
Organism: Mesorhizobium sp. B2-3-13; assembly: GCF_006442195.1. Taxonomy (NCBI): domain Bacteria; kingdom Pseudomonadati; phylum Pseudomonadota; class Alphaproteobacteria; order Hyphomicrobiales; family Phyllobacteriaceae; genus Mesorhizobium; species Mesorhizobium sp. B2-3-13. Next base: position 93,008 of record NZ_VFVQ01000021.1, read on the forward strand.
GTCAGTGGAATCAGGCGGCTGCGGGCCTGCGGCCAGCAGCGGTGGCCAGTTCCCGGATTCCGGGCTCGATGTGCTGCAGCGCGATCGAGGAAATGCCCAACCGCATGAAACGCGAAGGCTTTTCGGTGCGGTCGAAGAACCGGTCGCCCGGCTCGATAATGACGCTGCGCGAGGCCGCGGCCTCGGCCAAACCGCGCGAATCGGTGCCGCGTGGCCCCTCCAGCCAAAGCGACGTGCCGCCGGCCGAATCCGTCGAGCGCCACTCCGGCAAGAAGGCGGAAATCGCATGGACCAGACGCTTGCGCCGCTCGTCGAAGGCGCTCGACAGCCGCCGCACCAGTGCTTCGTGATGGCCGAGCGACAGGAACAGCGCCACGGCGCGCTGGTTGTTCGCCGGCGGATGGCGCAGCATGAAGCGCCGCAGTGCCCTGAGTTCGGCGATTAGTCCAGCCGAGGCCACGATGTAGCCAAGCCGCAGACCGGGGGCCAGCGTCTTCGACATCGAGCCGACATAAACGACACGGCCGGAGCGGTCGAGGCTCTTCAGCGCCTGCTGAGGCGCCTCGTCGAGAAGTTGGCTGTCATAGCCGTCCTCGATGATGATCTGGTTGTGCCGGTTGGCGCGCGCCAGAAGATCCTGCCTCCGCTCCGCCGACAACGGCACCATGGTCGGGCAATGATGGCTCGGCGTGACGAAGACGAAGCCGGAATCATTGGGAATAGAAGAGGTTACGATGCCGGACTGGTCGACCGGCACCGGCTCGATGTCGGCGCCGGCGAGCCGGAAGATCGAGCGCGCGTCGGGGTAGCCCGGATCTTCCATCGCCACTTTCGAGCCCTTGGTCATCAAGAGCGAAGCGAGCATGTAGAGCGCATTCTGGGCGCCCAGCGTGACGATGATCTCGTCGGGATTGGCGAAGATGCCGCGCCTGGGCAGCAGCCGGGCCTGGATCTGCTCGATCAGCAGCGGATCGTCGCGGTCAACCATGTCGGACGCCCAGTTGCGGATCTCCAGCACGGCCAGCGCCATGCGGTTGCACTCGCGCCACTCGGCGGTCGGGAACAGCGCCGGGTCGAACTGGCCGTAGACGAAGGGATAGGACGACTTGATCCAGTTCTCGTGCTTGGCCGGCGGCGGCATGTCGCTGGCGGCGATCTGCCGGCGTGCCTTCCAGTCGATCTCATTGGCTTGGTCGGGCGCCTTCTGGTGCGGCTTGGCCGGTGTCGCCAGCACGTCCGGATTGACGAAATGGCCGCGCCGCTCGCGCGCCACCAGGAAACCCTGGTCGACGAGCTGCTGGAAGGCCAGCACCACCGTTCCGCGCGCCACGCCGAGTTTTTCGGCCAGGATCCGGCAGGAGGGAAGCGGCATCGAAGCGGCGATCTGGCGGTCGAGAATGGCGGCCACGATGGCTTGGCGGATCTGCGCCTGCAGGGTCTGGCCGGATTCAGCCGAAATCCGGAACAGGCCGGACCATATCGCCGTGTCGTTTCTCTGTGGCATGGAAGATGTTCCTCGATGGCCAGCTTTTTTCGCTTGGCTGGACCAGCCGAACGTAGCCGTGGCACAAGGGGTTGCGCCAATCAATTTTTCTGATCTTTGGGATTTATGCCAGTGATCCTTCAGGCCCGAAACACAGGACGCTGGCGCCTCGCTGCTCGATACCTGCTGATACATTGTGTCATCGCATCGTGATGCGCTGCGTCATCGCCGCGTATTGACCGCATGGAATTCGGCTCAATAGTTTCGGCGCGACGACACGCGCCGGAAACATCCGGTCTGATATGGTGCGTCCAAAACGCCAGGAGTCCCCCGCCAGTGGATCAGTCAGCCTTCCAGAAACAGCTTGCCGCCCTGCGCGATCATCGCGCCGCCGCACCTGGCGACATGCGCCAGGTCTTCGCCGCCGATCCGCAGCGCTTCAAGACATTCTCCACCACCGATGGCGATCTCCTGCTCGACTGGTCGAAATGCGCCGTCGACGCGGCGACCATGGATCTCCTGGAAAAGCTCGCCGCCGCCGCCGATCTCGAAGGCCGCCGCGCCGCCATGTTCGCCGGCAAGAAGATCAACGTCACCGAAGACCGCGCCGTTCTGCACACGGCACTGCGAAACCTCAGCGGCAAGGGTGTCACGGTCGACGGCCAGGACGTCAAGGCCGATGTCATTTCCGTGCTCGAGGCCATGGGCGCCTTCGCCGATGCCATCCGCTCCGGCAAGGCGACAGGCGCCACCGGCAAGAAGATCACCGACATCGTCAATATCGGCATCGGCGGCTCGGACCTTGGTCCGGCCATGGCGACGCTGGCGCTCGCCCCCTATCATGACGGCCCGCGCGCGCACTACGTCTCCAACATCGACGGCGCCCATATCCACGACACGCTGAAGGGATTGTCCGCCGAAACCACGCTGTTCATCATCGCCTCCAAGACCTTCACCACGGTCGAGACGATGACCAATGCGCAGACCGCGCGGCAATGGATGGAGAAGGCTTTGGGCAAGGAGGCCGTGGGCAAGCATTTCGCTGCCGTCTCGACCGCGCTCGACCTGGTGGCCAGATTCGGCATCGAGCAGGATCGCGTCTTCGGCTTCTGGGACTGGGTCGGCGGCCGCTATTCGCTGTGGGGCGCGATCGGCCTGCCTGTCATGATCGCCATAGGCCGGCGTAATTTCCGCGCCTTCCTCGACGGCGCACACGAGATGGACGAGCATTTCCGCACCGCGCCGCTCCGGAAGAACCTGCCGGCGCTCCTGGGGCTTGTCGGCTGGTGGCACCGCGTGATCTGCGGCTACCCGGCCCGCGCGGTCATCCCCTACGACCAGCGTTTGTCCAGGCTGCCGGCCTATCTGCAGCAGCTCGACATGGAATCGAACGGCAAGAGCGTCACCCTTGAGGGCACTGCGGTGACGACGCCGACCGGGCCGCTGGTCTGGGGCGAGCCGGGCACCAACGGGCAGCACGCCTTCTTTCAGCTGCTCCACCAGGGCACCGATTTGATCCCGGTCGAGTTCCTCGCCGCCGCCGTCGGCCACGAGCCTGATCTCAAGCACCAGCATGACCTGCTGCTCGCCAACTGCCTGGCGCAGTCGGAAGCCTTGATGAAGGGCCGCACGCTGGAGGAGGCGCGCGCGCAGATGCTGGCCAAGGGCATGAAGCCGGCCGACGTCGACCGTATCGCGCCGCATCGTGTCTTCTCGGGCAATCGGCCCTCGGTGACCATCCTCTACCGTAAGCTCGACCCGCGCACCTTCGGCCGGCTGATCGCGCTCTACGAACACCGCGTCTTCGTCGAGGGAACGCTGTTCAACATCAACTCCTTCGACCAGTGGGGCGTCGAGCTCGGCAAGGAACTTGCCACCGGCCTCCTGCCTGTCGTGGAAGGCACGGAAAGTGCCGCCAAGCGCGACGCGTCGACCGCTGGCCTTGTGGGATACATCCACCAATTGCGTGGTTCGGAGTGAAAAGTTTGGCAGACATCAAGGGCATATTGTTCGACAAGGACGGGACACTTGTCGATTTCAACGCGACCTGGCTCGGCGTGGCCGATTTCATGGCCATGGACGCAGCCGAGGGCGACCGCTGGAAGGCCGACAGGTTGCTCGCGGCCGCCGGCTTCGATTTCGCCAACCGGCGCTTCAAACCCGATTCCATCTTTGCCTCCGGCACCAATCTCGACGTTGTCGAACTGTGGTTTCCCCGCCTGTCCAACGAGGATCAGATGCTTGCCGTCGCCCGCTTCAACGAGATCACCTCGGTGCAGGGCTCGGCGATGGCGGTGGCGCTGCCCGGCATTGTCGACACGCTGGCTCTGCTGCACAAGCGATCCTACCGGCTTGGCGTCGCCACCAACGATTCGACCACCGGGGCGGAGAAGACCTTGGTCACGCTCGGCGTCGCGCAACTGTTCGACGCCGCCTATGGTTATGACGCGGTGGCCAACCCCAAGCCAGCTCCCGACACCATCCAGGCCTTTTGCGATCTTACCGGGCTGAAGCCGGCGGAGATCGCCATGGTCGGCGATAACAGGCACGATCTCGAAATGGCGCGTGCCGGCGGCTGCGGCCTCGCGGTCGGCGTGCTTTCCGGCACCGGCACCCGCGAATCGCTGGCCGAGATCGCCGACCTCGTCCTGGATTCGGTTGCCGACCTGCCGGATCTCCTTTCGGCGCGGGTCAAGGAGACGGCTTGATCGGCAGGCCGGCGTACTGTTCGGTCTGGAGGCGAAAGACAGCGCTCGGCTTCAGCGCGGCGTCTTTCGCCTCGCCGAAATCCGGCACCTTGTATTCGGCAAGCAGCCGCAGCCGCGAGCGCGGCAGATAGGCCCGGCCCGGATCGCCGACCAGCACCTCGATGCCGGCGGCGAGGCAGCGGTCGAGGAAAGGCATCATCCCCAGGGCGACACTCTGACCGTAGAAAACGTCGCCGGCGAGCACCAGGTCCACGGCGGGCGGTGCCCCGGTGGTGATGTCGTCCCCCATCATCGTGATCGTGACGCTATTGGCCGCTGCGTTCAGCGCCAGCGCGGCGATGCCGTTGCGGTCGATCTCGGCGGCCATCACCTCACGCGCGCCGGCTTTCGCGGCGGCGATGCCGACAAGGCCGGACCCGGCTCCGAGGTCGAGCACGCGGCGGCCGGCCACGATCTTCGGATGGTCGAGGATGTAGCGCGCCAGCACGGCGCCGCCGGCCCACGCATAGGCCCAGTAGGGCGGCTGCGGTTCCCGCGTCTCATCGCCATCCTCTTCAGGGTCGACGAGGCGTCTCAAGCCGCTGCCCGGGTGAGCGGTGTACAGCTGGATTTCGGGAAGCGCTGGTACCGGGACAAGGCGCATATTCGCCTTGATGAACGCTGCCGGGTCCAGGCGGAGGTGCCGGCCTGGCAAATCGTTGTCCGGCGCCTCGCCGTCGGCAGGACTGTCACGCACTACTCGCGCAAAGCCCGCCGCAGGATCTTGCCGACCGGCGTCTTCGGCAATTCGGTCCTGAACTCGATGTATCTGGGACGCTTGTAGCCGGTCAGGTTCTCACGGCAAAAGGCGGTGATGGCTTCGGCCGTCAGGGCCGGATCCTTCTTGACGATGAACAGCTTCGGCACTTCGCCCGAATGCTCGTCCGGCACGCCGATCGCCGCCACTTCGAGCACGCCGGGATGGGCCGCCACGACCTCCTCGAGTTCGGTCGGATAGACGTTGAAGCCGGAAACGAGGATCATGTCCTTCTTGCGATCGACGATCTTGGTGTAGCCGCGTTCGTCCATGAAACCCATGTCGCCCGATTTGAAGAAGCCGTCCTCGGCCATCACCTTGGCGGTCTCGTCCGGCCGGTTCCAGTAACCCGCCATCACCTGCGGTCCCCTGATGCAGATCTCGCCGACCTCGCCGAGCGGCACGTTGTTGCCGTCGTCGTCGCGGATGGCGATTTCGGTCGAGGGCAGCGGCAGGCCGATGGTGCCGGTGAAGTCGCCGGAACTGAATTTGTTGGCCGTCGCCACCGGCGAGGTCTCCGAAAGGCCGTAGCCTTCGCTGATCGGGCACCCGGTCAGCGCCTTCCAGCGCTCGGCGACGCCCTTCTGCACCGCCATGCCGCCGCCCAGCGTCAAGAGCAGCGGCTTGAAGTCGAGCTTGCGGAAGTCCTCATTGTTGAGCAGCGCGTTGAACAGCGTGTTGAGGCCCGGAAAGATATGGATCGGATACTTGCCCATTTCCTTGATGAAGCCGGGAATGTCGCGCGGATTAGGGATCAGTATGTTCTGGCCGCCCATTTGCATGCCCATCAGCGCATTCACCGTCAGCGCGAAGATATGGTAGAGCGGCAATGCGCAGACGAGGTTGAGATGCCCCGGCTTTGGCTTGACGGTGTAGGCGTCCTGCAGCCACAGCGCATTCTGCGCGACATTGGCCAGTACATTGCTGTGCGAGAGGGTCGCGCCTTTCGAGATTCCGGTGGTGCCGCCGGTATATTGCAGGAAGGCGACATCACTGGCGGCCACCGTGGCCGGCTTGAAGGCCATGCCGCGGCCAGCCTTCAGGGCCGCATTGAACTTGACATGGCCGGGCAATGACCAGGCCGGCACCATTTTCTTGACGCGGCGCACGACCAGATTGACGATCGAGCCCTTCAGGCCGCCGAGCAGGTCGCCCATGGCGGCGACTATGACATGCTTGACCGAGGTCCTGGCGACGACCGCCTGCAAGGTGTTGGCGAAGTTTTCGAGGATGACGATGGCCTGCGCCCCGGAATCCTTGAGCTGATGCTCCAGTTCGCGCGGCGTGTAGAGCGGATTGACGTTCACCACCGTGAAGCCGGCGCGGGCGACCGCCATCATCGCCACGGGATACTGCAGCACGTTCGGCATCATCAGGGCGACGCGCGCCCCCTTCTGCAATCCGGTGGACTGCAGATAGGCACCGAAGGCCGCCGATAGCTGTTCGAGTTCAGCGTAGGTGATTGACTTGCCCATGCAGGTGAAAGCCGGCTGACCGGCGAACTGCTTGCAGGCGCCAACGAGGAAGTCGCCGATGGAACTGTAGGGAAGGGCGCCGATCTCGGCCGGCATGTTCTTGGGATAGCTGTTGAGCCATGGCTTTTGCGGCAGGCCGGCGGCGAGTTCGGTGAGCGCCTTCGGCAGCCGCTGGCTGGCCGGGGTCGCCGGTTTCGATAGAGGTGCAGCCTTCGCTGGTGGCGAACTCTTCGTCGTTCCGGCCTTGCCCGATTCGGCCTTGGTCGCGAACGCCTTTGCCGGCGCGGCTTTCGTCGCCGGCTTCTTGCTGGCGGTGGCCGCTGCTTTCGCCGTGGGGGTGCTCTTGGCGGGTTTGGCCGCCGCTTTCGCGGCTGCGGCTTTGCCTTGCCCACCGGCTGGTTTCGAGACCGCCTTGGCCGACGCCTTCACTGGCGCCTTCGATGCTTTTGCCACCCGTTCCTCCTCGACAACCCTGGTCGCCCGTTTCTCGTTGGGCCGCGCCGCGCCGCCTCCGATTGATGGAGACGTCCTCCGCTGCCGCCAGCATGTGCACCTATGTATTGCCTCTATCGGCGACGGTGCAAGTCTTGCCCTTGCGGCAAGACCCCGAAAGATTTGCCGTCGGAAATCGTTCCCGCCGGCTGTACTTGGAACCGGCATTTTTTCCGCATTGATGGCCGGATGAAGACGGCGCGCGGCACCCTTGGTGCCGGACGTCGGATCAATAAAAAAATGCGGTCGTTAATAATATCGTGAATAGAAAAAACTGCTAATTTTTTCTGCCATTTAGCAGAATCGCGGATTTTTTTCCTGCTTCCCGCGGGGTAAGCAAACGGGGTGTTCCAAAGCCGGAAAAACGGTGCTTATATGCGCGCTTCGCGAGCCTGATAGAGGGGCTTGGAAGAACATCAGGGAGTGCTCAATGAAAAAGAAATTGACTTTTGCAGCCGCGTTGCTGGCTGCAAGCGTCCTGGGCGGCGTGGCCAACGCGAAAACTCTGGTCTATTGCGCGGAGGCGTCGCCGGAAGGTTTCGATCCGGCGCCGTACACTGCGGGACAGACGTTCGATGCGTCCTCGCGTACCGTCTTCAACCGCCTCGTCGAATTCGATCACGGCAAGACCTCGGTCTCGCCCGGCCTTGCTGACAGCTGGGCGATTTCCGACGACGGCAAGGAATATACTTTCAAGCTGCGCAAGGGCGTCAAGTTCGCGCCCACCGACTACTTCACCCCGACGCGCGACCTGAACGCCGACGACGTGGTGTTCTCGTTCCAGCGCCAGGTCGACAAGAACGGCCCCTGGTTCCAGTACATACCGGGCATTGCCTATCAGTATTACAATGATCAGTTCGGCGACAACATCACCAAGGTCGAGAAGGTCGACGACCTCACGGTGAAGTTCACCCTCAAGGAGCCGGCGATCACCTTCATTCCGACGCTAGGCATGGATTTCGCCTCGATCGTCTCGAAGGAATATGCCGACAAGCTGCAGGCCGACAAGACGCCTGAATTGTTCAACCAGAAGCCGGTCGGCACCGGCCCGTTCATCTTCGTCGACTACCAGACCGACGCCGCCATCCGCTACAAGGCCAACCCGGACTATTGGGGCGGCAAGCAGAAGATCGACGATCTGGTCTTCGCCATCACCACCGATCCGGCGGTGCGCGCGCAGAAGCTGAAGGCGGGCGAATGCAACATCATGTCCTACCCGGCGCCGGCCGACATCGCCGGCTTGCAGGCGGATCCGAACCTGACGGTCGCGGAGCAGGAAGGCCTCAACGTCGGCGCGCTGATGTACAACACCCAGCAGAAGCCGTTCGACGACGTGCGCGTCCGCAAGGCGCTCAACATGGCCATCAACAAGAAGGCCATTATCGACGCCGTGTTCCAGGGCGCCGGCCAGGTGGCGATCAACCCGATCCCGCCGACCATGTGGTCCTACAACAAGGACGTGAAGGACGATCCGTACGATCCGGACGCGGCCAAGAAGATGCTTGAAGAGGCCGGCGTCAAGGACCTCAAGATGAACGTCTGGGCCATGCCCGTGTCGCGTCCGTACATGCCGAACGCGCGCCGCACCGCCGAGCTGATCCAGGCCGACTTCGCCAAGGTCGGCGTCACCGTCAACATCGTCAGCTATGATTGGGGTGAATACCTCAAGCGCGCTTCGGCGGTCGATCACGACGGCGCCGTCATCGTCGGCTGGACCGGCGACAATGGCGATCCGGACAACTTCCTCGGCGTGCTCCTGAGCTGCGCTTCCGTCGGTTCGAACAACCGCGCGGAATGGTGCAACAAGGACTTCGATGCGCTCATCAACAAGGCCAAGACGGTTTCCGATCAGGCCGAGCGCACCAAGCTCTACGAACAGGCACAGGTCATCTTCAAGGAGCAGGCACCGTGGGCGACGCTCGCCCACTCCAAGGTGTTCATGCCGATGCAGAAGACAGTCTCCGGCTTTGCGATGGATCCGCTCGGCATCCATCGCTTTGACGGCGTCGATATCGCCGAATAAGGTTCGCGAAACGGGACGGCGCCACAGGGCGCCGCCCCACCTCGCCCGCCATGCTGCGTTATATCCTCGGCAAGCTCGCCCTCATCATCCCGACCTTCATCGGGATAACCATCCTCGCTTTCGGCTTCGTGCGCATCCTGCCCGGTGATCCGGTGCTGGTGCTTGCGGGCGAACGTGGCCTGTCGCCCGAACGCCACACGGCGCTGATGCATCAGTTCGGTTTCGACCTGCCGATCTGGCAACAATATCTGACCTATCTGGCCAACATCCTCGGTGGCGATTTCGGCACCTCGTTTTCCACCAAGACGCCGGTGCTCAAGGATTTCCTCGTGCGGTTCCCGGCGACTGTCGAACTCGCCATCTTCGCCATGATCTTCGCCATCATCTTCGGTGTCGCCTTCGGCATTTTCGCCGCAATCCGCCGCGGCTCCTGGTTCGACCAGCTGACCATGGGCACCGCGCTCGCCGGCTATTCCATGCCGATCTTCTGGTGGGGCCTGCTGCTGATCATCATCTTCTCCGGTACGCTGCACTGGACACCGGTCTCGGGCCGCATCGACCTTCTCTACTTCTTCAAGCCGGTGACCGGCTTCATGACCATCGATTCCCTCATCTCGGGCCAGAAGGGCGCCTTCCGCTCGGCGGTGTCGCACCTCATTCTGCCCACCATCGTGCTCGGCACCATTCCGCTGGCGGTCATCGCCAGGCAGACGCGCTCGGCCATGCTCGAAGTGCTGGGCGAGGATTATGTACGCACCGCGCGCGCCAAGGGCCTGGCGCCGCGCCGTGTCATCGGTCTGCATGCCTTCCGCAATGCGCTGATCCCGGTCGTCACCACCATCGGCCTGCAGGTCGGCACGCTGCTCACCGGCGCCATCCTGACCGAGAGCATCTTTTCGTGGCCGGGCATCGGCAAGTGGATGATCGACGCCATTTCCAAGCGCGACTATTTCACCGTGCAGGGCGGGTTGCTTTTGATCGCGCTGATCGTCATGTCGGTGAACCTTATCGTCGACGTGCTCTATGCCGTCATCAACCCGCGTATCCGGGCGAATTGACATGACCAATGAAGGCCCAGCCGCCATCGAAGCCGCGACCATCGTCAAGCCGCAGGACGCGCGGCTGCAGATGTTCGGCGAATTCTGGCACTATTTCTCGATCAACAAGGGCGCGGTGATCGGTCTCTTCGTCTTCGCCCTGCTGATCCTGATCGCCATCTTCGCGCCACTGCTCGCCCCGCATTCGCCGGACGATCAGTTCCGCGACTTCTTCCTGACGCCGCCGGCCTGGCAGACGGGCGGCAACGCGCAGTTCCTGCTCGGCACCGACGCCGTCGGCCGCGATATGCTTTCGCGCCTGATCTATGGCTCGCGCTTCTCGCTCGCCATCGGCTTCGTCGTCGTCACCACGGCGCTGATCTCCGGCGTCATCCTCGGCCTGCTCGCCGGGTACTGCCGTGGCTGGGTCGACACGCTGATCATGCGCATCATGGACATCATCCTGGCCTTCCCGTCGCTGCTGCTGGCACTGGTGCTGGTCGCGGTGCTCGGCCCTGGCCTCGTCAACGCCATGATCGCCATCGCCTTCGTGCTGCAGCCACACTTCGCCCGGCTGACCCGCGCTGCTGTAATGGCGGAGAAGACCCGCGAATATGTCGTCTCGGCCAAGGTCGCCGGCGCCAGCCATCTCAGGCTGATGCTGGTCACCATCCTGCCCAACTGTATCGCCCCGCTGATCGTGCAGGCGACGCTGTCCTTCTCCAACGCCATCCTCGAGGCGGCCGCACTCGGCTTCCTCGGTATGGGCGCGCAGCCGCCGACACCCGAATGGGGCACGATGCTCGCCGAAGCGCGCGAGTTCATCCTGCGCGCATGGTGGGTGGTGACCTTTCCCGGCCTCGCCATCCTGATCACCGTCTTTGCCATTAACCTGATCGGCGACGGCCTGCGCGACGCCCTCGACCCCAAGCTGAAGAGGTCGTGAGCATGTCCCTGCTTGAGATCAAGAACCTTACCGTTTCCTTCGACACCGCCGCCGGACCGTTCATGGCCGTGCAAGGCATCGATCTTTCGGTCGAGCCGCGCGAGGTGCTGGCCATCGTCGGCGAGTCCGGCTCCGGCAAGTCGGTGTCGATGCTGGCGGTCATGGGGCTGTTGCCAAACACCGCGACCGTCAAGGCCGACCGCATGGCCTTCGACGGCGTCGACCTGTTGAAGCTCAGCCCGTCCGAACGCCGCAAGATTGTCGGCAAGGAGATCTCGATGATCTTCCAGGAACCGATCGCCAGCCTCAACCCGTGCTTCACGGTCGGCTTCCAGATCGAGGAAGTGCTGCGCTTCCACATGGGCATGGATCGCGCCCAGCGCCGGGCCCGCGCCATCGAGCTGATGAAGCTGGTCGGCATTGCCGATCCGGAAGAACGGCTTAGCTCGTTTCCGCACCAGATGTCGGGCGGCCAGTGCCAGCGCGTCATGATCGCCATCGCCATTGCCTGCAATCCGAAGCTTTTGATCGCGGACGAGCCGACGACCGCGCTCGACGTCACCATCCAGAAGCAGATCCTCGATCTGCTCGTCTCGCTGCAGGCCAAATACGGCATGGGCCTGATCATGATCACTCACAATATGGGCGTGGTGGCCGAGACCGCCGATCGCGTCATCGTCCAGTACAAGGGCCGCAAGATGGAAGAGGCCGACGTGCTGTCGCTTTTTGAATCGCCGAAGAGCAATTACACCCGCGCGCTGCTGTCGGCGTTGCCGGAAAACGCCGTCGGCGACCGGCTGCCGACTGTTTCCGACATGCTGTTCGAGCCTGCCCCCTCGGCAGCGGGAGCCTCCGCATGAGCACCACGGTCCTCGAAGGCAAGAACATCGTTCGCGACTACCATATCGGCGGCGGCCTGTTCACCGGACCGCGCACCGTGCATGCGGTCAAGGGCGTCTCGTTCACGGTGGACAAGGGCAAGACGCTGGCCATCGTCGGCGAAAGCGGCTGTGGCAAGTCCACGCTCGCCCGCATCATCACCTTGATCGATCCCGCGACGTCAGGCGAATTGTTCATCGACGGCAACAAGGTCGACATCGCCAAGGGCGGATTGACGAAGGAGATGCGCCGCAAGGTGCAGATCGTCTTCCAGAACCCTTACGGATCGCTCAATCCGCGCCAGAAGATCGGCGACGTGCTGGGCGAGCCGCTGCTGATCAACACCGACAAGCCGGCCGCCGAACGGCGCGACCTCGCCATGAAGATGCTGAAGAAGGTCGGCCTCGGTCACGAGCACTACAACCGCTATCCGCACATGTTTTCGGGCGGCCAGCGCCAGCGCATCGCCATTGCCCGTGCGCTGATGCTGAACCCGAGCCTGCTGGTGCTGGACGAGCCGGTCTCCGCACTCGACCTGTCGGTGCAGGCGCAGGTGCTCAACCTGCTCGCCGACCTGCAGGATGAATTCCAGCTGACCTATGTCTTCATCAGCCACGATTTGTCCGTCGTGCGCTACATCGCCGACGACGTGATGGTGATGTATTTCGGCGAGGCGGTCGAATACGGCCCGCGCGACGAGGTCTTTTCAGACCCAAAGCACAGCTACACCAGGACGCTGTTCGCCGCGACACCGCGCGCCGATGTCGCGTCGATCAAGGCGAGGCTGGCGAAGAAGAAGGCCGCCTAGAGTCAAAACCCAACTGCTCTGAACGACCGAGTTTTACTCAAAGACGGCTTGCCATGACATGGACGACCGCTTTGCGCTCACGTCGGTCGTTGAGATACGCTGGTCGAAGCCTGAGAGCAGACATCACAAGCCGGAGGTCTCGACGGAGGCGCATCCGCCTGAACCACAATTGCTTCCCCGAACTGCGAACCTTAAAACCAACACTCGCTGGCAGAGGCAGTCGCTCACAACAAGCATGAATTATTGTCTTACCAGATAACGTTGTTGGCTACTGTCGGTTAGACCTGGTTAGCGAGCAATTCCCTGACGTCTTCTTCGACACCTTTCCATAACCGGACTTTGGCAGTTCGGTCCAGAACAGATACCGTTTGGGCAAATTATAGCGTGCAATCTTGTCGATTAGCCAAGCATCGATGTTTAGCTTTGCGACGTCGGTGCCAGCTGCCGCGACACATACGGCAACTCCGATTTCGCCGGCTGCACATGATCGGACCCGCATTCTTCCACTTCGTTGCTGTCGTAGGAAGGCGGCCTCATGCCAGCTTGTAGCGGCGTCCAGACATTGAGCCGCGCTGCACCAGCCTGTCGGGGCGAGTCGGAGGAGGGATCTGCCAACACAGTGCAGTCACTCAAATCGTTTGCTGAGCGGGTAAGTTCGCCGAAAAACTGCAGGGGCGTTGCCGATCGTGCTAACGTCAACCCCCGGACAGTACACCGCCATTTAAGGTGGCCAAGCGGGCAACTCGCGCAAGGTCCAGCTGTGCCACGTCCTTGACGGCGAGCAGCGCAGCGGCAATCGGTACCGCCAATAGGACATAGGCCAGGACCTCTATCGCCTTGTGGGCCAAGGGGAGGCGCCTGCGATGCTTCGGCCAACAATCGCAAGCGCCTCGCCCACGGCAGTCGCGCTTCGGCGCTAGGCGCTGCCCTGGTGGGCAAGCGGCAAAAGACATTCGTTATCCAGGGGAACAAGCGCCTTTCCGTCCGGGGGAGCGGACTCCGCTCGCCATCATACCAAGTCGAAGTCATTTGAGCCTAGACTTGCGAGGTTCACGTTGTAGAGACTGAGAATATCTCCAGTCAGTGTTTCGAAAACGACATCCGCATTTTGCTGCGTCGCATGATCCAAGATCTGAGGTGAAGCGAAAAGCTCATCGGGGATCCGAATTATATCGCTTCCCGGTGTGAAGTCTTTGATCACCGCGCTCCCGAAACCTGCCGAAAATACGAATGTGTCGCTACCTCCCTGGCCGGTCATGATGTCATTGGCGATTGCGTACAGAACGTTGGGCAGATCGTTGCCGTAGAGCCCGCTATCGTCACGGATGGCTTCGACTGAGCTTGTCAAAAAAATGCTGTCCCTCTGATCAGGGGAGAGCGTGAAGCCGCTGGCGACGAGGGTATCGTTGCCCTCTCCGCCATAGACATGGAACGCCGCGGCAACGTCGGCGACGGTGAAGGTGGTGCCGCCGGCATTGCTGCTCTCGATCCGGGAGCTGACAGTCATTCCCGACAGGTCGAGCGCGGCCTCCGCGGTGGTGAGCGTACCGCCACTGATGGAGCTGATGCCCGCCAGGTTCGCTTGGCCGACCTTGAGCGTGCCACCGATCGAGAAGGCCTCGATGTTGGAGATCGTCGTCGAAAACGGAACCGTGATGTCGAAGGAGCCATTAAACGCGACGGTGTCTTTTAGTGAATAGGTGAAACCATCCTCATTGTAGCTGCCCGTGCCACCATCGATCAGGCTACTCGTCTGAAGCTGCGCGGCATTGTTCAGGACAAAGATATCCTGGTTGGCATCGGCCCCGTGCAGGGCATAGGTGCCAT
>NZ_VFVQ01000022.1:0-99629 GCF_006442195.1 Mesorhizobium sp. B2-3-13
GTTGGTGTATGGACGGGCAAAGGTGGTGGGGGTGGGGCGTAGGGCAGTCGAGGCAGGGAATTGACTGCCTTACCACGCAAATTTAGCCCGCCGGGATTACCGGGGCCGCTGGGTCGTGCGGGCCTGGAACGTGGCCAGCAGGAACTACAGTAGCTGCTCCGAGGACATGCTTTTCTTGGTCGTCGAAGAAAATGTGAGCGCCTATTGCCTTCAGGATAGGCGCCTTTGCTCGGTTGCCGACAAAGTGTGCCTCATCAGCAGGTGTTCCCCAAGCTCTGAGGGTCCGAATCACCCGCTCGTGCGCAGGCACATTCCTAGCAGTGACAAGGGCAATACGCACTTTGCTGACATTCCCTTCATTGAGAAATATTCTCCGCAGCGCCGAGAGCTTATGAAGAAATTTGCCGAACGGGCCTTGAGTCATCGGATTACTGGCATTCGCGGTTTCATGAGCTAGGAATGCATCCAGTCCCTTTTCCTTGTAGATTTTATCGGACTCAGGGCCAAATACGACCGCATCACCGTCGAAAGCGATCCTGACCTCGTCAGCAGGTGTTTCGTCGCGGTCCTTCGGTGCCACGCCAAGCCTAGCGGCTGCGGCACCACCGATTACAGCTCCTTTGACGTCGGCGTCTGCGTTTGAGAGAAAGAGGTCGATATCCCAGGCTGGCACGAAAGGGGCCAGCAGCCTTCCGCTAGTGAAACTCCCGGTTTTTATAACGAGACCGTGATGGTCGATCGACCTGAATGCACGAAGGGAAAGGTCCGGCGAATTCTGAGATAAAAGGACCACCTCGACGTAGGGAGGCGCATCGAGTTCGTTCAACGCGAGCAGCCGCTCAACAACCTCGAAGCCCGTGCCTTTGCCCAGGATCACATCCTCTCTTTCAAGCTGCAAGGCTGCATATGCTTTGACGCCGCGTTCCTCGAACACGCGATGTTCTTCTTCCAAATCAAAGAGTGCTCGAGTGGAAATTCCTATGCGCAGTGGGCCGGCGCGTAAAGCATCAACAGCACCGCTATTTGCATCGCCTCCTTGGGAGGTGGATAGCGAGTTCTGAAATACCATGCGTTTGCCTTCTCGCCAGGAGAGAATAACATTCGTGACTAGTCACCCGAGCCACCGTCAAGACATCGGGTGCTAAATCGGCAGCCACATCGCTATCGTCCGTCAAATTCCCGTCCTGCAACGGAACGCAGCAACTCATATAGCTCTACACGACTCGCGTTTGCGGACGCCGATTCAGCCAAGTAGTCGAAATTAACAAGCAAAGCACTATTTCGTCTAGGATTCAGCAAAAGACAATCGGACCAAGCATCCCTCTTGTTTTCGATGGATGAAGCATATTTCAGGAGCCAATACATTAGAACTTGCCGAAAATCTCCGGCGACAAAATTTCTGTCAGTATGCTTTACCTCTATAAGAATGCGTCCCAACGAGAAGTCGCCATTTCCCGAAGCAATCCATCCGAATCCCGGTATAAAGGGAGCCTTCTCCAAGCGAGCGTTCGGGTGCTGCGCCTTTACGCTTCTCAGCATCCACGTGAGGTTATGAGCAGCTAGTGAAGCAACATTGATATCACATTGTTCGAGTTTCTCTGGTATCCTCACACCATAGTGCTGGCTTTGGCGTATGGCGGCAACTTTTAGGCAGTCATCCCAACTCGCATCACTTAAACCATCCAAAAAAAACTCGAAACGAACCATCGCCAGTTCAAACAGCATAGCCCTCTGCAAGCGGCTTTGCTCAATTAACTCAATTGGGATAGCGTCCAACTCGGCAAACGAGAACATCGTCCGGTTCAGCGATGTTACTAGCCCTCCGGACAGCCGGGGAAAAAGGACATCCAGCACCCCCGGAATGTCCCGAGCAACAGTCCGTGGATCTCTAAGGGGAAGCCTACTGTGGGCCATTCGCCACCCAGTCTTCATAGCATGAAGCAAAAGTAGGGCCGGTCGTCGGTTCAAAACCAAGGCGCCACTCTTGCGTCAATGTTCTGCGCAATTGACTTCTTGCATGGGCGCCATCATCCCCAAAATTGCCAGCTGAAAGCCAAACCATCCTTTGTTCGTCCGGGCCGAGATTCTGCCATTGGTTTCTGAGGCGCATGAAGCTCGCACGATCGCCCCAATGTCGCCAGCAGTCGACACAAGCGCGCCTGACCGCCTGCGAAGAAGACCCGTCATAGATACGTCGCACAAAGCGACCGCGAACATCCGTTCTCCGAAATCGTATAACTCTCAGGAAGTGGAGAGGATTGGCTTCGGGCATAAGTAAATGTGACGCAAACGTCGGCAATTTGTCCAATAATCCGTCTATCTGATCAAAGACTTGGTCAAACTCTTCGTTCGCTCTGACAGAATAAACACCGCGCATAATTCTTGCCCACGAGGCTCTAAATGAATCTAAATTTCTAACATCGAGTAAAGTCGCGCAAAGTTGAGCAGCCACCGTTGGCTCTTGAAATTTCAAAGCTCTTCCTATTTGAGCCAGAACAAAATTGTCTGGCTGAGATTTTTGCTTCTCGAGATCAAGAAGAAATTGGATGTCAATGTCCTCAAATGATTTTTTTAAATCTTCGTACTCGATCCTTGAGGCATCCGAGTAGGGATCGAAATGGAGGTCCAACTCCCTTAGCGCGGTGGAGGCATCTTCACCGTGTCCGAGTTGTGCAGCTATATAATCCTTATAATGTTTGGCGCTTAGGATTGTTGTCTTCGTCCTATTAAGAGAAAGTCCGTAATCCGCGAGAGAATGAGACAATATAGAAAGTGCGCGATAGCCATCTTGTTGAGAGTCGCAGATCAATGTGAAGTCATCCACATAGCGGTGCCAGGCAATCCCGGCATCAGAGAGTGAGATATCTATCGGGGACATCATGACCTCTGCGAGAACGCGGGCGCATTGTCCTCCCACTGGCAGGCCGAAAGATCGGCCTGACGATAGCTTGCTAAGGATTCGATCGATTTGTACTGCAACCGTCGATCCGGCCGGGCTTAGGTCGTTGAGAAGATTTTCCAGCCTATGATGATAGATGTGTTCATAATAACTCGACACGTCAGTTTGAATAACAACACTATCTTCGTTATCCAATATCTCTTCTTCCAGAGTTAATTCTTTGTAGCTTCTCCATGAGCGGGACCTATCGAAGAATGATGGGAAATCACTGCCAAGTCGATAGGAGTGAACCTGAGCAGCCCGATTTCCTTCGTTCGCCTCGGCGACAGCTAGGCCAAGGCCGTTGAAGTACAGGTTCCAAAACGGATGTATCTTTGTCGTAATACGAAAACCATGAGACCCGGAAGGAGCCAAAAGGCGTTCAGCGCCTACTGTAATTTCGTTCATAAACGCAGCCGCTTGCTTTACAGATTTGGCGTTAATTGTTCGAAATAGTTCGAAACAAATTTGTGAAAGCACTTGTGCCTTGTCGCGAATAAAGCTGGCATCGATGTCATATGGGAGGGTATCGTTTTCGCCGCTCTCCCCGATCTCCAACGCCGCTCTAAGAAAATGGCTCTCTTTAACTTCCAACATTATTTCTTCCATAGCAGTACGAGACCGGAGTCCACGAGATATCCCACAGCCATTGACATGCACGTTTGCAATCTTCGTTGATGAAAGTCTAGCCACCGAAAGCGAGCCGATGTTGTAGTTATGGAACCATCCGAATTCGTTTTCGCCATTCTGAGGATGGCGACGCGAAACCGCTCTCTTTTACCTCGCAACTTGGCGAGCCCCAGCCGTGCGAACATTATTCGCCCGTGCCTTGAGAGGAGGCGGTCAAGCATTGAGGAAAGCCGCTCAACAGTGGGAAGACGACGGTGGGTTGATCTCCTTACGTCGCCGACAAAGAACTGGCGCCAGCTAGGGCTGGCTATGCCGACGAAACACTCCTCGACCGAAACTAGCTGGCACCCGCAATAGAGTGGCCGCGCCTTATGGAGGGCGCAATACGGTTTGCATTGTTGAAAATGAGCGCAGGAGGCGGTGCCTGGATTGGCAGTCGACTGCCCGCGCTGTTCGCAGCGGATCGCCGCAAAAATGTGGAACACGGCGAGTTTGGCATTGGGCGCTCGCGGCAATAGGAACTGCAATCTTTGGTGGAAGCCGGAAACTCTCTGGCACCGCAGATGCAAAGATCAGCCAACTGGCAGCCAAGGCGCGCTTGAAGCTGCGCTTCGCCGCGGGCGACATAGGCGGAGATGGTCGGATATCCGTCCAGAGTGCCCGATCGCCGCAACCGGCGCAGCACCGACATCATCAGGTCGCCGGCGCTGAACACAGCGTCGAGCCAGTCGGCATCGCCAAGGCGGCTGCAAAGGTCGCCCAATCGGTTACGGATGCTTTCTTCGACGAGGGGGCGGCGCTGCTCGTACCAGGCTCGTCGATGCCCCGCTCGGCCGCGCGGCACGGACCCTGTGCTCGGAGGCCCTCGCCATGATCGTCAATTTGATCTCGCGCCACTCAGACGTTCGAGACCATGGCCAAGAAATGGGGGCTTTCCCCCTCACCCCCCAGCCAGCCGCGGCAGCAGAAAAATCTCCGCCCCCGGCGGCAGCTCCTTGCTCCACGTATCCCGATAAATCGTCCCGTCGATCGCCACGGCTATCCCGCGGTCGATCCATGGCTCCAGGCCGGGATACTGTTCAGCCAGTTTCCTGAACAGTTCCCTTATGTCCTTGGCCTCGACCTCGACCTTGCTCTTGCCTCCGGCGGTCGTGGCCAGCGCGCCCCAGAGCGTGACTTCGACCATCAGAACCTCATCTGGCCCTAGCCTTCCCGTTCCGCCTCGATCGCCGCCAGGATGCGGGGCGGCGACATCGGGATGTGGGTCATGCGCACGCCGGCCGCGTTCGACACCGCGTTGGCGATCGCGGCCAGCGGCGGCACGATCGAGGTTTCGCCGACGCCGCGCACGCCATAGGGGTGGTTGGGGTTGGGGATTTCCAGGATCTGCGTGTCGATCATCGGCAGGTCGGAGCACACCGGGATGCGGTAGTCGAGGAAGCCGGCGTTCTGCAGCCGGCCGTCCTTGCCGTAAATATACTCCTCGTTGAGCGCCCAGCCGATGCCTTGCGCCGCGCCGCCCTGGTACTGGCCCTCGACATAGGTCGGGTGCACCGCCTTGCCGGCATCCTGCACCACCGTGTAGCGGATCACCCTGGTCGAACCTGTCTCGGGATCGACCTCGACGTCGCATATATGGGTGGCGAAGGAGACGCCGGCGCCGTCGGCGACGAGCTCGCTGTGGCCGGCGATCGGCCCGCCGGTCTTGCCGGACTGCGCCGCGATCTCCTTCAGCGACAGCTTGCCGAGATTGCCGTGCTTCTCGCCCCTGGCGACCGCGTGGCCCTGTTCCCAGATCACGTCGTCGACCGAGATGTCCCACATCTGCGCGGCGCGCTCGCGCAGGATTTTTATCGCGTTGCGGGCGGCCGAGATGGTCGCCATCGAGGACGAGAAGGTGCCCCGGCTGCCGTCGGTCATGTCGTTGTAGCCGAGGCTCGACGTGTCGGCGACGATGGCCTTGACCTGCTCATAGGCGATGCCGAGCTCCTCCGCCGCCACCAGCGACAGCGAGGCGCGGGACCCACCGACGTCGACCGTGCCGACGGCGAGCGAGACCGAGCCGTCCATGCCGATGTTCAAATCGGTGCAGGTCTGGCCGCCGAAATTGAACCAGAAGCCGCAGGCCATGCCGCGCCCCTGATTTGCTTTAAGCGGCGCCTTCATGTGCGCATGGTTCTTCACCGCTTCCAGCGTCGGGCCGATGCCGATCGGGCCGTAGACCGGGCCGTAGGACGACCGCGTGCCTTCCTGGGCGGCGTTCCTGATGCGGAACTCGACCGGATCCATGCCGAGCTCCTTGGCGAGCTCGTCGACGGTGCTCTCCACCGCGAAGGCCGCCATCGGGGCCGACGGCGCGCGATAGGCGGCGGTCTTCGGCCTGTTGACCAGCACTTCGAGGCCCACGGTCTTGACGTTGTCTAGACGATAGCAGGCGAACGCCGTCATGGCGCCGATCTCGGCCCAAGTGCCGGCATAGGGGCCGCTGGTGTAGCGCAGCGTCGCTTCGGCCGCCGTGATGGTGCCGTCCTTGCGGGCGCCGATCTTGACGTCGATCGAGGTGGCGCTGGTTGGCCCCGAGGCGCGGAACACCTCGTCGCGGGTCATCACCAGCTTCACCGGGCGTCCGGCCTTGCGCGACAGAGCGAGCGCCACCGGCTCGGCCCAGACATGGGTCTTGCCGCCGAAACCGCCGCCGATCTCCGACGAGGTGACGCGCAGCTTCGAGGCTTCCATGCCGAGCAGCTGCGCGCAGTGCTGGCGATAGACGAAATGACCCTGCGTGCAGACCCACAGGTCGGCGGTGCCGTCGGAGCTGACATTGGCCACGCAGGCATGCGGCTCGATATAGCCCTGGTGCGTCTGCTCGGTCTTGAACGAGCGCTCGACGATGAAATCGGCGTGGCCGAAACCCTGATGCACATCGCCATGGCCGAACTGCGAGCGCTTGGTGACGTTGGAGGGCTTGACCGGCTTTTCCTCCAGCCCCTCGGTGAAGACCGTGTCGTTGATCAAAGGCGCGTGGTGCTGCATCGCCTCGTCGACGTCGGTGACGTGCGGCAGCACCTCGTAGTCGACCTCGATCAGCTTCAGCGCTTTCTTCGCCGTATGGGCATCGATCGCGGCGACCGCGGCCACCGCATGGCCGTCATAGAGCGCCTTGGTGCGCGCCATGCAATTGTCGAGGATGTCGTACATGGCGGCATCGCCGTCGGTGAGATCGGGCAGGTCGGCGGCGGTGATCACCGCCTTGACGCCGGCAAGCGCTTCCGCCTTCGAGGTGTCGATCTTCCTGATCTTGGCATGCGCGTGCGGGCTGCGCAGCACGCGGCCGACCAGCTGGCCGGCCATGTTGAAGTCGGCGCCGTAGCGGGCGCGGCCGGTCACCTTGTCGACACCGTCGGGACGGATCGGGCGCGTGCCGACGGACGCGAATTTACGCCCCGAAAAACGCGGATCGAAATTCATCTCAGGCTCCCTTCATAACGATTGCCGCGTCCTGGACGGCGCGCACGATCTTGTCATAGCCGGTGCAGCGGCAGAGATTGCCGGCCAGCCCGAAGCGGATTTCCTCCTCGGTCGGGTCGGGGTTTTTGGCGAGCAGGTCCTTGGCCGCGATCAGGAAACCTGGCGTGCAGATGCCGCATTGCAGGGCGGCGTGCTCCAAAAACTTCTGCTGCAGCGGGTGCAGCGTATCGCCATGCGCCATGCCCTCGACGGTCTCGATGCGGCGGCCTTCCGCTTCCGCGCCGAGCACCAGGCAGGAACACACCAGCCGGTCGTCGACGATGACGCTGCAGGCGCCGCAATCGCCGGTGCCGCAGCCTTCCTTGGCGCCGGTCAACCCGAGCCGGTCGCGCAGCACGTCGAGCAGCGTCTCGTCGGGCTGGCAGAGATATTCGACGCTGTCGCCGTTGATTGTGGTTGAAACAGCTACACCAGCCATCATTTGCCTCCTGCGCGTGCATAGGCGGTCTGTGCGGCTCTCCTCGCCAGCACGCCCGCAACCTTGCGTCTGAATTCGATTGTGCCTCGCTTGTCGTCGATGGGTCGGCAGGCCCCGGCGCAGACCTTGGCCAGCCGCTCCAGCGCTGCCTCGTCGAGCTTGCGGCCGATCAGGGCCTGCGCCCCTTCTTCCACCAAAAGCACGGTCGGCGCGGCGGCGCCGATCGCCACGCGGGCCGCCGTCACGACGCCGGCTGCGTCCACCGTCAGGTTCACGCCGGCGCTGACCACGGCGATGTCCATCTCGGTGCGCGGAATGAACCTGAGATACGCATCGGCCGAGCGCGGCGCGCGCTTGTCGAGCAGGATCGCCTCGATGATCTCACCCTTGGCGAGCGATGTCCGGCCCGGCGCGGTCGGCACGGTCTCCACGGCAATGGTGCGCTTGCCCGACGGGCCGACGACCACGGCCTTGGCGCCAGCCGCCACCAGCGCCGGCACGCTGTCGGCCGCCGGCGAGGCATTGCACAGATTGCCAACAATGGTGCAGCGTCCCTGCACCTGCTTCGAGCCGATCAGCTTGGCCGCCTCGACCACGCCAGGCCAAGCCTTCTTCAGCGCGGCGTTCTCGCCGAGCACGGCGCAGGGCACGGCGGCCCCGATGCTGAAGCCATCGGCGGTTTCTCTGATGTCGCGCAAGCCGGCGATCGACTTGATGTCGATGATCAGTTCGGGTTCGACAAAGCCGCCCTTCATCCTCACCAGCAGGTCACTGCCTCCGGCAAGAATGGCGGCCGGACCGGCCGACCCGGCCAGTTGGCCGACGGCATCTTCGATTGAAAGCGGACGTATGTAGCGCATCGTCTCCCCTTGGTATCGCGATTTCAGCGACCGTTATAAACAATCGTCTCATAATGACCATCCGTTTCCCGGGCCGAGGCGATTGGGCCAGGTGCGGCAAAATGCGGTCCACCTCACCTGAAGCCCGCCCAGGGAAGCGCAGGTGCAGGGCCGCATTAAGGCTTGACCGGATGATGCCGCGCGTCAATCCTCTGTCCCAGGGGAGGAGTTTCCATGCCACGTCTCTTGGCTGCGCTTTGCGCCGTGATTCTGGCCTCGCCGGCGGGCGCCGCGACGCTCTACTACGGCTCACGGGTCGGGATGGAGCTCACCATCGTCAAAAAGTCAGGGATCGGCTCCACGCACGCCGGCATCCTGGCCAGACACGACAGGCGGAAGGCGCGCGTCTACTGCCGTGAATATGGCCACGATTTCACCGAGGAGTGCATCGACGCGGAAATGAAGGCGCCGCTGCACTTCGAAATCACCGCCAACTGCAAGACCGGCGAGTTCACCACCTTCTATGGCGCCAAGATGCTGTTCCAGGGCCGCAACAAGGGCACCGATGTTACGACCGATTACCGGATCACCGCCGTAGACGAGAACGTGGTGCTGGATGGCTCCGGCGCCTCGGGCTACGACTACACACTCGACCAGTTCAAGGCGCTCTGCCCCAACCGCGTGCGGTAGCCGATCCACAAGGGAGTGCCGTGTCTGGCCCGCCGAAGCCTGGGAGTTGGACCGTGGCAGGCACGGCCGTTTATCGCTAGCACAGGACTGCAGTGGAGGCGAAAACCCATGACCCTGACCAATCGCGACATTGTCGAACTGACCGAGTGGCGGCGCAAGCTGCACCGCCAGCCGGAAATCTCGAACGAGGAGGAGAAGACGGCGGACGAGGTCGTCGCCTTTCTCGCCGACACCGGGCCGGACAAGGTGCTGACCGGCCTCGGCGGTCACGGCGTCGCCGCCATCTACGACAGCGGCAAAAACGGACCGACCGTCCTGTTTCGGTCCGAACTCGATGCGCTGCCGATCGAGGAACTGTCCGGCGTGCCGCATTCATCGCAAGTGCCGGGCAAGTCGCATATGTGCGGCCATGACGGACACACCGCGATCCTGGCCTCGCTTGGCCGCCAGTTCGGCCGCGAGCGGCCGGCCAGCGGCCGCGTCGTGCTGATGTTCCAGCCGGCGGAGGAAACCGGCAATGGCGCGGCCGGCGTCGTCGCCGATCCGCGCTTCGGCGAGATCGCGCCCGATTTCGCCTTCTCGCTGCACAATCTGCCCGGCGTGCCGTTCGGCGAGGTCAGGCTCAAGCCCGGCGTGGTCAACTGCGCCTCGCGCGGCATGCGCATCGTGCTGGAGGGCAAGACCGCGCATTCCTCCATGCCCGAGACCGGAACCTCGCCCATGCCGGCGATCTCAGAGCTGATGCCGGCCTTGCCCGCGCTCGGCCGCGCGACCTTCGCCGATGATGATTTCTCCATGATCACCGTCACGCATGCGCGAATGGGCGAGGCGGTGTTCGGCATCGCGCCTGCTTACGCCGAGGTCTGGGCGACGCTGCGCACCCGCCGCGACGAGCGCATGGCGGACCTCTGTGCGGCCACTGAGGCGCTGGTCAAGGAGATCGCCGGCCGGCACGGCCTCTCCGCCAGCTGGGACTATCACGAGATCTTCGTCGCCAGCGTCAACGCACCCGATGCGGTCGAGCATCTGCGGCGCGCCCTCGACGAAGAGAGCGTCGCGCATGGCGAGGAAGCCCTGCCGATGCGCGCCTCGGAGGATTTCGGCCTGTTCGGCCACAGCGCCTCGTCGGCGATGTTCTTCCTCGGTGCCGGCGAACGCCACCCGGCGCTGCACAATCCCGATTACGACTTTCCCGACGACCTGATCCCGATCGGCTCGAGGATCTTCATGCGCACGGCGCGCAACCTGCTCGGCTGATTTCAGCGCAACCCGGCCAGCACCGCGGCTCCGTCCCGGATCAACTGGACATCTGGACTCTTCGAAACTGGGACATTTCCAACGGGCCGAATTGTGTGGCATCTGTCAGGCCAACGCAAGGAGTTCAAAATGTACACGCCGCCCGCCTTCCGCGACGACGACAAGGACAGCCTCATGGCGACGATCCGCGCCGCGCGGCTGGCCAACCTCGTCACCGCCACGGCGGACGGGCCGCTCGCCACTCCCCTGCCCCTCTTTCTCGACGAAACCGAGGGCGAGCATGGCGTCATCCATGGCCATCTGGCCAGGGCCAACCCGCAGTGGCGTATTCCTTCGATCGGCGACGGGCTCGCCATCTTCATGGGGCCGGACGCCTATGTGACGCCGGCCTGGTACGCGACCAAGCAGGAAACCGGCAAGGTCGTGCCGACCTGGAACTACGCCGCCGTCCACGCCTATGGGCCGGTCGAGTTCTTCGACGATGCGGACAGGCTGCTGGAGGTCGTCACCCGGCTGACGAACCTGCATGAAGGGGCGCGCGCCGCGCCCTGGGCGGTGTCGGACGCGCCGCCCGACTTCATCCAGTCGCAGCTTCGCGGCATTGTCGGCCTGCGCATGCCGGTCGTGAGGCTCGAAGGCAAGCGCAAGATGAGCCAGAACCGCAACGCCGCCGACCGCGCCGGCGTGGCCACTGGGCTTGCCGCGAGCGAGCGGCCGTCCGACCGCGAAGTCTCGTCCTTGATCCCGTCGTAAAGCACACGACGCCTCGCCTTTGATTCGGCGGCCCGCGCCCGCCGCCGTCAGGCGTCGATCCGGCCCGCGACCTGCTTCGCCTATCGGCGTCCATTGCCACCAGAGCCGGCTTCCCTCGCCAGCACCAGGTCCGCGTCGTCGAGAATGTAGCGGACATAGCGGTAGTCGCGAATGAAGCTGATCCGGCCTTCGCGCCATTCCAGCCACATGAAATGACTTGGCTTCGGGGCGGCCCGGTCTTCGAACACCGCGATCACTTCGCGGCCCTCGACCCATGCCGGCCTGAGCCACAAGCCGTCGCTCTTGGCGTAGATCGTGAAAAACATGCCGACGTCGGCGGCCCCCGCGCGCGGCTTGTGCATGGATTGATGGAGCCGCACATCATCGGCGAGCAGCGCGCGCAAGCCGTCCCAGTCGCGTTGGTTGAACAGAGTGACGTAGCGCACGGTCGCCGCGGACGCGATGCGCGCATCGGGGAGCGGATTGGCCTCGGCGTTGATCCGCCGAAGCCGGGCGCGTCCGCGCGCCAGATGCGCCTTCACCGCATCGACCGTGATGCCAAGCAAAGCGGAGATGTCGGCCAGCGGCTCGTCGAGCACATCCCTCAGGATAATCACGCTGCGTTGCGGCACCGGAAGCTCCGCGAAGCGCGACACGGCGGTTTGCACGGCTTGCCTGCGCATCAGCATCTCCACCGGGTCGGCCTCGTCGGCAATCTCAAGCGCCGCCTCGATGGGCTCGGCGGCCCGGATCGCGCGGCTGCGCAAAAGGTCCAGCGCGCGGTTGTGGGCGATCCGGAACAGCCAGGGCCTGAGTTGCGGCACCTCGCGCAACTCGTCCAGGGCAATGAAGGCGCGCGCGAACGTATCCTGCACCACATCCTCGCCGTCGATGACCGAGCCCATCAGGCGCGAACAATAGCGGTGCAGCTCCGGCCGCAAGGCGGCGGCAAGGGCAAGCAGCCCCTCCTGCCGGTCGCGCTCCACGGCTGACTTTCCCTCGCTCAAGCGCCCTCCATGATCGTCACGCCCGCGTCGCCGCTGAGGCCGAAGACGACGCCCTCGGCATATTGCGGGTCTTCCAGCACGGAAACCACCCTGTCGCCGAAAGCCCGGGGCGGCATCGGCGCGCCGAAGCGGGTGACGAATTGTTCCGGCGTGATGCCCATCGAGCCGGCATAGGCGCCGGCCGCCGCATCGCCGATCCCGGTGCCGAGGATCATCTGCCGCGGCACGATCGCCTGGAAGCGTATGCCGAGCCCCTTCTCCCGCGCCACGCCATTGGCGTATTTGGCCATGAACCACAGCATCCGTTTGGAGCCGCCATAGCCGCCCGACATCTGCGACCCGGTGACGGCGGCTCCGCTCGACCCGACCAGCACCCGGCTGCCCGGCTTGAGCGGCAGGTTCAGCGCCGCCTGCAGCCAGTAGAGCCCGGCCTTGACGTCGGTTTCCCAGGCGATGGAGAAATCCTCCCACTTCAACTCGTCCAGCCGCCCCATCCGGGGCGTGGCACCGGCGTTCAGCACCACTATGTCTGGGCGGACCTCGCCAAGAATGCGATAGGCCGCGTCCTCGTTCGTGACATCGGCCGCAATGGTGGCGACCCCAAGCCGCGCACCGACCGCTTCCAGCGCCTCGGCGCCACGCGCGACCACGGTCACGCTTGCACCCTGCTCGACCAGCGCTTCGACCAAGCCGAGTCCAAGCCCACGGCTGCCGCCGGTGACCACGATATTCCTGTCCCTGAGGCTCATTGACCCTGCTCCAGTGTTTCACTGTAGCTAAGACGTTTGAGGATCGGGAAAAGAGTCAGCGGTGGGCGAGATTTGGCATCTGCCCCGGCCTGCCGGGATCGTGGTGTGTTGGAGAGGTTCGTGGTGGAGAGGTTCGCGATAGACATGCGCTCGGCCGATATGGAGCCGGCGGCAGGCCGGCAGCTTCGAGGTCATGCCCAGTGGACGGTCCGCCGGACATGTGCTCCATGGGCAGGTGACGAAGCGGTGGGGAAGAAGTGAAGCGCGTTTTTCGATTGTTTGCCGCGGCGATCGTGGCGTCCGCCATGAGCGGTTGCACCAGCATTTCCTACTACGCGCAATCGCTGGAGGGTCATGTCCGGATCATGGCCGCGCGCGAAGACGTCGGAAAACTGATCAAGGCCCCTTCGACGCCTGCGGCATTGCGCACCAAATTGACGTCGGCGAGCGCCATAAGGCGTTTCGCGACAGACGAGCTGGCACTGCCCGAAAACAGCAGCTACCGCAGCTATGTCGACATCCACCGGGATGCAGTGACCTGGGCCGTTTTTGCCGCGCCGCAATTCTCGCTCACGCCAAAAACATGGTGCTTTCCGGTTTTCGGCTGCGTTCCGTACCGGGGTTACTTCGATCGCAAATCCGCAACCGAAAGCGCCATCGCACTTCATGGACAGGGGCTGGACGTCTATGTCACCGCCATCACCGCGTATTCCACGCTGGGCTGGTCCAGTGACCCGCTGCTCAGCACCATGCTGCGTCAGGACGACACCTATCTCGCGAGCCTCATCTTTCATGAACTGGCGCATCAGCGCCTCTATGTGAACGGCGATTCCGCATTCAATGAGGCTTTCGCGGTTTCCGTCGAAACCACCGGCACAAGAAAATGGCTCCGCGCCGCCGGCGATCGCGCCGGATTGCGCCGCTACGAAGCCGACCGCAAACGCAGCGCCGATTTTCTCGGACTGGTGTCGAAAACGCGCGACGAGTTGAGGCAGGTCTATGAAAGCTCCCGCACGCCGGATGAGATGGCGGTGGCCAAGGCAGCCACGCTCGACAGCCTGCGGACACGCTACCGGCAAATGCGCGACAGACGCTGGGCCGGATACCGGGGATACGACGCCTGGTTCAACGCCCCGATCAACAATGCAAAGCTCGCCGCGACTTCTGTCTACGGCGAACAGGTTCCGGCGTTTCTTCGCCTGTTCGACCTGTGCTCCGGCGATTATCCGAGGTTCTACGCTTCCGTTCGAAGGATCGCGAATTTGCCCGAACCTGCCCGTGCCGAAGCGCTTAAGGCTGCGACTTCGTGTGATTGACTTGAACAAGCACGGGGGCTTTTGGCGTGCTCAGATGTCGGCTGGGGCCGCAAGCGGATGGCCCTAAGCCTGGCTCGCCAAGAGTGACGTTCCGTCGTCTGCGTCGAGCGCAAAACGCTCGCAGTGCTCGCCGTCGGACTCATCGACGAAGCTTTCGATATGTTTGAAGCCGAGCTTCGCCAAGATCCGCAGCGACGCGACATTGCGCGCCGCCGCCTCGGCCGTCAGCTGGTCAAGCGCCAGGGTCTCAAAAGCATAGCGAATGACTTCGCGCGCGGCCTCGCTGCCGAGCCCCTGTCCCCAATGGGCGCGCGCCAGCACAAATCCCAATGTGGCTGCCTTGGCGTCGATTGCGAAGGACAGGGTTATCGTCCCGATCGCCTCCGATGCCCGGTCTATGGACCACTGGATCGCCTTGCCATCGGCGAAGCGCTGACGCGAGCGGGCTAACCATCGCTCGCCCGCGCTTACGTCCTCGGGAACGGGATCGCCGGCAAGGGAGGCGGATTCGACATCGGTGGCGCGCGCAAACCATGCCGGGATATCCCGCTCGCCCGGCGCCCGAAGCACGAGCCTTGCCGTGGTGAGCCTGGGAACTGCTTCCATGGAGGGCAATGGACCGCCGTCTCTGAGTTCCATCCCCAGCCCCGTGCAGCTTCAGCCGACCCGACTCATGGCAAACCCGCTAGGCAGGCGAGCCATCTTGCCTTCAACCTTGACGGGGACCATGAGAGACTAGTCGTTCAGCCTTCCGCTGCGGTGGCCCATCGTCATCTTGGAAGCGTACATTGTTGGTGAGCGCTTCCCCGGCATGTTGGCGTCAAGAACGAGCTGTTCGATGAAGCCTTGATTCATCTCCAACTCCACGCATTCGTCGAGCTTATCGACGAGCCAAACCGCGTAGCCTTCAGGTTCCTTGGCGTCAAATTCCGAATCGTCCGCCGGAATCTTGGGCTCCGGAAACGCCGGGATGATCATTATCTTGGGCTTTGGCAAATCGTAAGTATGTCCCTCATAGGCATAACCGACAATTATCCCGCACGATGTTTTCTGCTCTGGAGATGATCCGAACAGGAAGGTACTTCCTGCCGTTGAAATGACTGCAGTGCCAAAATTCTTCAGGTCGATCTTGAAATGATAGGAGACTCTGATTGGTATTGGTGGAAATGGAATATTTCCATTCATTATATCGTGGCGGCCTTTGTTGCTGTTGTATTTTTCCAACACTTCAAGTGCTTTGACATGTTGCTCGTCGGTGATGGGTTCCCCAGGCGCGGTTTCGACATACATGCCGGTGTCCCCAAAGGGTGCTGGCGCACCGGGCATGCTGAGTCCAATTTCCGCCCCCAAGCCATAGAGCCTGACCTGTGTTGCGTTGTAAGCGCCTGAGGGAAACGTCAATGTCGGTCGGTGATAGTCGTCGCTCATTTTCCTCGCTCCTTTTGTTGCAATCGATCAGTTCATAGAATCTCTCGCCATCTGAAGTTTTCTTCAAACTTTTCCGCAAGCGCGGGCGCCAGCCGGTCGCTGACATCGACCAGCGTGGCAGCGGCATTCTCGAAGGTCAGGTCATCCGCATCGAGGCGCGGCCATGCCTGAGCAAGTGTGAGGGCCACTTCGTCCCTAGCTCTGATCAGCATGCTCTTGAACATGAAGGGCCGAGCGCGAAAGGCGCGGGACGTGAAATCCGAGATGCGCTGCATGTCGGACTGGTCGACATCCCTGATATCGATCCCCAGCAGCCGCTCGTCGGCCAACCCCTCGTGCACCAATGCCGCGTGGTAGACGTCGACGATCGTGTCGAACACAGCTCCCGTGAACGGCCGTGACCTGTCATGGATTTCCGCCGTCACCTCCGACATGCGGCGTGCGTTGCTGGCGAGGCGGATCTGCCGATCGCCAGTCAGTTCGGCAATCCGGTTCAATTCATTGAGAACAAGCAGGTTGCCATCGCAGTGCCGCAGCAGCCGGTCCATGCCGCTGTCGAAATTCAGGAAGGACAAGAGCGAGACCAGATCCGAGCTGGCTTCGTGGAACGGCCCGAAATCGCCTTGAGTCAGGCCGCCGGCTGGTGTCCCAAACAGCGAAAACAAGATTGCGTGGCCGACCTCATGTGCGATCACGTCAAAGTTGAGCGCGTAGGGATAGTTGCCTCCGTCGATGCCGCGCTCTCGGCCGAGTTCCAGATAGCCATAACCCGATTGCGCATTCTCCCAGTCAACGAACGGAATGATTTCGAGCCGCTCGTACGTCTCGGCAAAATACCAGACAATCGGTTTGCCGAGGTAGCTTTCCCAGATGTCCAGCACGCGGCTGACCGAGGCGAAAGCGTGCGCGGAAAGGAACTGCCTCGATGTCAGGGAAAGCTGATCGAAATGGCCGTCAAAGCCAGCCTCCGCGGGCGGAAAGATTTCGCCGGCAAAGGGTGGCAGATAAGGGTAGTCGTAAGGCTCCTTGTCAAGGAGCGGATCGCGAACGTAGATGCGGTGATCTTCCGGACCGGGGCGGATCAGATCCGGTGGAGTAGAAATCCATACTGTCTCAGGTGTTCCGTAACCCGAAAGGTGAGGGACCTGCGCGTAGACCAGGAACCGCGTTCCCAACGCGGGATCTTGCGCAACGACACGATCGACCGCGTCCAATTGCTTGGCCCCCTCTGAGCCTATGACCGTATCACGGCGCTTACGTTGCGTAAATCATCGACCGCCAAGAGGCCAGGGCCTATAGCGCCAGCCCCGCATCATCCATATCCTTGGAGAAGGCCGAGGTTAGCTGCAATTCCGGCATGGGGTGTGCTTTTTCAAATGCTTGCTCCCGCAAACGTTCGAGTGCCCGCAGGGCATCTTGCTTTTTTTGCTGGACGAAAGCCGCGCCGAGTTCCCTGCACAAATTCTCGACGCCGTCCTTGCCGTCGTGCGCATCCCGGACCATTCGTGCCAGGGTGCGCTCGCGAAAGTTGACGGCCTGCGCCGCCCCCTCGAGCCTCGCCTGCTGTTCGGGTGAAATCACGCCGCGCCGGCAAGCGGCGCGAACGGTCCGGCGTAGGTCAATCAGCGCATGCGTCAATTGAGCGAAATTCACCTCGGCTGGTCCGTGCAATACCGCTACCGCGTCGTCGGGTGCAAAGGCGAAGCGGCGATACCATCGGTAGATAAGCCCGACGCCTTGCATATGAGGGAACAGCTCGGCTGCTCGAAGGGCACCCATGCTGGCCGCGCCGACGACATGAATGCCGCGGCTGAGGGCCCACAGGATTTCCTTGTGCCGAACCGCCGGCTCGGCCTGAAAACCGCCGTCTATTACAAGGATCGCACTCGGGTCGAAATGCTGCACGGCCGAAACGATCGAGCCTTGCACGGCCGGGGGAAGGCATACCGCATCGACGACCTTCAATGCGTCGGCATGGGACACGGTAGGGCCGGTGAAGACGAGCTTCGGGCGCATGGTCCCTACCCCTGCAAGAGCGGCTGCAAGGCAGGGATGACGATCCTGACAACCGACAGGGTGTCGAGCGGTTTCGTTGGCACCCGGATTAGGTGAACCGCATCGAACCCCCTCTCTTCGAGAATTGCCAAGAGGACCGACAGCCCGTCCGACGCCGTGTTGAATTTGTGCTCGGCGAGCGCGCGGAAGTCCACGCTGCGCGGGCCATCGCGGAGGAGCCGGCGATGCGCCGCGATCATCAGCCGATCGGGGTATTTCGGATAGAACGCGCGCGTCAGGTCATCGCGCGCGCCCGAGATCGCCGCCAGACGGGCCTGGGCCGCTTCGTGGATGGCGTGCGCCGCCGCGCCGGCGGGACTGAAACCGGCGGCCGAACCATCAGCCGGATGATCCAAAAGGACCATTTCCGTCGGTTCGTCTTCCAGCAGATGGCACCACACCACCGATATGCCCAACGGCGACAAAGCTTGCCAAAGGCCGACCAGCACGTTCTTGGCCGCCAAGGTTTCCAGAAGATCGCGGAGCGACGGATCATCGATCGTCTCGGGATCGATGCGGTGACGGTGGAAAAACCCGTGGGTCCGATATGCCCTGGCGATCGCGTCGCGTTCGATGCATTCAAGCATGCCGTGAACGATGGCATCCGGCTCCTCGAAGCCCGCGGCCAAACCGCTCGTCGATGCCGCGAAAATGCCGTCATGGGGCAGTGACGGCAACACATAGGCGGTGTGCACGAGCTCGAAAGGGACTAGGTCGCGGCTGCCGGTAAGAAGATTGTCCGCGGCTACCCACGCCGTCTCCCTGCCGCGCCATCCGGGCGCGGTGCCACCCTGGAGATGCCTTTCGAAACGATCGGGCGGGATGCCCAACAGATCGGCGCGGCCGACGACTGTGTCGAAATTCGCCACCTGCTCCGCAAAGAAGCTCTCGGCCGATTCCAGCATGGCCGATATCGCGGCTTGCGCCAGGGTGGCGCCCTTCCCTTGCGCGACCGCGTTGGAGAGCGAGAAAGGTCTTGTCACTTGCACGACCGGGATGCCGAGTTGGTCGAGCCCGGTAATGTCGGCGATCCGCGTGATGCCCAAGCCTTCGCGCATCTTCATCAGTCTCGCCAGCGCCTCATCGGGCGGCGGACCCAGACGTTCATATCGCTCCAGCATCGCGGATACTCTTGCAGGGCCGGCTAGTGCCGAACGGCCGATTCGGGATTGACGATCAGCGCGGCGTCCGGCTCGAGAGCGGATTTCGCACGTTCGACCCGATCGCGATAGCGCGACGACAGTTCAGGTGACAGGCCTGATGATTGAAGGGTCTCGTATGTACCGACGAGGAAAGGCACAGCGCTTTGCTCCGCGGCTATGGCGATGCTCTTTTCGAGGGCAGCGATTATGTCCGCCTCCGCATCGCCCTGGAGAAGAAGTAGCTCCGCCCTTCGCCGGTAGAGCTCCGCCAGCCAGAAGCGGCTGCCTCCGGCCTCGGCCTGCGCCACGGCCGAGCCCAGCAGCGCGAGCGCCTCATCGACCTCGGCGGTTCGTGTCAAAAGCTCTGCCAGCATGCTGCAATAGACCGGTTCGTCCTCAGGCGTCTGGAACGCGCCATGGAGGCCAAGGCCTTGCCGCATTTTTTCCCTGCCGCTCTCGACCTGGCCGGCGTTGCCGTCGCACCAGCCTTCGAAGATTTGCGCCGCGGCGGCCAGGGCGGGCATATAATGGCGCTCCGTCAAGTGGCGCAAATCCGCTATCACGCTTCGCAGCATCGAAAAATCGCGGCGATAGCAATGCAGCATCGCCTCGTTGAGGTAGGCATGCGCGATGCTGCCGGCATGTCCGGTTAGCTGCGCCCAGTTCCTAGCTTCCGACATCGAATGGATCGCGCTTGCCGGCTTTCCGACGAACCACAGCGACAAGGCGCGGTGGGCGAGCCCGCAGACCCTCGCATCATGCCCGCCGAACAACGCGGCATTGGCTTTGCCCTGGCCGTGCTCATAGAGCGACAGTCCGGCGTCGACGGCCGCGATACAGCGGTCGTGGCGGCCAAGATTGAAGTCGATTGCCCACACGCAATGCCTGGCCTGGAGTTGCACTTCGGCATCCTCGACATCCCTGAGATCCCTGAGCACGACTTCCGCGCGCTCGCCGTCCATGACGGTATCCGTGAACCACCAGCCCCAGTAGATCGGGAACCACTTGGCCCGCTCCGCCACCGGCCGCCGCCGGGCGATCACCACGCCGTTCTCGTACAATTCGCGGGCGGGCGCCGAGTTCGGACCTTCGACAGCGGTCAGGATGGGACCGAGCACGATCATTGCCGATAGCCGCAGCGCGTCTCGCGTGTCGGCTGCCGCAACGCGCTCGCAGAGCGCCAATGCATGCTCGAGTAGCTGCCTCGCTTCCGCCATTGCTGAGCGGGACGAGCTTTCCGTGCCTGCAATCACGAACTGAGCGATCGCGTCCTCCAGAAGGCCTGCGCGCTCGGCGTGCTCGGCGATCTCGGCGGTGCCCAGCCACCCGGCCAGGTTTCGGTTGCGGCTGACCGCGGCAAACAGGCGGCGATGCAAGGCCTGCCGTCTCTTGCGCAGCGTTGCGTTGTAGATCGTCTCCTGAATAAGCGCATGGCGCACGCCATGGACCGGAACGCCGGAAGACCGCACGCGGATCAGGAACCCGGCCTCCATCAGCGAATCCAGCGCGTTTGCGATGATTTCGTCGTCGAGCTCCGGCAACAGCGCGCGCAGCAATTCCTGATTGAAACGATTGCCCACGACGGCGGCGGCGCGCGCGACTTCGCGTGCCGGCCCCAGCGTTTCGAGCCTGGCCTCGATCACGCTTTCGAACACCGAGGCATGACTGCGCGTCGCGGTCCGCGCCAGCCGATCCGTTGCCGAGGCCGCGTTCTCGGTCATCCACTGGCAGATTTCCTCGATGAACAGCGGGATGCCTCCGGTCACGCGTTCCACCACGTCGAGCAATTCCGGGGAAGTTGACGGCTTGCCTTGCGGCCACATGGCCGCGATCGCCAGCCGCGTTTGCTCGCGGTTGAGCGGCTCTAGTGAGATATGCCTTGGATTCGATGCTGCCAGCCAGCTTTCGGATTCAGGGCGCGTCGTCGCGATGACAAGCGCCCGGAAGTGACGGGCCGACCGTGCAAGCTCAGCCAATAATTGTCTCGACGTCAGGTCGATCCAATGTATGTCCTCGACCACCAGGACGATCGGTCCGCTGGCGCACAGGGCTTCGAGCGAGTGGCGAACCGCCCAATTGGCTTTCGCGCGCATCGCCTCGGCGTCGATTTCCTTGAGCATCGGATCGGCTCCCGCGGCGCCGAGCAGGAACGAGAAGATGTCGATGATTTCGGGATCGCGGACGTCATGATCGCGGAATACTTCCGCCACGGCGGCAGCGCTCAGCTGTCCTTCGTTGCCGGCGAGATCGCCGCGTACGTTCTGTAGCAGCGGATGCAGCGCCGAGCGCAAGCCGCCGGGCGTGCACTGGAAGAGCAGCAGTTTCGCGCGCTGGTGACGCGTGCGCCGGCGCACTTCGTGAAGAATGCGCGACTTGCCGATGCCGGCCTCGCCCTCGATCACCACCACGCCGCCGTTTCCCGCGACGGCGCTGTCCCATGCTTCGGCGATCGTGGCGAGCTCGGCCTCGCGATTGACGAGCGGACTGCTCAGCCGCCCGAAGGCGAAGAAGCGGTCGACCTCGCGCTTGTGACTCAGCGCGCGCCAGACCAGCTCCGGCTCGGCAAACCCCTTGATCGCATGGGGGCCCCTGAAGCTGAACACATGCGACCGTCGCGCCAGGTTGCGCGTCGCGTCCGAGACCACCACCGTATCCGGCTGCGCGATGGCCTGGAGCCGCGTGGCCATCGCGAAGGCAGGGCCGGTGACATTGTCACGACCGGTGTCGGCGTCACCCTTGTGGATCAAGGTCATCGATGTCGCGATTCCGACCCGGACATGCAGATCGGCGCGGCCTTGGTCCGAACCGACCCGCCTGCAGGCGTCGATGATTTCGAGCCCGGCCCGGATCGCCAGCGATGCCGCGTCCTTGGCGTCTATTTCGGCGGGAAACAAAGCAACGCCGCCATCGCCGACCTCGACCTGGACGGCACCCGAGCACGACGCGACCGCCTGTCTCGCCGCCCGCTGGAAGGCTGATATCAGTTCCTCGAACTCTTCGATGTCCAGGATGGCAAGAAGGTCGGTCGATCCGACCAGGTCGTAGCAGAGCGCGGTCAGGATCCGGCGCTCATGCCGGGCTTCGGACGCATTTTTGCCGTTGCCGCCCAGAAAACCTGTTGCTACCGACGCCGCCGGCAACGCGACCGGGCTCTTCTCCGACATGCTGCGATTTCCTCGCCGAGCACAGTGACGGCAATATTAGCAAAGTGCGATGCTGTTCACAAAACACTTAATCGGTGGGCGGGGCGGGAAAGCCGATGCCGGGATCATATGGAGAGATATGCTCACGGCGTAAACTCCCCGTGGCGTTGACATTTGCCGCGACCGCTTTTGGTGGGCGGCAGGGATGACTTCGATGACCGAAATAAAGCTGTCACCAACCGAGCTTATCCGATCCTCGGGAATGAACCATCCACGTGACACGCCTTGAGGCAGCCCGGCCGGAGGGCGATCGGAAATGTGGAATGCTGTTTTCGGAGACGACCATGCTTGAACGGACAGACAGGGCCGCGCCCCACCGGGATCACACGAAGAAACAGGACATGTGGCTGAGTGAATTCGAGATTGTCCTGCGCGACCGCGTCATTGCCAATGGCGCTGTCAGGATCGAAGACGGCCGGATCGCCGAGATCCGCGACCAGCCTGTCGAGAACGCCGACCTCATCGGCGGCGGCCGCCTGCTGCTGCCCGGTTTC
Source organism: Mesorhizobium sp. B2-3-13 (assembly GCF_006442195.1). Taxonomy (NCBI): domain Bacteria; kingdom Pseudomonadati; phylum Pseudomonadota; class Alphaproteobacteria; order Hyphomicrobiales; family Phyllobacteriaceae; genus Mesorhizobium; species Mesorhizobium sp. B2-3-13. The sequence continues at coordinate 22,448 of NZ_VFVQ01000022.1, forward strand.
ATCGATATGCATGGCGACATGGTGGAGCGGGAAGTGGAGCCGCGCAGCGGGGTCCACGTGCCGATGGCAATCGGCATCGCCGAACTCGACAAGCGGCTGGCCTCCTGCGGCGTGACCACCGCCTATGCCGCGCTCTCCTTCATCGGCAACAGCGCCACCGCAGCCTTGCTGCGCTCGGAAGAACATACATCTTCGATCATCGAGACCATCACCGGGCTGAAAGACGACCTTCTGGTCGATCACCGCATCCATGCCCGTTTCGAGGTGACGTTCACCGCAGCTGTCGGCGTGCTGGAAAGATTGATGGATGCCGGCAAGCTGCATCTGGTTTCGCTGATGGATCATACGCCCGGACAGGGACAGTACCGCGATGTCGAATTGTATATCGCCCGCATGGCCAAGGAGCGCGGCATGTCGATAGCCGATGTATCCGAGGTCGTCGGCAAGCGCATGGCCGATCGAAACGGGCATGGCGGTGTGCTCGGCACGTTGCAGAGCCTGTCGGCGTTTGCCCGCGCCCGCGGCATCGTGCTCGCCTCGCACGATGACGACACTCTGGAAAAGGTGGAATTTGTCCGCGGCCTGGGAACCGTGCTCAGCGAATTCCCGGTGACCCTGGAGGCTGCGCGGGAAGCCCGCCGGCTGGGCATGTATACGGCCATGGGCGCGCCCAACGCGCTGCGTGGAGAATCCTATTCGGGCAATCTTTCCGCCCGCCAGGCCTATGAGGCCGGGCTGCTCGACATGCTGGCCAGCGACTATCACCCGGCCTCGATCCTGCCGGCCGTGCTCGGCCTGGCGGAGCTGCGCGACGGTGGCCTGGCGAAGGCTGCGGCGCTGACAAGCGCCAATCCGGCCGAGGCACTCGGGCTCACCGATCGCGGCGCCATCGAAGCCGGGCTTCTGGCCGATCTCGTCGTCGCCGACCGCCAGCCGGTGCCACGTGTGCGAGCAACCTTCCGCGCCGGCCGCATGATCTACGGCGACGGCACGCTGAGCCGTTCGCAGCCTCCCGGGAACGGCAAACGGCTCTAACGCTTTGTCCTGACGCAATTCCCGCCGGGAAAGCGCCGCGCGCTTTTCCCGCGAAACCACTTCACGGTTTTCCCGGAATTGCTCTAGGTGCCTGCCATCCAGAACGCCAGCATGCGCTTGGTCTCGCCGGAGGTCCGGCGCTTTTGCCAGTCCGGGTCACGCGACAGATATTGGAAGGGATCCTTCCTCTCCTTGGCCGCCTCCGCGAGATAGGCACGCCAGCGATAGTGGCTGTAGGTCTGCATGGCGTTGATGGCGTAGTGCATGGCGATCTTCTTGTGGCCCCGAATGACGATGAAGTTCTCGTCGTTTACGGCACTCGCCGAGTGCGAAAAATTATGTGAGCCCGTGACGACGATGGGATCGTCGCTGAATGGATCGATCACCAGCACTTTTGAATGCGTGATGGCGTGACCTATGGCCGATTGGAAGTCGGCAGCCGTACCTTCCACGGCCCATTGCCCAACCGGTTTCTCAACCCCGGTGTCCTGCGCCGCATCGAGGAAAAAATCCTCGGGCTTCGCCTTCAGCAGCTTGAACTCCTCGAGACCCTTGCCGGTGAATCGGGTCGCGACGCCGCGCACATAGAGCTTCTTCTCCTTTTGAAGCCTGAGCAATGTTCGCACCGGCTCGTTGCCCGGCTGAAACATCACGAAAAAGACCCCATGCTGCGCACCTTCCACCAGTTTGACGAGTTCCTTGATGTCGATTTCATCGCTCAAGCTCGAGAACCAGCTGTCGATGGCGCCGGCACCGAAAGCGATGCCTTGCTCGGGCGAATTGTTGGATCGCAGCAGGTCGTCGGAAATCGCGCTCTTTGCGTCGACCAACAGGTTGAACTGCGCTTCGTACCGCTCTGCCAGCACCGGATGCTCGAGCATGATGCCATTGTTGAGCTGCGTGCAGAGACCGGTCGGTGTCCAGTTCGTGCTCCCGGTCCACACCTTGGCCGGCTCGAACTTGTCGTTCGCAGGGCGCCCGATGACCAGGAACTTGTTGTGGGCCAGTGCTTTCGGCGCGAGGAAGCGGTCGTGCACGACAACATCCGCGCCGCGCAGACGCGCCCGCGCATCCGCGTTTTCGTCCTCGCCCTCGGCATCGACGCTTCCATTCGCCAGGACGATCTTCGCCCGTTTGCCGATGGCGCTCAGCCCGTCGATGAGTTCCTCGTCGCTGAGCTCATAAAGCGCGGCATGCAGCTCCAGCTCCTCATCGGCCGCGACCTCGGCCATCATCTTCAGCATCGTTTCGCGCAAAGTGCCGCCCAGAAAGGCCCTCGCCTCACGGTCGACATTCTTGCTGACGATGACGGCGGTTTCCTTCAACTCCTTGAGCGTGATCCCCTTGCGCTTCATGTAACGCGCCATGAACTGCGACAGCACGTAACCCCGGTTGAAGTGGACACTCGCACCGTCGCCGCAATCGGCGGAAAGTGTCAGCATTTCGGACCATTCGCTCGCCGGCCCGTCTTCCAGCGCGCCAGAGGCACCCTTGACCCTCGCGACGATACGATAGGCAATGACGTCGCCAAGATCGGCGGCGTGGTCTGTCCAGTCATAGCGTTGGAATGGCCAGATCCGCGAGGAACGCGAGGTGATCCGGTTGCCGTCCTTGTCGACCTCCGTATCGTCTTCGAACCCGACGCGGTTCGACAGATAGTTGGGGGCGGAGGCGCCGCGGCGGCACTGGATGGCAAATCCCAGACATCCCTCAATGTCCTCCTGATGCGACCAGACGAGATGCACATCGTCGGCATTTGCAAACACTTTCAAGATGATATCGGCCACATGAGCCTCCCTCGCCGCTGTCAGGGCTTCTTATCGTCCCTACAACAGTACCAGCACTGGATAAGTCAGTATAGAAAAGCTTTCATCTGAGAGTCCAGCAAACGAAAGAAGGGCGAAAAATGCATCTAAATTGCCGTCTTTTGATAAAATTGGCAACATTCCTCGCCACATAATTCGCCGGCTTATTAAAGCTCAAAACTCAACCTTTGCCTCATCCGAACTCGAAGCTTGTGCCAAGCGTATTGCAGAGGTAAGTTATTGCCTGGACCGCTCGCGCCGGCGTTCCGGGCAAGAAGAGTCCAAATATTGAGCGGATTTATTTCCTATGGCAACATGGACGCGCCGGTCGTTTCCTGCCGCGCCCTCCCGCCCGATCCGAAGCGCGGACGACATTGCGTTTTGAAGGAATCCCTTCGGCCACACGAAACGGCACGCATGCCGGGTCCGAACCGATCAGAATGTCGATTGGGTTCGGAGCTAAAGATCGAGCTCCACCATCATTCCACGCTCCTCTGCCATTTCCAGCAGCAGATCCTGCAGGGTCTCAATGGTCTGGGCCTTGCGGGCTGTCGCCGGCAGTTCCTCGATACTCTCCTTCATCGAAATCACGGCAGACCCGGTTTTCTCCGAGAGCAGCCGTGCGATAGCTGCGCGGATAAGCGCATTCTGATCGGGCATGATCCCCCTTTCATGCTATGACAACGGCGCCATTTTCTTTCATGCTGCATGCCTTGTCGCAACTTATGCGAGCATTCATTCACGCTTGCAAGTTGTCTCGTTGATATTCGTATGATCGACAGCCGCTCAACAGCGAGAGCGACGGCACCCCGCTGTCGTCGGGTTCCATGGCGGCTAGCAGGGCCAGCGGCACTTCGTGCCGACAGAGCCCGATCAAAGCCCTGCCTTCTACCGCAACCGGTAATTCGGTGTATCTGTCGAAAATGGAAAACGTGCCTGTCGGCTCGTACAGGATCTCGAAGCGCTCCAAATCGCAAACCTTACTTCCCCCGGAAGCCATGTAACGCACGCGCCCATCAGAGGTTGCATAAAGAATCGATTTTTCCCGAGGGCCGCCGCTGAGGGCCGAAATTATCGAGAAGATGAAGGAGGCAGGCGGCAACTGAGGCCGATGCCGTCCCTCCTCATCAGGGGTGGGAGCCCTGAACCGCCTCGGGCCGGCGACGCATCAGCAGATAGAACGCGGCGATGTGCGTGATCATCAGAAGCGGCACATAGAGGATCGGGATCGCGTAGGCCGCCCCCAGTTCCCCTGCCAGATCGGGAAGGGCGAGTTGGACCCCTTGATAATAGTCGACGACGATGTCGACGGCCCCCACGAGATTGAAGGCGATGACAAGCGGCCAGAATAGCTGATGTCTGCGTGCCGTGAGAAGCGCCAGCATGGCCAGCAGGCCGGTGGCGAAGTCACCATAGGCCGCGAGGACGGCGAAACCAGCCGGCAGATTGGGCCCGACGACACCTGGAAGCATGAAGACAAGCCCGAAGAAGCGGAAGCTGTGCAGCGTGGCGATGGCGCGTTGCGCCTCGAGGCGGTCCATCGCTTTGAGCCTGGGCCAGGCATAGGCGCCGAAGCACAGCAACCATGGCACGTAGCCCAGAGCGAGATGGATGTCGAAGATCATGGCCGGCGACATTCCTGCCTCCTTCAAGCCTTGCCCGGAATGGCTTCGAAGACGGCGGTCAGAATGCCCAGCCGGTCTTCCCCGAGATTGCGTCCAAGGTTGGCGGCAACTCCCGCGAAGTCCGACCCCATGACGAGGCCGAGATTGAGCAAAGGGGGCGGTCCGGACGCCCGCAATTGCGAAAACCACGCCTTGGCTGCCTCGGTCTCGTCTTGCCATACCAGCGTTTCAAAGCCTGCCTGCTCGATCCGCGCTAGCGTTTCAGCCGCGGTGAGCAAGAAACTCTCCGCCGGGCTTCGTGCCCAGGGAACGGGATAATGCGGATCGCCGCCGTTCAACACGACGTCATAGGTGGCAAACCTGCCGCCCGGCTTAAGCACCCGCCTGATCTCGTCATAGAGCCGTCCGCGCTCGGTGATGTTCATCGCCACGTGTTGCAGCAACACGACATCGAAATGGCTGTCGTCGAAGGGAAGCGCCAGCGCGCTGGCGCCCTCGAACGTTACCTGTTCGCTCAGCCCCATTCGTTCGGTCAGATAGTGCGCTGCCTCGACGAACGGCTCGCTGAGGTCTACGCCCGTCACCCGGCAGCCGCGGGTCGCCGCCAGGAAACGGGCCGGCCCACCGAGCCCCGATCCGACATCGAGGACGATCGTTTCCGGGCCAATTCCGGCCAACCCGGCAAGCTCGGCGGTCGCCGCCAGCCCGCGGGTGTGGAATTGGTCGAGCCCCGCCAACTGCTCCGGCATGAGCCGTTGGCCCTCTGGTCCCAAAGCGGCCAGCGCCGTCTTGAGACGATCGGTCAGGCCGCTCGCGCGGTAGTGAGCGCGCACTGCGTCGAGATTATCCGTCATTGCGGTTTCCTCTGGATTTCCGTCGTTGCCGCAGAGATAGAGGCGCTTTCTAACCGCGACTATCCGCGATAATGTCGATGCGCCATGAAGCAGAACTTCACAGTCAGGCAGGGAGCGCTCGACGGCGTCGAGGCCTTCCTGAGCGTCGCCCGGCATCGTAATTTCCGCAAGGCGGCGACCGAGCTCAAGGTAACGCCGTCGGCGATGAGCCAGGCGATCCGCACGCTCGAGGCGCGCATCGGCGCCGCGCTCTTCACCCGCACGACGCGCAGCGTCGGCCTGACCGAAGCCGGGGAGCGCTTTCTGTCACGTGCCGGACCTGCATTCGAGGAACTGGTTGCCGCGAGCGAGGTGGCGCGCGACCTCGGCCAGCGGCCGACCGGACTGCTGCGCCTCTCGGTACCGCCGTCGGTGGTGCCGATCCTGCTGGAGCCGCTCATCGCATCCTTCTGCCAGGCCTATCCGGAAATCGAGCTGGAGATCGTCGCCAGTGGAGAACTCGTCGATCTTGCCGCCGAGGGCTTCGACGCCGGCATCCGGCCCGGCGAATTTGTCGCCGCCGACATGATCGCGGTGCGCTTGACGCCGCCGCTGCCATTCGTGGTCGTCGGTAGCCCTGATTATCTGCGCCAGCGGAACGTGCCGCAACGCATCGAGGATCTGCGCAGCCATGCCTGCCTGCGCATGCGCCGGTCAAACGGATCGATCGCGCCCTGGCCCTTTGTCGACGGCAACAAGTCGGTCGAGGCCATCGTCTCCGGGCCGCTGATCGCGCATGATTATCCGACGCTTCTGGGCGCGGCGATGCAAGGGGCCGGCCTTGCCCAGGTGCCCCAGCCGCTCGCCAGCGTGCCGGTCGCTGACGGCCGGTTGCAGGAGGCGCTGAGGTCCTTTGCCGTGACCTTGCCTGGGCTTTTCCTGTACTACCCGGGGAAGCGCCAGGTCTTGCCCAAGCTGCGCGCGTTCATCGACCATGTCAGGCACCGAGGCGACGCCGAGGCACGCGCCTGAGCTACCTGGCCCGCAACGAATTGCGATTGGCGCTTGCCGAAGCCGGCGGCCTTGCTCATCCATGGCGAACAAACAACAGCCTGGGAACAATGATGACCGACGCCAGCTTTCACCTCGTCGAAGCGACCATCGACCAACTGCGCCGCGCGCTGGATGACGGCCTCGTCACCAGCATCGAGCTGGTCGCGGCCTATCTCAGGCGCATCGCGCATTTCGACCGGCACGGCATCGCGCTGAACGCCGTGCCCGTGCTCAACCCTGATATGTTCGAGGATGCCGCCGCTTCCGACGAGCGGCGCCGGCAAGGAAAGACACTCGGGCCGCTCGACGGCATCCCCTACACCGCCAAGGACAGCTACAAGGTCAAGGGCCTGACGGTGGCGGCCGGCTCGCCGGCCTTCGAGCATCTCGTCGCCAACGAGGATGCCTTCACCATCGCCAGGCTGCGTGCCGGCGGTGCGGTGCTGATCGGCCTCACCAACATGCCGCCGATGGCCAATGGCGGCATGCAGCGCGGCGTCTATGGCCGCGCCGAAAGCCCCTACAATGCCGATTACCTAACCGCCGCCTTCGCGTCGGGTTCGTCCAACGGGTCCGGCACGGCAACGGCGGCCAGCTTCTGCGCCTTCGGGCTCGGCGAGGAAACCTGGTCGTCCGGCCGCGCTCCCGCCACCAACAATGCGCTCGTCGCCTACACGCCCTCGCGTGGCGTGATCTCGGTGCGCGGCAACTGGCCCTTGGTGCCGACCATGGACGTGGTGGTGCCGCACACGCGCAGCGTCCCCGACATGCTGGAACTGCTCGATGTCATCGTCGCCGACGATCCGGAAACGCGAGGCGATTTCTGGCGCGCGCAGCCTTGGGTCGCTTTGCCTGGAAGTTCCGAGCTACGCCCGCCGCGCTACACGGACATGACGTTGGAAGGGTCGCTCCGGGGCAAGCGGCTCGGCGTACCCAGAATGTATATCGGCCGCGACAGCGAGGCCGACCGGCCGATCGCAACCCGCGCCTCGGTGCTGGCGCTGTGGGAACAGGCGGGTGCGGATTTGCAACGGCTGGGCGCCGAGGTGGTCGAGGTCGATTTTCCCGTCGTCTCCAACTACGAGCGTGACCGTCCCGGCGCGCGAACCATGGTCGAGCGCGGACTGGTGCCGCGGGATTTCGCCGAGCGCGAACTCTGGGACCTCAGCATCTGGGGCTGGGACGATTTCCTGCGCGCCAATGCCGACCCCGCTTTACCCGATCTCGCCGCGGTCGACGGCCCCAGGATTTTCCCGCAGCCGCCCGGCACGCTGCCAGACCGTTATGAGGGCGGCTTCGACTTGGCGCAGTATGTCGAGCGCGCGAAATCGGGCGTCACGCCGTTGGCCGACATTCCCGCGCTGGAGGACGGCATCAAGGGACTGGAGACGACAAGGCGCATCGATTTCGAGGACTGGCTACACGACAACCGCCTCGACGCCGTGATCCTGCCGGCCGCCGCCGATGTCGGACCGGCGGACGCCGACGTCAACGAGGCGTCCGCCGATCTTGCCTGGCGCAACGGCACCTGGGTCGCCAATGGCAATCTGGTCTGGCGCCATTTCGGCATCCCGACCGTCACCGTGCCGATGGGCACCATGGCCGACATCGGCATGCCGGTCGGCCTGACCTTCGCCGGCAAGGCCTATGACGACGAAAAGTTGCTGCGCATGGCCGGCGATTTCGAGCGCGCCACGCAGCGCCGCACCCGCCCGCCGCGCACGCCCGAGCTGGCCGGCGATGTGTTTTCAGGCCAACCCAGCCGAGCCGGCAATGGCAAGGCGCCCGCGCTCAAGCTTATGGCCGTGACACGGGCTTCGGGTGATCTGGACGAGATCGCCATCACACTCGAAATGGTTGGCGAGGTTGCCGAAACGGCCAGCGTCAAGGTACATCTCAACGGAGAAGCCGTGGAGATGCAGCGAAGCGGTGCGTGTTTCACCGGGCGGGCGCTTGTCCCTGCCGCCGAGCATCGTCGGTCCCACAGTGTCTGGCGCGGCTCGTACGGCTCCATTGTCACGGCGGAGCTGCGACTGCATGATGGGCGCACCGCCGGCGCCTATGCGGTTACCGGCGGGATTGGGTGAGGAGCAGCCAGGATGGGCTCAGCCATGATCAAGGTCAAGCAACTCGCCCATGTCTGCATCTTCGCCGATGACCTCGAAGAGACGCGGCGCTTCTACAGTGATGTCCTTGGCATGGACGTCCAGTTCAACTTCCTGCGCGACGGCGCGGTTTTCGGCTTCTACCTCAATTGCGGCGGCCGCAGCCATGTCGAGGTTTTCCAGAAGGACGGAGCACGGTTCAGCGAGACGGACCAGATCAACCATTTCTGCCTGGAGGTCGAGAACATCGACGCCGCGATCGCCCACATCACGTCCATGGACGTCGACGTCACCGCCAAGAAACTCGCCTGCGACGACACCTACCAGGCCTGGCTGCGCGACCCTAACGGCGTGAAGATCGAACTGTTCGAATACACCGGCAAAAGCGCGCAATTTACCGGCGGCGATCGGGTCGCCGACTGGTAGAGCCTGATCAAGATTTAACGCTTTGCGGCATGGGCAAGGTATGAGCGGATCGTTTCCAGCTTGTCTCGCGACAAGCCGTAGATGAGAGCTTCGCCCATATGCCCTGCGAGAATGAGACGGGTAAACACGTCCAGAAGCTGGGAGTAACGGTAGTCGAACATCCCGTCGATCTCCCGTCGCTGTTCCCGCAAAGACCAGCTATCCCGGGTGTCCATCACCGTCTCCGCGCTAGCGCGCGGCCCACAGCAAACCGCGCTCGGCAATCAGCGCCATTTCCGGCACCGCGAACTCGTCCGCCGTGTGGCCAAGCGAACTGTAAAAGACCTTGCCGGCGCCATAACGCCGCTTCCAGACGACCGGCATGACGACGCCGCCAATCCCGGGGAAATGCGCGTCGGTGAAGGTGGTTGTCGCCAGCACCTCGTTGCCCGGGTCGACATGCATGTAATATTGCTCCGACCGGTAGGCGAACCCACTGACGCCGCTGGTGATCGGGTCGTCCGGCCGGGCGATGACGACACGATAGTCGATGATGTCGCCGGGATGCGCGACCCATTGGCCGCCAGTCATGAACTGGTAGTCCGGCTCATTGCGAAAACTGTCGCCCATCGTGCCGTGAAAACCGCCGAGCCCGCTCCCTTGGCGAACCGCCTGCGTCAGGTTCTTCAGTTCCGCTTTTTCGATCGTCGACATGGTGATGACAGGCACGATGAGATCGAATGAAGCGAGGTCCGGATCGGCGAACATCGCCGTGCCGTGGCCGAGCGTGACCGCGAACCCGTTACGCTCGAGCATATCGCGCACGACGTTGGCGCTGCGCTCCGGTGTGTGGCCTTCCCAGCCGCCCCAGGCAATCAGGGCTTTCTTCGACATGCGGCAACCTCCCTCGATCTATTAGACCGACGATCGCTCGCCGCATGGGTCAGCGCCAGCCGAGCGCCGGCGCGACATGGGTGAGGATCGCCTCGATGACATGGGCGTTGTAGTCGACGCCGAGCTGGTTGGGAACCGTGAGCAGAAGAGTGTCGGCCTCGGCAATCGCCTCGTCCTGCGCAAGCTCCTTGATCAGCACGTCCGGCTCGGCGGCGTAGCTGCGGCCGAAGATTGCCCGCGTATTCTCCTCGATGAAGCCGATCTGGTCGCGGCTCTCATTGCCGCGGCCGAAATAGGCGCGGTCGCGATCGTCGACCAGCGCGAAGATGCTGCGGCTGACCGAAACGCGCGGTTCGCGTTCATGTCCGGCTGCCTCCCACGCCTCGCGATAGATGCGGATCTGCTCGGCCTGCTGGACATGGAACGGCTTGCCGCTCTCGTCGAATTTCAGCGTCGAGCTCTGCAAATTCATGCCGAGCTTCGCCGCCCATTGCGAGGTGGCGTTGGTGGCCGCGCCCCACCAGATGCGCTCGCGCAAGCCCTCCGAATGCGGCTCGAGCCTGAGCAGGCCGGGCGGATTGGGAAACATCGGCCTTGGGTTAGGCTGGGCGAAGCCTTCGCCGCGCAGCGTGTCGAGGAAGACCTCGGCGTGATGGCGGGCCATGTCGGCGTCGCTTTTGCCTTCCTGCGGCACGTAGCCGAAGTAACGCCAGCCATCGATCACCTGCTCCGGCGAGCCGCGGCTGATGCCGAGCTGCAGGCGTCCGCCGGCGATGATGTCGGCGGCACCCGCATCCTCGGCCATGTAGAGCGGATTTTCGTAGCGCATATCGATGACCGCCGTACCGATCTCGATGCGGCTGGTCTTGGCGCCGACGGCCGCCAGCAGCGGGAATGGCGATGCGAGCTGGCGGGCGAAGTGATGCACGCGGAAATAGGCGCCGTCCGCGCCGAGCTGCTCGGCCGCGACCGCGAGATCGATGGATTGCAGCAGCGCGTCCGAAGCTGAACGCACCTGCGATTGCGACGAGGGCGTCCAGTGCCCGAATGACAGGAAACCGATTTTCTTCATCGCCGTGAAGTATATGCGAGCGGCACGTGCTTCAATGGCAAAAGAGCGGGGTTACACACCGTCGCCCTCTCGGTGCCAAAAGTTCGCAATACAAAGCACCAACGCTGTGGAGGATGGGATGCTCAGGGGAATCCGCATCGTCGAGATCGAGGCGCTGGGGCCGGCGCCCTTCGCCGGCATGTTGCTCGCCGATCACGGCGCCGATGTCATTGTCGTTCATCGCAAGCTAGCGTCCATGCAGGGCGCGCCTGAGCGCTCGCTGCTCGATCGCGGCAAGCGCTCCATCGCGCTCGACCTGAAGAATGACGACGACGTGACCGTGCTGATGCGCCTCATCGCCACCGCCGACGGGCTGATCGAGGGATTCCGGCCCGGCGTGCTGGAACGTCTCGGGCTCGGCCCGGAGGCCTGCTTCGCCGTCAACCCGCGCCTAGTCTACGGCCGCATGACCGGCTGGGGCCAGGACGGACCGCTGGCTTCCACCGCAGGACATGACATGAACTATATCGGCCTGTCGGGAGCGCTCTGGTACGCCTCCTTGCCGGGAGAACCGCCCATGGCGCCGCCGACGCTGGTCGGCGACATAGGTGGCGGCGCGCTCTATCTGGTGATCGGCATGCTGGCCGGCATCATGAACGTCCGCGCCGGCGGCAAAGGCACCATCGTCGATGCCGCGATCGTCGACGGCTCGGCCCACATGATGAACCTGCTGATGTCGCTCGGCCAGTCTGGCGCGCTCGCAGCCGAGCGCGGTCAAAGCCTGCTCGACGGACCGCATTGGTGCCGCGTCTACCGGACATCGGATGGCGGCTTCATCAGCGTCCAGTGCATCGAGCCGAAATTCTACGCGCTTTTCCTCGACAGGCTTGGCCTCGCCGCCGATCCGCAATTCGCCAACCAGTTCGATCGCGATCTCTGGCCGGCGCTCGGCCACCGGCTTGCAGCGATCTTTGCCACGAGACCTCGCGACGAATGGGTCAAACTGTTCGAAGGGTCCGATGCCTGCGTCGGACCTGTGCTTGGCCCCCATGAAGCCGCCCGGCATCCGCACATGACCGCGCGTGGCACATGGCAGACGGTGGACGGCGCGCTTCAGGCGGCTGCTGCGCCGCGCTTTTCCGGAGGGGAACAAAAGACATCGGCCAAGAGCCCGGCGCGCGGCGAGCACGATGCCGAAATCCGTGCGGGCCTGGCGGAACCGTGATGGCGCCGTGTTAGGCTATACCAGCTTGGCCGGTAGTCTACGGCCTCACCCGGCGAAGTGACTGGCAGATAGGACGAGGTCAGTGGCGGTTCGACCGATCATAAAGTTCCCCAATCCCCACCTAGTCGGTCTGGATCCAGACCGACTTCGTCTCCAGATACTCGTGCAGGTGCTCGATGCCGCCTTCGCGACCATGGCCGGACATCTTCATGCCACCGAACGGCACCGCCGGGTCGATGGCATGGTACATGTTGACCCAGACCGAGCCGGCCTTGATGCGGCGCGCCAGCTTGTGCGCGGTGCCGAGATGGCTGGTGAAGATGCCGGCGGCCAGACCGTAGGGCGTTGCGTTGGCGCGGGTGACGGCCTCGTCGAGCGTATCGAACGGCATCGCCGAAATGACCGGCCCAAAAATCTCTTCGCGCGCGATGGTCATGGTGTCCGACACCGCGCCGAACACGGTCGGCGCGATGAAGTTGCCGCCATCATAGAGTTCGCCTGTCAGCCGCGCGCCGCCGGCGACCAGTTCGGCGCCTTCGTCGCTGCCGGCCTTGATGTAGCCTTCCACCTTGCCGGCTTGCCTGGCATTGATGAGCGGCCCGATTTCGGTTTCCGCCTGGATGCCGTGGCCGACGCGCAGCCTGCCGGCGAACTCGGCCAGCCGGCGCACGAATTCGTCATGGATTTCGCGCGCCACGAACAGGCGCGAGCCGGCAATGCAGATCTGGCCCGAATGCACGAACACCGCCATCGCCGCGATCGGAACCGCCTTGTCGATATCGGCGTCGCGGCAGACGATGATCGGTGACTTGCCGCCCAGCTCCAGCGAAACGCGCTTGAGATTGGTCACCCCAGCCCGCGCGATCGCTTGGCCTGTCAGCGTCGAGCCGGTGAAGACGATCTTGTTGACGTCGGGGTGTTCGGCGAGCCGCGCACCCGCTTCGGCGCCGGTTCCGGTGACGATGTTGACGACGCCGTCGGGTACGCCCGCTTCCTGAATCAGCCGGGCGATCAGCAGCGGCGTCAGCGATGCATCCTCCGAAGGTTTCAGCACGACAGTGCAGCCCGTGGCGAGCGCCGGCGCGATCTTCCAGATCGAGGCGGCGGTCGGCGCATTCCAAGGAATGATCGCGCCGACGACGCCGACCGGCTCGCGCCTTGTGAAGGTGACGATCTCGCCGGGAATGGAATTGTCGATCGCCTCGCCATGCAGCGCGGTCGCCATGCCGCCATAGAAGCGCAGCATGCCGATGACGCGGCGCCGGTTGGCAAGCGTGCGCGTGATCGGCAGCCCCATGTCGAGCGTGTCGGAGACGCTGAGTTCTTCCCAATGTGTCTCGAACAGGTCGGCGATCCTGAGCAGCACGCATTGCCGCTCGTAGGGCGAGAACTTGGACCAGGGACCTTCGAACGCCGCGCGCGCCACCGCCACCGCCGCGTCGACATCGGCAGCTCCGCCACGCGGCACCGTCGCCAGCACTTCGCCGGTCGCCGGGTTCAGCGCCTGCATCTCCTCGCCGGACTGCGCCGCGACCCACATGCCGCCGATGAACATCGGCCTGAATTCGCCATGATAGAGCGCCGTGGCCTTCGTCCTCGGGTCGAAATTCAGCGTCATCTCTTCCTCCTCCCGAATTCCGTGGCGACTAATACTCCCGGCGCGGGCGACCTCAAACAGGAAAGCTGAAAAGGCGTTTTGGCGGCCACGACCGGGGGCACGCAGCGCATACGCATCGGCCCGCGCGGGCGTCTTAAGTCAAGGCTGATAGTGGACCCGCAGGGCGAGAAGCCGTCGGAAAATCAACTGATTAGCAGGCGTCTGGCCAACCCATACCCTTCATGTGATCCAAACAATGCCGAGACACCGCTGGGCGCGCACTTAGGCATCATGTCTTGTCGGTAATGTAAATTGAAAGCGGTAGGCTGGAAAGTCGCCCAACTGTCAGGCTAGTTCCTGAATTATCCTAAATCGGCCTGGAGATCCCAAAATGCAGGTGGCAAAACGAATCCTGGTAACCGGAGGCGCGGGTTTCCTGGGATCGTTCTTGTGCGAGCGACTGCTTGGCGAAGGTCACGAGGTTATATGTGTCGACAATTTCTTCACCGGAAGCCGAAGAAACGTCTCGCATTTGCTCGACAACAGGTCCTTCGAGATCATCCGCCACGATGTCACCTTTCCACTCTACGTAGAAGTTGACGAGATATACAACCTCGCCTGCCCTGCGAGCCCGGTTCACTACCAGTTCGATCCGGTCCAGACGACCAAGACCAGCGTCCACGGGGCGATCAACATGCTGGGCCTGGCCAAGCGCGTTCGCGCAAAAATTCTTCAGGCGTCCACGTCCGAAGTTTACGGCGACCCCGAAATTCATCCGCAGACCGAGGACTATTGGGGCCGGGTAAACCCGATAGGACCTCGTTCCTGTTACGACGAAGGCAAAAGATGTGCCGAAACTCTGTTTTTCGACTATTGGCGACAGCATAGGCTGCGGATCAAAGTCGCGCGCATCTTCAACACGTACGGCCCGAGGATGCGTCCGGACGACGGCCGCGTCATTTCCAACTTCATCGTGCAAGCACTGCAGAACGAGCCGATAACAGTGTACGGCACGGGCCAGCAGACACGTTCATTTTGTTATGTCGACGATCTCATCGCAGGTCTGGTTCGCATGATGCAGACAGCTGACGATGTTACCGGTCCGATCAACCTTGGCAATCCGGTCGAATTTACGATGCTCGAACTCGCCAATCTTGTGATCGAGCTCACTGGAAGCCGGTCGACTGTCGAATTTATGCCGCTGCCGATCGACGATCCAAAACAGCGACAACCCGATATCGGGACAGCCTTGCACGAGTTGAATTGGAGGCCGGAAACCGCATTGCGAGATGGTCTTGCCAAGACCATCGCCTATTTCGAAGGCTTGGCTTCGTCTGGGCATTTGCGGCCCGCGGCCGCCGAATGAAGACAGTCCTGGTCACCGGCGGGGCCGGCTATATCGGATCACATTGTTGCAAGGCTTTCGCCGAAGCCGGTTGGTCCGTCATTGCATATGACAATCTCTCGCGCGGTTGGCGCGACGCGGTCAAATGGGGGCCGCTCGTCGAGGGCGATATTTGCGACGCCGCGGCCGTGTCGGCGGCGCTGCGACAATACAAGCCTGATGTGGTGGCGCATTTCGCCGCCTACGCCTATGTGGGCGAGTCCGTCGAGCGCCCGGAACTCTATTATCGAAACAACAGTTTCGGCTCGCTGGTTTTATTCGAGGAAATGCTGAAGGCCGGCGCCGACAAGCTGATCTTTTCCAGCACCTGCGCGTCCTATGGCGTACCGGTTCGCTCGCCGATTGACGAAATGCATCCGCAGTCGCCCATCAATCCCTATGGATGGTCGAAATTCATCATAGAACGGATGGTGGACAGCCTGTCGTTCGCTCATGGTCTGAACGCGGTCATGCTCCGGTATTTCAACGCGGCCGGATGCGATCCCGACGGCGAGATCGGTGAACGGCATGAACCGGAAACTCACGTCATACCGCTCGCTATCGAGGCGGCGGTCAGGCCGGGCCGGATCTTTACCGTCAACGGCACCGACTTCGATACCCGCGATGGAACCGCGGTGCGGGACTATGTCCATGTCACCGATCTCGCGCGTGCCCACGTCCTGGCAGGGGAGAAGCTTCTCCGCGACAAAGGTGTCGACGTCTACAATCTCGGAACCGGAACCGGAACGACGGTGAAGGAATTGGTCGATGCGGTGAACCGGGCTTCGCGATCGCGCGTTCCGGTGATCTACGGTCCGCGCAGGGCTGGTGACCCGCCAGCGCTCGTGGCCGCGGCCGGCAAGGCGCACCGGGAACTCGGCTGGGTGCCCGAGCAATCTGGAATCGACAGGATCGTCGAGACGGCATTGGCTTGGTATCGCAGCCGATAGCTACGCCAGACGGCCGGGTGGCCCTACGCCACCATCCAGAAAAGCGGCGTCCTCAAGTAGGGATCACTTACCCTCGGCCTCGGAGGCACATACGATTTCGTGCTGGCGACGTTGATATTGAGGAACGACGAGAGAAGCGGGCCCTTGGCTGTTCACTCTGCCGTCCTCTATCCAAATGACGTTTGCGGCGTCACGCGCCGTTTCGATGCGGTGCGTGATCAGCAAAATGGTCCTGTTGCCAAGCTTTCTATCAATCGCACGCCGAACCTGGTCCTCGAGCGCGGTATCGAGTGCGTTCATAGCCTCGTCCAGGATCAGGAAGTCCGGATCGCGCAATACGGCTCGCGCGAGGCCGATGCGCTGTCGCTGGCCACCGGAAAATCGCAGTCCTTCCTGTCCGATCCAGGTGTCGTAACCGTCGGGAAGGTCCTCGACGAATGCCGCGACCCCCGCACTGCGGGCGGCGGCAAGGATCTCTTCTTCGGTCGCATCGGCTTTGGCCATTCGGATGTTCTCCGTCACCGTGCCCTCGACCAGGTCGACGTCCTGCCCGGTCACCGCGATCTTGGAAAGCCAATCGTCCCGCCTGATATCCTGGAGCCGGGTACCGTCGATCTTGATCTCTCCGGAGGTCGGTTCGTATAGCCGCAGGAGGAGATTGACGATCGTGGTCTTGCCGGCGCCACTTGCGCCGATCAGGGCCGTGGTTACTCCGGCTGGAATCTCGAGCGACAGGTCCGTGAGCACCGGCGCGTTTGGATCATATCCGAAGGTGACGCGCTCGAAGACGATACTCGCGTCCAAATTCCTGATCGCGATTGTTCCCTGCGATGGATATTCCTTGTCTTCGGACTGGATCATCTCCAGGACCGAGCGCAGTTGCGGCTGTATCTGCGCCAGAAACAGCAGGTTGCTTTCGAACTCCTGGGTATGCGGTTGCAATCGATACAGCAGCGCGACCGCGGCCAGCGTCACCTCGAAGCTGATGTGCCACCACCCCGAGACCAGAACGATGGAGCCCAACATTCCGAGGTAGCCGATCTCGGTGGTTGGCCCGATCCATGACGACAGGCGGATCATGGACAACGAAGCGTTGCGCGCGGCCGCCGATGATTGCACGAAGCGGCGCTGATGAAGCGCCTCCTGTCCGTAGGCGCGGATGGTGCGCAACGCCTGGAGCGTCATGAGCATGTGCTCGCCGAGCAATTGGTGGATCTTCTTCACCTGATGGCCCAGGTCACGCGCGGGCCGCGAAAAGATGCGCAAGATTGCGGAGATCGCGATTGAGCCGAGGGCTGCGATCAGCAGGATCTTCCAGGAGATAGTGAGCAGGAAGACGGCGAACACGACGATCGAGCAGCTATTTATGATGAGCCGGGTGACCGCGCCATAAGCCTGCGCGACCAACCACGATTCCGTCCCGAGCACCTCCATGAGTTGCGATTGCTCGTGCTGCTGGATGGTTCCGAAAGCGACACTGAGATATTGTTGGTGGACGAGGTTTCGCGACCGTTCGCTGATCCGTTCGCCAATGCTGGAGCTGATCAACGAATATACCAGCGCCAGCGCACCACGCGCGAGGATGAGCAGCAGGATCGCCAAGGCGAGCCGGGTAGGACTACCGAACCAGGCGACTGCCAGGCCCAGCGCTCGACCTTGAAGGCCACCTCCTGCCTCCGTGATCCGGTTGGACACCAGATAGAGGAACAGCAGGATCAGGGTGATGCCGAGCGTCTCGGCCAAGGACGACAGAAAACCAAGCGCGAGCAGCACGGGGGTCGCCCAGCGCGGCTTTCCAACGATGCGAAGCAGGTGTGAAAGATCGCGCAACGAAGCACGGACCGCACCGCGGCGTATGGCATCCTTGGCGTCGCTCATTTCAGGTCCCCGATCGGGAAGCGCGTGGTCACCCGCGGGCGGATCGGCCCCCGACCGCGCGCCAGCCTCGTCGCGACACGCTTGGCCAGATGCGTACCGATCCACGGCAAATCGAAGGCGATTATCCGCATGGCGATCACCGGATGGTGGCGCAGCAACAGTGACAGGATCGGGAGCACATAGCGCGGTTGCCTCTGGCGCAACGTTCGCTCCAGGAGCCAGGCCGAATAGAAATGCAGGCCCTCACGCAGCGTCGGTGCCGCATCCGGGTGGCGGCCGAGCATCTCGTCCACCACGAGCATCCAGGATCGCAGCATGCGGGTCATGTCGCTCGACATATTTCCCGGCAAATAGCGATACCCGACCAGCGGCTCTTCGACGACTTCGAAGTGGTACCCTTCGGCGACGCGACAATAGAAGAGGATATCTTCACAACCCTGCGCACCGGCCTCTCGCAGTCCGCTCTCGAAACCGCCGGCGTCTATCAGTGCCTGTCGGCGTACCAGGGCGGCGCTGCCGTTACCAACGAAATTGCCGTGGAAGAGGCGTTCAAGCACATCGCCCCGCCAGTTTGGCCGATGCCGGTCATCGGTTACCGCACCCTGGGCATCGACCACCAAATACCAGCAGTAGACGAGCCCTACTTTCTCGTCTGTCCGATCGAGCACAGCCATCTGCCGCTCGATCTTAGTCGGCGCCCAGAGATCGTCGGCATCGACAAATGCGATCATATCAGATCGCGCCGCTTGCCATCCCCTGTTGCGGGCAGCGGCTACCCCGGCGTTTGCCTGCTCGATCAGCCGCACGCGCGGGTCGAGCTCCATGTGACGCCGAGCGATGGCGACAGTCTGGTCGCGCGACCCATCGTCGACGACAATAATCTCAAGCGCCTTGTAGGACTGCGAGCGAACGCTGCGGAGCGTCTCGTCGATCGTATCTTGCGCGTTATACGCGGGGATGATGACGCTGACCGGTTCGCCGTTCATTCAAGGACGGCCTCTAAAATGGCAACAAAGTCATCGAGCGAACGATCGCCGCGAATCTCGATGCGGGGAAGGTCGATGGGATCGCTATTAAGGTCCGCCGGCCCATGTCCGCCGCCAAAGCCGATCCGATAGCCGCACTCCTTGGCCAGGCGGCCAAGCCGTCGGTCGGTGACCGAGAAAGGTGCCGCGAACGCCATCGTGGGCCGGCCGGTCCACCGTTCGATGAACATCCGTGAGCGTAACAGCTCACCGGCCAGGTCGGAGCTCGAAAGACCATCGATCGCGCGGTGCGTCGCCAGATGGCTTCCGAAGAATACACCTTCGGTGGCGAGGCGACGCACCGTCCCGGCGTCCATGAGCGGCGCCGGTGGACCAAAGTCGGCATCCCACCGCGCGCTTTCCCCCACAAGGTCCGTCACCAGGAAGACCTCCGCGGTCAAGTCGTTCGCTCGCAAGATCGGCCAGGTTTGGTCGGCAAAGTTCTGGAAACCATCATCGAAGGTGATGAGCACCGGGCGGCCAACGAACGGATGGCGGTTGGCGACGAACCATTCCAGCTGATCGGAAATGATCGTGTGAAAGCCATTGGCGCGCAGCCATGCCATCTGGTCGGCGAACGCGGCGGGGGTCAACCGATAACGGGCGAGCGCGGCCGGACCTTCATCGCAGATGCTGTGATACATGAGAACAGGGACGCGTTGCCGCCGCTCGCTGCGCGCGACCTCGCGGCGCAGCGCCCGCGCCCCGCCCCAGACGATATTTCGCGCGACCTCTATTTCGATCGGCGCGCGGATTGGGACATGGTCGATCGTCGGTTCCGTTGCCACATCCTCAGGTAACACGCGGCGGAAGCGGTCGATGCGGTAGAGATCGGTCTGGATCGATCGCTCGAGGACGAGGCCTTCCGTCGCTGCCAACGTCTGCGAGATCACCTGAGCGCCGAATTTGTTATCCCAATCGAAGCCCGTCCGTTCCAAATTGTCCCGAAGCACGAATGCGTTTGCGCTGACAAGACTGCCGCCAGGCGCCAACGCCGCGACGAGTTTTGAGGCGAGTTGCCGCAATTCGGCGGGATCGTCCAGGAAATAAAGCACCTCCGAGCAAATGATCAGGTCCATCCCACCCGGCAGGACAGCCGCGGCGAAATCCAGCACGGCGAACTCGACATTCAGTTGATCCGAGCAGCGCGCGCGCGCGCGTTCGACGGCTACGGCGGAAATATCGGTTGCGGTCAAATGGCCCACCAGCGGCGCCAGTTGCCGCGTGAAGTGGCCCTCCGCGCAGGCCAGTTCAAGCGCCCGCTCTATGGGACCGGCCGGCAGAATTTCGAGTTGCCGCTCGTATTTTTCCTGCTCATAGGCCGAACCGTAGTTCCAGGGATCCTCAGTCGCGAAATGGCGATCCCAGAACGACGCGCGATCATTGTCGCGCCCACCCTCGGCCCGGACACGGCGCGGCGGCGCAAGAGGTTCTACCGCCTCGGCACTCGAACGCACCAGCCCTTCGGCTTCCGCTGCCAACCGCGCCAGTCTGTCGTAGTGGCTGCCCGGATCAGACCGGCGTCCCGCCGCCGACAGCAATGCGTCTGCTGCAAACTTATCCTGCTTGTCGGCTCCGGCGTTCTGTCGCGGATCTGGAAGGGGCGATCGGCCCGTCAGCCGCGCGGCTCCCTTCCGGAAGCGAAACGCCATGCGCTGGTAGCCGGACAGGCCGCGTATGACCTCCTGAGGAGTCACGAAATCGAGAATCAGTTCAATCCAATGACGCCTTGTCACTCTGCCGAGCGCACCGAACTGCACCAGAGCCTCGATCTTGCCGTCGATCATCAGGTAGGCGTAGATTTGATCGATCCCTTCCGGCAATTCGGTCGAGGTCGGATTTCGAGCATCGACGCGAATGCCGAGCGTTAGCGCCAGCGGGCGCGGCGCGGCAAGATCGTCGAAGTCGAGAAGCATTTGCTCAAGATGATATTGTACGCGGCGACCCGCCACGGGATCGCCCCAGACTTGGCCGAGGTCGATGATCAGACCGCTCAAGGGGCCGCCGAACCTGTCCCACCTGGAAGCCAATTGCTCCGGCACCGACAGGCTTCCCACCATCAGGCCGTCGAAAACGACCTTGGCGATCTCACGCACCCATTCATATCTGGCCGGGAGCGCACGCAGGATCTGCCGGTCGATCGAGCCGCCGCCGCCGCCGCAATCAGCTGCCGCGATCCACAGCGCGAACCACGCCAGTGCTTGGGAAGCGGTGCGGCCGTCCGCCGAGATCGCCCCATTGGCATGCGCCGACGCTGGATGCTTGACCCTGGAGTCGGCGGAAAAGCCGCGGGCGATAACGATTTCCGCGTCTGCCAGCATCTGCCTCGAATTGCGGGTGAGCGAGTTGGGGCTTGCCCGATAAAAAGCGAGCGGCTCGTCGACCATCACCCAAGGTTTGCCTTGACGTGCGACGCGCTGCCACAAATCCCAGTCCTCGCAGGTGTGCAGCGACACATCGAAGCCGCCCAACTCGACGATTGTTTCCCGGTCGATCAGCAGCGCGTGCGTGCGGATGGCACATCGGCGCGCGAAGGCCTCGAAGGGTTCAATCGCAACCTCGGTCGCGATGCTCGACGGGGTCAGTGCGCCATCGGGCATCACGCGCCGGGAACCGCAATAGCAAGCCACGGCATCCGGCGCGGCCTCCAGTGCGGCGAGCATCTTTGCGAGGAAGCCGGCATCCACCCAATCGTCCGCATCCAGGAACATCAGCCAGCGGCCACGCGCCATCGAAATCCCTTCATTGCGCGCCCCCGCGGCGCTATGGGCGCAAGAGTTCGCTGTCCGAAACCGGGCATCACGCTCAACATAACCGGCGATGATTTGTGCGGTATTATCCGTCGAGCCATCATCGACGATGATCGCCTCCCAATCAGCGATGCCCTGAGCGAGGAGGCAATCGAGCGCCTGTGTCAGCGTGACCTCGGCGTTCCGGGCAGGCACCACGACTGAAACCAAGGGATTATGCGCCACGCCGTCTTACCCGCGCCTGGTTCGGAGGTAGAACAGGATTCCCGAAGCATAGCCGGCGATTTCCTGCCAAAGGAAATGGTCCTCAGGGACACTGCGTCCAAGCAGCCTCCTGCGAACCCTGCCAAGGTACCAAAGTGGCTTCCATTTGAGAACCTGCGTCAAATTCGCCTTGACGCCGGTCCGTTCGTGCTGGACGAGCAACGCCGCTGAGTGACCGCGCATGTAGGAGTAGATTTGCTTGGCCAAGCCTTCCATGGTCCGCCTGTGGAAATGGAACGCGACGGAGGTGGGCTGGTAACGGCAGTCATATCCATTGGCGAGCAGCCGGTACCAATATTCGGAATCGCCCGAACATCCGGCCTGACCGACGTCGAGGCGCTCGTCGAACAACCCGGCATGGTCGAACACGTCGCGCCGGAACGCCATGCTGGCGCCGGCCCCGATTTTCCAGGCTGGGAACACCTCGTGCCTGCTGGCGGCAAAATCGGCCGCGCGGAAAATTCGGGGTGTATAGCCCTGCCCGAAACTCCAGAATGTCTCGAAATAGCACTGCGCTTCGGTGGCAAGCTCGGCGGGCAATACGAGACCCGTCACCGCGCCGATCGAGGGACCATCGAATGCCGTGACCAGCCGCTCAAGCCATTGCGGATGAAGCAGAACGTCATCATCGGTGTATGCAACGATCTCCGAGGATGCACGCAAGGCTCCCCGATTGCGGGCTATATCCAGGCCAGGTCGATCCTCGCGCACATAGATCGCGCCGGCAGCGAGCGCTACCTCGCGCGTTTCGCTGCCTCTCGATGCGTTGTCGACCACAATGATCTCTTCAGGCGGGAAGGTTTGCCGAGGAAGCGAGGCGAGGCAGCGCCGCAATTCGTTCGGCCTGTCGCGCGTGCAGATGACCACGCTGGCGCTCGGCAGGTCCAGAACCGGTGCAATCATGCTTGAGTCTCGAGCGGTCGCTATCGGGGCAATGCGGCACTCTCCGTCGCTCGCCCTGAGCAAATGCCCGACCGGCAGTCCGCCGCGCCACAAGACGATCATGCCGGCATCGCAGCCTTCGGGAGCATCTTGGATGTCCAAATCCACATGGCGGACACCCGCGCAGCCTTCCACGCCAAACATCTCGCGCAGTTCCGCTTTCAGTATATTCGCGTGCCCGTCTGGGGTGGATGACATCTTCACCAGCTAATTTCGCCGTAAACAGGCCGAAACTCGGCGTCTGTGCGTAACATCCGTTTCATGCCAACCTTGATCCAGCGAGGAACCAGCCTGGCCCGGCAATATGAGTTTACCATGTCGGGCAAACGCGAAATCGTCGTGCGCGGGTCCAGGGTGACTGACGTCTTCAACAGGCTGCCGGCCGCGCGAAACCGCCCCTCAATCAAAGCTCTTGTGGCAAGCCACTGGATCATGTCGACCAGATGGGCATCGAGATCGCTTTCGAATTGCGGATATTTTCGACGAAACTCGGCAAGGACAATTTCACAGGAACGAAGCATCTGCATGACATCGCTCGACATGTTGAAATTCGTCATCCGGTAACCCACGAGGTACTGGGGCACGACGCGGAACTCGTAACTTTCCGCTATTCTCAGACACATCAGAAGGTCCTCGCAGCCTTGTGCGCTCCTGGCTCGCAGCGACGGATCGAATTGTCCGGCTCGCTCGAATGCGGAGCGGCGGACAAGCATCGAACTTCCGTTACCGACAAAATTTTGTCTGCACATGCGCTGGAGAACGTGACCTTGGGCATCGGGCTGATTGTGCAGCGAGAAGACCCGATCGTCCTCGTCGATATGCGCAAACCAACAATAGGCCAGGCCTGCTGACGAGCCCCCGTCCCTCAGGGCGCCCAACTGAAGTGCGATTTTGGATGGAGCCCAAAGATCATCCGCGTCGACAAACGCCAGAAACTCTGCGTCAGTAGAAGCGGCACCGCTGTTGCGAGCGTGCGCGACACCGCCATTTGACTGCCCTATGAGGCGTATGCGCCGATCCTTCTCGGCGCAGGAGGCCACGATCGATGCGGACCCGTCAGTCGATCCATCGTCGACCACGACGATGTCCAATGTCCGGTAGCTCTGCCGGCAGATGCTGGTCAGGGTAGAGCGAATGGTTCGCTCGGCATTGAACATCGGCACCACGACACCAACTGTGGCTTTGTCCGAGATCATCGGGACTTCGTTTTCTCCGCAAGGGTTGATAAAAATTATGCGGGCATGGTCGTCGGTACCGCTCTCGTCAAAGATCGGGGCGAATTCGCGGCAAAACCGCCGATCCATTAGCTTTTCCTTAATAAACCAGTCAACCAGCAGTCTCCGGTCGCCGAATCCTGACCGGTAGCGAATATCCTGGTCGCGCTGTGATTGCGGCGTCGCTGAATCCAAATTTAGTAGGCTCGGCCCTACTGTCCGATCAACGTCAAGCCAAACAGAACGGCTAGCCACAGGCCTGTCGCCGCCACCGCCAGCCGGGGCAAGATGCCCTCGCTGGTCAGGTGCATGAACAGAGTGGCGATGATCGCGGCCTTGGCCGCGGCGATCGCCAGGTTGAGCGCGGAGTTCAATCCGCCGAGGTCGAGGAACGACGAGCCCACCGTCAAAGCCAGCAAGGCCAGCAGCCCGAGGTAAGCGACTATAAGTTTGCGGATGTGGCTCATCGGTTGATCAGATAGAGAACGGGAAACAGGAAGACCCAGACGATATCGACGAAATGCCAGTAAAGCCCGATTGCCTGGACACGATGGATGCGGCTGGCCTCCGTGGTTCCTGGCCAAAGCAGCAGCATACCGGCGATCACGGCGATGCCACATATCAGGTGCAGCGCATGCAGCGATGTCATGGCGAAATAAAGCGCGAAGAAGAACTCGGCGTGGGTCGGATCGGGGCCTGTGAAACTGAACGGCGCGCCAAGAACCGGCGCCAGGCCCTCGTTGAATTCCCTGCCGTACTCGACGGCCTTGACGAGTAGAAAAACAACTCCAAGCAGGCTCGTGCAGATCAAAGCCCAGACAGCCGGGCGCCAACGCCGGCTGGCCGCGAACATGTGAGCAAGCACCATTGCAAAGCTGCTGGTCAAAAGAACGGCCGTGTTCAGCGTGCCGAGCGGCAGCGACAGGCGTTGTGAAGCAGCGGCAAAAGCCGTGCCGTAGCTGATCCTTGCGATCAGGAACACCAGCAGGATCGCGCCGAACAGCATCGCCTCGGACCCGATGAACACCCACATGCCGAACGTGTCGGCGGCCTTCTCGCGGGCCTTTGTATCGAAGGCGACACTTTCGGTGGATGAACGCATCAGGCTTCGTCCTTGTGCGGACTGAACGTCTCGTGCTGCAACCCCTTCATCGCATAGTCATAAGCGGGCCGGCTGACGCTCGGCATGGTGTCGAAATTATGCGGTGGCGGTGGTGAAGCCGTCTGCCATTCGAGCCCGGTCGCGCGCCACGGATTGGCGGGCGCTCGCGCACCTCGAAACATCGACCAGCCGAGATAGAACAACGGCATCAGGTAGCCAAATGCCAGCACCACCGCGCCGGCCGACGACAGGACATGCCAGAATTGAAATTCGGGCGGATAGGTATGATACCGCCGCGGCATGCCGATAAAACCGAGCACGAATTGCGGGAAGAAGGTCAGGTTGAAGCCGAGGAAGGTGACGGTCGCCGCGATCCGCCCCCACGTCTCGGAATACATGCGGCCGGTCAGTTTCGGCCACCAGAAATGCAGCCCCGCCATGTAGGCCGTCACCATGCCGCCAACCATGATGTAGTGGAAATGCGCCACGACGAAGTAGGTGTCGTGGACGTGGACATCGATGGCGAGCGCGGCGAGAAACAAACCCGCCAGCCCGCCGAAGGTGAACAGCGCCAGGAAGAACAGCGCGTAAAGCATCGGCGTCTCGAAGGTGATCTCGCCCTTGCGCAGCGTTAGGCTCCAGTTGAACACTTTTATAGCTGAGGGGATGGCGACGCAGAACGACAGGAAAGAGAACAGCACCCCGGCATAGGCCGATTGGCCGGAGACGAACATGTGGTGGCCCCAGACGAGGAAGCCGAACACCGCGATTGCCATTGAGGACAGGGCAACGGCCTTGTAGCCGAACAGCGGCCGGCGGCTGAAGCAGGGCAGCACCTCCGAGACCACGCCCATGCCTGGCAAAATCATGATGTAGACGGCCGGGTGCGAATAGAACCAGAACAGATGCTGGAACAGCAGCGGGTCGCCGCCGAGCGCCGGGTTGAAGATGCCGATGCCGAACACCCGTTCAAGCACGATCAGGATCAGCGAGGCGGCCAGCACGGGCGTTGCCAGCACCATCACCAGCGCGGTGGCGTACATCGTCCAGACGAAGATCGGCAGCCGGAACCAGGTCAGTCCCGGCGCGCGCAACGTGTGGATGGTGACGATGAAATTGATGCCGGTCATGATCGTCGAGAAACCGACGATAAAGACGCCAAGGGCCGCCATGGAGACGAAGCCGTTGGCGTAGAGTGTCGAGAGCGGCGTGTAGAACGTCCAGCCCGTGTCGACGCCGCCGGCGAGCACCGAGGCCAGGGCAAAGGCACTGCCGAGGATGAACACATACCAGCTGGCGAGGTTGAGGCGCGGGAAGGCGAGATCGCGCGCGCCGATCATCAGTGGCAAAAGGAAATTGCCTAATGTCGCCGGAATCGACGGCACCAGGAAAAACCACACCATGATGATGCCGTGCAGGGAGAACAATCGGTTGTAGGTATCGTCGGAAACGAGGTCGCCGGCAGGCGTGGCAAGTTCCACGCGCATCAGCACGGCAAAGGCGCCGCCGAGGAAGAAGAAAGCCGTAAGCGACATCAAATAGAGCCAGGCGACGCGCTTGTGGTCGGTGGTGAACAGCCATGCGGCGGGACCGGCGCCCTCGCCAAGATAGCTCGAAGGCCTCAGCGCTTCGGTGCTCATTGGGTCGCCTCGTTCCTGGTTGCCGCCCGCGGTGAAAGCGATTTGAGATAGGCGAGCAGCATCTGCATCTCGCCCTCGTCGACAATTCCATCGAAGCTCGGCATCACCGGATCGTAACCGGCGGCGATTTCCTTCTTCGGCTCTATGATGGAATCGCGCAGATAGCGTTCGTCGGCGACGACTGTCTGCTGGTTGTCCAACGCCACCGGCCGTCCGAAGATGCCGGCAAGATCCGGAGCCCTCACCTTGCTGGACTTTTCATGGCAGCCGGAACAGCCGAGCGCCCGAAACAGTTTTTCACCATCGGCCGCGAGCGTGTCGCCCTTGCCCTGGTTTCCCAGCCACGCCGCATAATCTTCCGGCGGCATCGCCGTTACCCAGCCACCCATTTCCGAATGCTGCGTGCCGCAATATTGCGCGCAGAACAGATGATAGCGCCCCGGCTCGTCAGCTATGAACCAGACATGGGTGGTGCGCCCCGGCACGGCGTCCTGCTTGACCCGGAAGGCCGGCACGAAGAACGAGTGGATGACATCCTGCGATGCCAGCGAGACGATCACCGTCTTTCCGACCGGCACATGCAGTTCGTTGATCTCGCGCTGGCCGCCGGGATGGCGGAACTCCCACATCCATTGCTTGCCGAGGCCGGCGATTTCGAGCGCGTCGAGCGGCGGATGTTCGCGGCGCAGGAACAGCACGGCGCCCCACCCGAAGATGGCGAAAGCGATCAGCAGGCTCGCTACTGTCCAGGCCACTTCCAGGGGCAGGCTGCGCGCGCGCTCGCCGGTTCGTTCCGCCTTGGAGCCGGCGCGATATTTGATGGCATAGAAGACGACGAGGCTCGCCAGGAAGATCCCCAAGGCCGCGGTGAATGCCAGCAAGGTGTAAAACAACATGTCGATGCTGCCGGCGATCGACGAGGCCTCGGGTGGCGTGAAGGGGATGCCGAAGCTCAAACCCGCCTCCCCCGCGTCAGCATGAAAAGGCTCGCACAGAGCCCCAGCAGCGTTGCCAGTCCCGCTATCTTTAGAGCCGCCTGTATCGTCGAGGTGTACTGCCCTTTGGAGCTATCGAAGCCGGCGCAGAGCAGGAAGACATGGTCGGCGATCGATCCCAGCCGCCCCGCCGACGCCTCGACCAGAGCAAGCCTCAAATCGCGCGGCTCGAAAGTCAGCGCCGGCAGCACCTGTGCGATCCGCCCTTGCGGCGTCAGCGCGATGACGGCGATCGGATGGACGTATTGGGCGATGCGGTCACGTCGGTCGAAGGTGATGCCGGCCTCCGATGCAAGGTCGGCACCCGCGCCATCGGCGCTGGTCAGAAAACGCCAGGCCGACAGGCCGGCCTCACCGGCGGACCGCGCGACCTCGCTCCGGACGGAGGCCGCGTCTGCAACCGCCTCGGAAGGATCTATCGAGACGAAAAGCGCGTGATAGGTGGAAGGATCCAGGCCGGTCTTGTTCAGATCCGAGGCCACCGCCTGCTGGGTGACACCGCACAGGTTGGGACACTTGTCATAGCCGAAGATGACGAGCGCCGGCCGACCGTCGAGGATGGCAGACAACGGCGCCTGCTTGCCGGAGCTGTCTTGAAAAACCCGATCGAGATCGAGCTGGGCGCCGATTTTCGGTTCGAAAGACGGCCGCGCCGAAGCGCTGGCGGCAGCTGAAAGAAGCAACAAAAATACCAGCAGCCCCAAACGCGTCATGGGCTCGCCCCCGGGGCCGGTGCGGCTTGGCTCGGCTGGGGCGCCTTGTCGTTTGGCTGCGCGGTGAATGATCCGGCGTGGCAATCGCTGGCCTGTGGCGCGCGTGGGACCTGGCCTTCGAGCAAGCCGCAATCCTGACCTGGCGAAGCGGCCGCGCCTGCCCAGTCCGGCAGACCTTGCGCAGCAACCAGCTTCATTGCGTCTTCGATTGGAATGCGCGCTATGCCGGCACCGCGATCAACCCAGGCAAGCCTGCCGAGTTCCTCATCTTCCCGCTTGCGGAACGCCGCGAGATCGGCTCCCGGCAAGCGCTGTAATGCGGGACCTGCTTGGCTGGTCTTCTCGGCATTCACCAAGGGCCAGTATGGAGCCGTGTCGAAAATCAGCTTCAGCGCCAGCGCCGCAAGCGCCAGGAAGACCACCAGCGCGACCCCGAAGAGCAGCAGGGCGCGTGGCCAGACATCACGCGTTTCAGGATGCGAGGCCTTAGCCACGGACCAGCCTCCTGCGCCACACAGCAATGCGGTCTGGCCTCTCCCCGAGGTAGAGGAAACACGCGCACCACGCGCCACCCGCCCCTGCAAACGCCGCCAGGTCCGGCCAGGACACCTGCGCGCCGGCTGCCGACAGCGACGGGCGAACGCGCCAGACGACGTCAAGAAAATGTCCGGCAAGAACGACCGCGCCAAGCCCCAGCAGGCCGCGATGGCTGCGTTTGACCGAGCGTATGAGGAAGGCGAAGAAGGGCACCACGAACTGCAGCGCGATCAGCAGCCAGAGCAGATATTGCCAGCCGTTCCGGCCACGAAGGACGTACCAATGGATTTCTTCCGGCAGGTCGCCGGCCCAGACGATCAGCCACTGCATGAAGGACAGGTACGTCCACATCAGCATGAAGCCGAACAGCATGTTGGCGACGTCTTCGCCAAGCGCCACGTCCTCCTCGCCACCGGGCATCGTCTCGATCGCGCGGCTGGCTGCCAACACCACCAGAGCTAATGCACACGCGCCGACGACTTCGGCAGCGGCTTCGAGCAGCGCGTAGATGGTCGACGTGAACTCCGGCTCGATTGACAGCATCCAGTCGATGGCAAGCACCGTTGCTGCCAGGCCGTGGACAATGAGCCCGATCGCATAGCCGGTGGTGTTCCCCTGTCTCGATCTGTCGCCATCAGGCGCTGTCCAGCCGATGACGAGCCAAGCGAGCACCAGCCACGCCAGTGCACACGCCAGGAAACGACCGATGAAGAATGGCACGTTGAGATAGGCAAGCTTTTGTCGCACCGCTTCCGGCAGCATCGCAGGGTCCGCTCCCACCCAGGGAAAGACCAGATCGAGCCGGGTGAGGACAGGTAGAAACAACAACAGCGCCAGCGGCAGCGTCGCGACAATGGCGCGCAGGGGCGGACGCAGCGCGTCGCCCCAACGGCCGCCGGTCAGGCCATGAACCATCAGGACAGTCATCGCGCCAAGCGGCAGTCCGAGCAGGAACAGCGCTGCAGTCAGCCAGCCGGCAAGCGCTGTCTGCGGATTGAGAAAAAGCCCGATGCCGCAAAGCAGAAGTCCCGCGGCGGCCGCAACAACCATCGGAGCAAAAACACCATCGGGCCATGCGAAATGCCTCATCGTGCGGCCTCCGCATCGAGTTTCGCGCGAAGCGTATCCGGCAGCGCCTTGCCAGGTGCGTAGCGTGAATATTGCAAGGCCCTGATATAGGCGACGATCGCCCATCGATCCGTCGATGGCACCCGCGCGGCATAGGAATACATCGCGCCATAGCCGTTGGTGATCACGTCGTAGAAATGGCGGTCGGATGCCTTGCGCAGCGCGTCCTGATGATAGCTCGGCGGCGCCGGGAAACCGCGTTGGACCACCATCCCATGGCCGTCGCCGGTGCGGCCATGGCAGGGCGAGCAGAAGATGTCGAAGCGTTGCTGCCCGCGCTGGAGAAGCGCTGTGGTGACCGGGTACGGAAATCTGTCCGGCGTTGCCGCGAGGTCGGTGTCGCGCGCCACGCTGCCATCGACCGGCGTCCGGGCCGACATGCCGTCGGCGAATTGCTTGCTGGCCTCAAGCGGGTTGTAACGCGGCTGGTCGGCCATGTCCTGTTTGCAGCCGGCGAGCAGCAGGATGAATAGCAAGAGCGGCGTCCGCCACCTCATGCCTCCACATCCTCGACTGTCTCCGCGCCAAGCCGGGTCAGCTGCCGCCTGGTGATGCCCTTGCGGTATTTCGGATCGGCGGCTTCGACGAGAAGGTAGAACTTGCCGCCCTGCGCGTAGGTGAAAGTTTTGGCGTTGAACACCGGATGGTAATATTGCGGCAAACTGTTCGCGCGGAGCATGCCGACGAAGCCGGCCAGAGCCGCGCCCAGTATGGCTGCCTCGAAGGCGATCACCATGAAAGGCGGCCAGGAATGCAGCGGCCGGCCGCCGACATTGACGGGATAGTCGATCTCGACCGAATAGAGGATCAGTGCATAAACCAGCAGCCCGCCGGCAATGCCGCCCGCCAGCACCGCCCATGGCAGCCGCGTCCTTGGCATGCCCAAAATTTCGGCAAGGCCGCGCACCTCGAAGGGCGAGAACGCATCCATGCGCCGGTAACCCTTCTCGCGCATCGTGCGCGCCGCCTGCGTCAGCGCATCGGGATCGGCGAAAGCCGCGATGACCCCATGGAGGCTCATGCGGCCCCGCTTTTCTCTTCGACCAATTCCTCGACCTCGAAGATGGTGATCGCCGGCAGGATGCGGATGAACAGGAAGACCAGCGCGAAAAAGGTACCGACCGAACCGAACAGGATGCCGAAATCGAGCCAGGTCAGAGACTGCTCGCCCCAGGACGACGGCAGGTAGTCACGGCTCGGACCTGTTACCACGATGACATAGCGCTCCAGCCACATGCCGATGTTGATGACCAGCGCGATCGAAAACAAAACCGGCATGTTGAGCCGCACGCGGCGCAGCCAGAGCAGCTGCAGCACGATGCAATTGCAAAACAGCATGATCCAGAACAATGGCGCGTAAGGACCGACTGCGCGCTGGGCCATCATCGCGCGCTCATAGGGCTGCCCGGAATACCAGGCGAAGAATGCTTCCGACGCATAGCCGTAGATGACGATCATGCCGGCCGCGATCATCAGCTTGGCGGCGTTCTCCATGTGGCGCAACGTGATCAGGTCTTCGACCGCGAAGGCCCAGCGCAAGGGAATGGCGATGGTCAGCACCATGGCAAAGCCGGAGAGCAGCGCGCCGGCGACGAAGTAAGGCGGGAAGATCGTCGAGTGATAGCCCGGCGTGATGGCATAGGTGAAATCGAGCGCGACGATCGAATGCACCGACACGACGAGCGGTGTGGCAAGGGCCGCCATCAGGAAATAGACGGTCCGATAGCGCGCCCAATGGTAGGCCGAGCCGCGCCAGCCAAGCGCCAGGATGCCGTAGAAGAGTTGGCCGGCGCGCGATCTGGCGCAGTCGCGCAGCACGCCGA
The DNA here is from genome assembly GCF_006442195.1 of Mesorhizobium sp. B2-3-13. Taxonomy (NCBI): domain Bacteria; kingdom Pseudomonadati; phylum Pseudomonadota; class Alphaproteobacteria; order Hyphomicrobiales; family Phyllobacteriaceae; genus Mesorhizobium; species Mesorhizobium sp. B2-3-13. The sequence goes on from NZ_VFVQ01000022.1 coordinate 54,421, forward strand.
GATCCGGCAGCAGTCCCATGTACCAGAACAGCAGCGACACGCTGGCGTAGGTGGAAATCGCGGCAAAATCCCAGACCAGCGGGCTGCGCCATTGTGGCCAATGCATATGGGTGTTGGGCAGGGGCAGCAGCCAGTAGAAGAACCATGGCCGGCCGAGATGCAGGATCGGGTAGAGCCCGGCCATCGCCACGGCAAACAGCGTCATCGCTTCGGCGAAGCGGTTGATCGAGGCACGCCAGGGCTGGCGCAGCAAAAGCAGCACCGCCGAGATCAGCGTGCCGGCATGGCCGATGCCGATCCACCAGACGAAGCTGGAAATCATCGTGCCCCAGACGACAGGAATGTTGACGCCGTAAGCGCCCACGCCGACCGAGATCAGGTAGGTGATGGAATAGAGGAACAGCAGCACGAAGGCGAAGCAGACGAAGAACGCCGCCCAGAAGAAGCGCGGCAGCTTGCCTTGCAGGACGATCGCGCTGATACGGCCGCTGATCTCGGGAAAATCATGGCGCCCCCGCAGCACCGGCGCTTGCGGCTGGGCTTTTCCGGCTCTGAGGGCGACCGCTTCAGCCATCGCCGGTCTCTGTGCCTGGCTTGCCGCCGATCCCGGCGTTTGGATTGGTGATCTTGCCGAGATAGGTGGTGCGCGGCCTCGTGTTCAGCTCTTCGAGCAGGGCATAGTTATGCGGCGCGGCTTTCTCGCGCGATACCTGAGAACCCTTCCTGTTGAGGTCCCCAAAGATGATGGTCTGTGTCGGGCATGCCTGCTGGCAAGCGGTGACGACTTCGCCATCGGCGATTTCGCGGTTCTCGATCTGCGCGCGGATGCGCTTTTCGGCGACGCGCTGGACGCAATAAGTGCATTTTTCCATGACGCCGCGCGAGCGCACGGTGACGTCAGGATTATGCACGGCCTGCCGTGGCCCGGCGCTGTCCTTGTCGAACTCCTGGTACTCGAGGAAATTGAAGCGGCGCACCTTGTAGGGGCAGTTCTGCGAACAGTAACGCGTGCCGATGCAGCGGTTGTAGACCTGCGCGTTCAGGCCGTCATGGGTGTGGATCGTCGCGTTGACCGGACAGACCGCCTCGCAGGGCGCCTTCTCGCAATGCATGCAAGGCACGGGTTGGAAGAAGGTGTCGGGGTCGTCGACCGCGCCGGCGTAGTAACGGTCGATGCGCAGCCAATGCATTTCGTGACCGCGGGCGGCTTCATCCGGTCCGACGGTCGCGATGTTGTTCTCGGCCTGGCAGGCCGATACGCAAGCCATGCAGCCGATGCAGGCCGAGAGGTCGATCGACATGCCCCAGGCTTCCTGGTCGTAGGTCCAGTCGCGGTACAGCGATTCCGTCGGCGCCGGCGGCACGCCGTCACGAACGAAATGCGGATCTTGCCTGAAGGCGTCGAGCGTCGCGTGCCGCACGATCGCCCTGCCCTCCATCGCCTGATGGTGCTGGGTCGTCACCACCCGCGCCGACCCGTCGCGCGCGGTCAACACGAGGCCATCGGCAAACCACGGAGCCTCTGTGGTACGCAGAATGAAGGCATCGTAGCCACCGGACAACGCGGCGACCGAACCGATCTTGCGCCTGAACCCGAGCGACAGCGTCACCGTGTCGTCAGGCTGTCCGGGCATGATCCAGGCCGGCGCGTCGAGATCCTTGCCGCCTCGTGCCAGATTGATCACCTGCCCATTTTCGAGCCCCAGGCGCTGTGCGGTCGCCGGCGAGATCAGCGCCGCATTGCCCCAGACGAGCTTGCTCAGCGGGCGGGGCAACTCTTGCAGCCACGGCGAATTGGCGTTGCGGCCGTCGCGAAGCCAGGGATCGGCCTCGAAGCGGACCTCCAGCCGATTGGCAACAGGAGCATGCGGCGCGGGATCGCCGATATCCGCCGGCATCGAGACGACGACAGGAGCAATGACGCTGTTCGGTATGACGCCATCGCGCAATGCCTTTCGCCAGCCTGCCTCGTCCATGTCAGCCCATGTCTGGCGCACCAGGGCTTGCATATCGGCATCGAACTCACCGCCGAGCGCCGCCAGCAGTTGATGCAGGCTCTTGCCTCCGAACAGAGGCTGGATCAGCGGCTGCACGATCGAGGCCGTGCCGTCATAGGCACGGATGTCGCTCCAGCTCTCCAACTCGTGCGCGGCGGGAATGTGCCACTGCGCCAGAAATGCGGTCTCGTCGCGATAGAGTCCCCAGTGGACGAGAAGCTTCAGCTTCAAAAAGGCCTTGCGCACATCGACGTCCGACGGCGCCGTGTGCAAGGGATTGGAGCCGAGCACGATGGCGGTGTCGACCGATCCGCTCGTGACGGCCTGGCAAAGCGCGGCAAGATCGCCGTCGATCGGCATGGCGTGCGGCGGCTCGATGAAATCCAGCGTGTTGCCGACGGCTCCGAGCCTGACATTTGTGGCAAAGGCCACCGCATGCACGAACGGCGTCTGGTGCGCGCCAGGCACCACCAGGGCGTTGCGGCCGGCCTCGCGGAGATCGTCGACAAGCGCGTATTCCATGCCGAGCGACGGCAAACTCGCCGCATCGTGCCCGCTTTCGAGAGCTGCCTTGATCGACGCCGCAATGCCTTCCACCAGACTCGGTCTGACGGCACGGCGATGATCCGCCGCCGCACCCGTGATTGTGGGCGTCGACTCGACGACGTAGAGACGGTTCATCATGTCCGTCGGCTTGCGCACGCGCCGCCGCTGCGCGAAATCGCGGGCATAGGCCAGACGTCCCGGCCCTTCGCCGAGGAAATCGGCATCAAGGCTGACGATCACATCGGCGCGGTCGACATGGTAGATCGGTGTCAGCGGCCTGCCGAACAGTTTGGCCGTTGCCTGCTCGTTCGCGCTGGCCGCAAGCGGATCGTGCCTGAAGACGCGAAGTTTGGGGTAGCGCTGCTTGAGCGATCCGATCTGCGCCTTGGTCGTCGGCGATGTTGTCGCCTCGATCAGCAGTGCCAAACCTTGCCCGCCCGAAGCGGCCAATCCGCCGGCAAGCTTCGCCATGTCTTTGAGAAAGTCGCCGTAACTCGCAGGCTCGCCTTGCCTGAGCGGGGTGCGAGACCGTTCGGGATCGAACAGCGACAGCACCGCCGCCTGCATGATGGCGTCGGTAGCGCCGCGCGAGGCCGGATGATCCGGATTGCCCTCGACCTTGGTCGGCCGCCCTTCATGGCTCTCGACAAGCGCGCCGATGCCGTGGCCATCGTTGGAAAGGGCCGTCGCATAATAGAGCGGCTTTCCGGGAATAATGTCTTCCGGCTGGCGCACGTAAGGCACGATGCGTTCGGCCTCGCTGCAGGCGGTCAGACCGGCCAGCGAGAGTGACGCGCCCATCAGCTTCAATAAGGTGCGTCGGTCGAGGCCGAACGGCAGGCGTTCGGCGATGGCCGGAAATTCCGCCTCGACGAAGCGCCGGAACTCGGCCGTATCGGCCAGTTCATCCAGGCTCCGCCACGGCTCGCGTCCCGTCGCAGCTCGCCGCAATGCCGCTAGATCGGAGACCGAGACTGGCTTGATGTCAGCGATGGCAGACATAGCAATCCGTCATCGTCTCGGGGTGGATATCAAGGATGCTGATCAGGGAACGCCTGACCTGTTCGATGTCCTGCGGCGGATTCCAGTGCAGCAGGAAAACGTCCTGCGGCGGACGGAGATTGGGACCGGGATCGCGATGACAGCCCAGGCACCATTCCATCGACAAAGAATGCGCGCGCTGCATCAGCGGCATGTCGTCGACATCGCCGTGGCAGGTCTCGCAGGCGACGCCCTTGGCGACGTGGATGGAGTGGTTGAAGTAGACGAAGTCCGGCACCGAATTGACGCGCTGCCATTGCAGCGGCTGTCCTGAGGCAAGGCTTGCGCGCACCGGCGCCAGCATGTCGGCATTGGTGAATATCTGCGAGTGGCAGGTCATGCACACCTCGGTCGCGGGCAATCCCGCGGACGCCGATGTCTCGACGCCATTGTGGCAATAGCGGCAGTCCAGCCCGATATCGCCGACGTGGTGCTTGTGACTGAACGGGACTGCCTGTGCCACGGGACGGCCAACACCGGTGATGAACCCCGAACGCAAAAGTGCCGTGCCGCCGATGGCCGCGAAAATCGCGAAGAAACAAAGTCCCCACAGTATGAAGCGGGCAATCCCGTTGGCATTGCTGGAAAAGACCTGCGGCATCCCCTCGCCGGTTTTCATTCATTTTTGGATCGAGCGCCTAACGGCTGCGACGTGACAAAGGTTCCGCAGGCGCGGACTGCTCACAAAATGGTGACCCTCGAGCACGCAGCCGAAAACCGCCGGGAATCGCAACCCTGCGCAATCCCCGGCGTTCGAAATCATCACGATCGATGCGGCAATGTTGCCATGAAGTCGGATGGGAACATAAACGCCGTACTTCGGTTAGACCGACAAACGCGCCACCACAGAGGCGACAGCCCATGAGACAGGACATAGTGCCAGGAGAGGCATTGCCTGACCATATTCTTGCCGACCATACAAAGGCGCCTCGTCGCCTGGCCGGGGCGGTCGCTCGGCACGCAGGCCGGGCCGACGAGAGTTGACCGCTTTGACCGACACACCACTGAAGATTGGCGTCGGCGTGCCGCTCGGCGGGATGGGCGAGACGCTCGGTCGCGAAATGGCCAACGCCATCCAGCTCGCTGTCGATGGCGCGAACGAGGCCGGTGGCATCAACGGCCACCGGATCGAAGCGGTCGTCCTCGACGACAAAGGTCGCGAGGAAGACGGCGAGCGGGTCGTGAAGGAATTCGTTCGCAATGCCGCTGCCGTCGCGGCGATCGGCCATTACAACAGCAATGTTACCTTGCACGTCGCGCCTCTCTATGCCGCGGCCGGTCTGCCGTTGATCGGTCCGATCGTCTCCAACCCGGCACTAACGCACTCCGGATGGAGCAACGTTTACCGTTTCACCAACAGTGACGATGCGACAGGGCTCGCCATCGCCCAATACATGGTCCGCCAGTTGGGCAAGAAAACTGTTGTCGTCATCCAGACCGACACCGTCTATGGAAGGAGCATGAGCAAGGAGTTTGCCGCCGCATTTGAAGCTGCCGGCGGCTCTGTTCTGCGGCGGCACACAGTTCAGGAAGGCGAAAGAAATTTCGCGGACCTCGTGGCCTCCTTGCCTCGGGAAGCGAGCGCCATCTTCTATGGCGGGACCTTCGAGGGTGCCCCTCTGGTGAAGGAAATGCGGACCCGGCAGGATGATCGCCTGTTCGCCACCGGCGATGGTTGCTGGGACGTCGGAAATTTTCTTGAGCCAACCGGAGCCGCCGCCGAGCAGGGTGAAGGCGTCCTCGTTCTTTCAGCATGTCCGCAACTGGGTGAAATTGCCGGATCGCTGGAAATGGCCGATCGATACGAGCGGCGTTTCGGACGGATCAGGAATTATGCCGTTAATGCCTTTGACGCCGCGGCGACGTTGATCGATGCCATCCGGGTCGCCTCCAACAACGGCGACCCGACCCGGGATCGCGTCGCGGACGCGCTGCGTGGGATACATCGCCAGGGGATTGCGTACGAACAAAAGATTTCCTGGGATGCCAACGGCGATAATCGCGCCGCGGTTACGGCCTTGCACAGGATCGAGAGCGGTCGATTCCGGCAGGTAGCCGTTGTGAAAAAGGAGGGCAGCCAGGACAGCCCAGTAGGCTGAGGCGCTTGTGAAGGACAGCCCAGGCTACATCTGGCCTCGAAATCAAGGCGCAACTTCGAGCACGATCTTTCCGCGCACATGCTTGTTTTCCAGCCAGGCTTCGGCGGCAGCGGCGTCCTGCAGCGGAAAGGTCGCGTCGACGTGCGGCCGCACTTTGCCTTCGTCAATCAGGCGACCGATTTCGCCAAGCTGGGCTGCATTCGGCTTCGCCATGTAATGAATGCCGCGGGCGCCGGCTTTGCGTGCGCTCTCAATAGAAGGTTCCGCCAGCGTCGACACGATTATCCCGCCAGGTTTGACGACGGCCCAGGAGCGATCCTGCGTCTCGCCAGCGACCAGATCGAAGACGAGATCAACCTTGCCGACAATATCCTCGAACCGCTCGTTTTTGTAATCGATGGCCTGATCGGCGCCCAGCGAGCGCGCGAATTCGAGATCCTCGCCGGAAACGGTGGTCGCAACGAACGCGCCCTTTGCCTTTGCCAGCTGGACAGCAAAATGGCCGACCCCGCCAGCCCCGCCATGGATCAGGACGCGCTGCCCGGCCGTCAGTGCACCATGGTCGAAAAGCCCCTGCCAGGCGGTGAGCGCTGCAAGCGGCACCGCCGCCGCATGCAGGTGGTCCACGGACTGTGGCTTGGCGGCCATTTCGATTGCCTTCACCACAACATATTCAGCTTGGCCACCGCGATCCGGTCCCAGCATCGCATAGAACGGATCGCCTTTTTTGAGCGTGTGCGCCCTCGTGCCGCAGAGTTCGACGGTGCCGGAAACGTCACGGCCAAGCGTCATCGGCAGTTGGTCCTTCTTTCCGCCTCCGGATCTGATTTTGTAATCAACCGGATTGACGCTGCTGGCATGGACCTTCAGCAAGACCTCATCATCGTGCGGCTGCGGAAACGGAGCGTCCTCGAGTGAGAGAACGTCCGGTCCGCCAAATTCGTGGATGCGAACGGCTTTCATGGTCGCCATCATCGTACTCCCGTGTCAGCTTTTTCTCCCCCTCACCGCGAGCTATGGGCATGCGGAGAGCCGGGGCATGTGACCAAACAGCTGAGATGGCGGAAGGTTCAACTCGATCGCTGTTTTTGGAAGCCAGGCAAGGTCCTCGAAGCCGCCTGGAGGAGCGACCACCCGTCATTGCCAAGGGCTCCGCTTCCAGGCCGAACTCCTGACAGCAAGCCGGAGTCCCCTCTCCGCCTGCCATATGCGCGGCAGGTCAATCTTGGATTTGGAACCGATCCAAACGGCGCGACGTTGGGTCAAATCATGATTGGCAAGATCGGAACCCGAGATCTCCACGTCACCCATGAAGAGATCGGCCCCGCGGCTGGGCGGCCGATCGTCTTGGTGCATGGCCGGCCGACAACATGCGCTGCTGGGTCGGCGTCACTTCTTCTGATCGGAGCGATAGGGACCTCCTTCTGAAGGGACGTCGCCGCGCGGCATCCAGGAGGCTACGGTGGCGAAGGTGGATGAAAGCGATCCCCAAATCCTGCAGATCATGACCACAGAGCATTTTGTTCTGCAGACCGCACGGGCGGCCACGATCCAGGAAGCGAGCCAGCGTGCGAACCTGTTCCTGACCACCGTTTCGAGCGCCGCGATCGCCCTCGGCTTCGTCGCCCAGGTCACCCGCATGGGAGGGCCGTTCGTGCTGTTCAGCCTGATTTTGCTCCCTTGCCTTTATTTCCTGGGTTTGGTCACTTTCGTGCGTGCGGTGCAAGTCGCCATCGAGGATATGGTGCATGCGCGCGGGATGGCCCGGATAAGGCATTATTACGTCGAGCATGCGCCCGTCATGGAGTACTATCTGATCCATTCCACCCATGACGATCAGTCGGCCGTGCGCGTCGACAAGGGTCTTAGATCTTCGCCATGGCAGTTCTTCGTGACTGCCGCAGGAATGGTGAGCGTGATCAGCAGTGCCATCGCCGGGGTTTTTTCCAGCGTGGTCGTGACATCGGTGATCGGCCCGGCGATCCCGCTCAGCGTGATCGTGGGTCTGTTGATATTCGGCGCGAGCATCCTCTTGCTGCGGCGATACCATCTACATTCCTGGGCGGCGGCGGAGCAAAAATTGGTGGTGCGCTTTCCCGACGCTTCAAAAGAATGACTTCTTGCCTGACCTTTCGGGTGGATCGGCCGGACGTTCGCTCGAGCGCAACCAAGGTTGAACAGGACTCCAGCTCGCGCAACTGACTCGCGGGTCCTTAGACCTGCATCACCGCGCGGCTGTGGCGCGCGATGACGTTCTCCTCGTCGGTTGCAACCACGCGCACTTCCACCTTGCTGTCGGGACGGCTTATGATCTCTGCATGGATGTCATTGGCCGCCTCGTCGAGCGCCATGCCGAGCCAAGTCAATTTATCGCAGATCGTCTTGCGGATGGACGATGAGCGTTCGCCGATGCCGGCGGTGAATACGAGACATTCGAGACCACCCATGGTGTTTGCGAGCGCGGCTGCTTCCCTCGCGGCACGGAAGGCGAAAAGCTCAATCGCCTCGTGGGCGCGAGGATAACTGCTTGCCTCCAGCGTGCGCATGTCGCCCGAAATGCCGGATACACCGAGCAGTCCGGATTTCTCATAGAGCATTGTCTGCAACTCGTCCGCTGCCATGCCTCTCTCCAGCAGGAGGTACAACAGCACGCCGGGGTCGATGGCGCCGCACCGAGTGCCCATGACAAGACCGTCCAGTGCCGAAAAGCCCATGGTGGTATCGACGCTTTTGCCCTCGCGCAGAGCGCAGAGGCTTGCCCCGTTTCCGAGATGAGCGACGATTGTCCGCTTCGCCGCGAGCGCGGGCGATATCTCGCTCAGCCGCCTGGCGATATATTCGTAGGAGAGGCCATGAAATCCGTAGCGCCGCAGTCCCTCCCGTTCATATTCTTGCGGAATGGCAAAGCGCCGCACCAGCGGATCGATCGTCTGGTGAAACGCGGTGTCGAAACATCCGACCTGTGGCAGATCCGGCTGCAATGCAGCTATCGCGCGAACCGGCGCGATACTGCGAGGCTGGTGCAAAGGCGCGAGTGCGGTCAGCCTGTCCAATGCCTCGATGGTGGCGGGCGTCAGACGGACAGGTTTGCTGAACTCCTTTCCGCCATGCACGATACGGTGGCCGGCGCAGATCAGCTTTCTTCCACCAAGTTCCCCCTGCACCAAACTCAGTATTTCGCCTATGCCCGCCTCGTGCGGATCGTCCGCGGTGAACTGCCTGTCGCACTGCACTGTTCCATCGGCCGCCTTTGCGGTGAGTCTGGGCGCGTCGCCCAAATCCAGAGTGCCGCGCGAAACGAGCTGCTGGCCGTCTGGCGAGGCAAGATCGTATAAGGCGAACTTGACACTGGACGAGCCGGCATTCAGTGCCAGGATCGATTGGCTCATCGACCAGCCTTTCCCCCGCTTGCAGCCGGCCAACTCCATTTCTGGATCTCGGGCATGTCTTCGCCGTACTCGCGGACATAGGCCTTGTGCCTTGCCAGCCTGCCGTCAAGGTCCGCGGCGAGGCTTTCCGCCCGTTCGGCCAAGCCCGGCACGCGTGCGATCGCGGCAAGTGCGAGGTGGTAGCGATCGAGTTCGTTGAGCACCACCATGTCGAACGGCGTCGTCGTGGTGCCCTCCTCGCGAAAGCCGTGCACATGCATGTTGTCATGGTTGGCACGACGGTAGGTCAGGCGATGGATGAGATAGGGATAGCCATGATAGGCGAAGATGACCGGCCTTGTCTTCGTGAACAGCGCATCGAAAGCCTGGTCGGTGAGGCCGTGAGGATGTTCGGTGTTCGACTGCAACGTCATCAGGTCGACGACATTGACGACGCGGATTTTCAGATCGGGAATTGCGGAGCGAAGAAGGTCCGTCGCAGCCAGCGTTTCCAGCGTCGGAACATCGCCGGCACAGGCCAGCACCACATCCGGCTCCTCGCCTTTCGAAACAGTGCCGGCCCATTCCCAGATGCCTGCGCCGGCCTTGCAGTGCGCTTCAGCGTCTTCGATGGACAGCCATTGCGGCGCCCGCTGCTTGCCGGCGGTGATGACATTGATGCGGTTGTAGGTTCTCAGGCAATGGTCGGTAATCCACAGCAGCGTGTTGGCATCCGGCGGGAAATAGAGCCTGACCGTGTCAGCCTTCTTGTTGGCGACAAAGTCGGCAAAGCCCGGGTCCTGATGGCTGAAGCCATTGTGATCCTGCCGCCATACATGAGAGGTAAGCAGGTAATTGAGCGAGGCGATCGGCTTGCGCCAGGCAAGCTCGCCAGAAGTTTTCAACCATTTGGCATGCTGGTTGACCATGGAATCGACGATGTGAATGAACGCCTCATAGCATGAGAACAGACCGTGTCGGCCGGTGAGCAGATAACCTTCCAGCCATCCCTGGCAGAGATGCTCGCTCAGCACTTCCATGACGCGGCCGTCGCGGGAAAGATGGACGTCGTAAGGTTCGATGCGCTCCATCCATATCCGATCCGTGGCCTCGAACACTGCGTCAAGGCGATTGGAAGACGTCTCGTCCGGTCCTACCAGCCGGAAATTCCGTGCTTTGGCGTTAAGTCGAAAGACCTCGCGAAGATAGCCACCGCAAGTCCGTGTCGCTTCGGCAACGACGCCGCCGGGCCGAGGCACTTCGAGTCCCAGGCTTTTCCAGTCCGGTAGCACAAGGTCGCGCTTCAACAGCCCGCCATTGGCATGTGGAGTTGCGCCCATGCGCCTTGTTCCAGCTGGGGCAAGGGCCGCGAGTTCCGGCAGCAGATGTCCATCCTTATCGAACAGTTGTTCCGGTTCGTAGCTTCGCATCCAGGTTTCGAGGATCTTGCGGTGCTCGTCATTGCCGCGGGCGTTCGATACCGGCACTTGGTGCGAGCGCCAGAAACCCTCGACTTTTTCGCCATCGACCTCTTTCGGCCCAGTCCAGCCCTTGGGGCTGCGCAGGACGATCATCGGCCATCGTGGGCGTTCACCATGCCATCCTGAACGTCGGGCTTGCCCTTGAATGGAATGGATCCGATCGAGCACCGTGTCGAGCGTCCCGGCCATCGCCTGATGCATGGCAACCGGCTCATGGCCTCCGACAAAGAACGGTTCGTAGCCGTAGCCGGTGAAGAGGTCGCGCAGCTCCTCGTCGTCCATGCGGCCGAGGATCGTCGGGTTGGCGATCTTGTAGCCGTTGAGGTGCAGGATCGGCAGGACGGCGCCGTCCGACGCCGGGTTCAGGAACTTGTTTGAATGCCACGCCGCGGCGAGTGGACCGGTCTCGGCTTCGCCATCGCCGACGATGCAGGCGACTGTCAGATCCGGATTGTCGAATGCGGCGCCGAAAGCATGGACCAGCGCATATCCGAGCTCTCCACCCTCATGAATGGAGCCGGGTGTTTCTGGCGCCACGTGACTTGGCACTCCACCTGGAAAGGAAAACTGCCGGAACAGTTTTCTCAGGCCGTCTTCGCCTTGACCAATATCGGGGTAGATCTCGCTATAGGTGCCCTCGAGCCAGGTGTTGGCGACCATTGCCGGACCGCCATGTCCTGGGCCGCAGATAAACAGCACATCGAGATCACGCTCGCGGATAATCCGGTTGAGATGCAGATAGACGAAATTGAGCCCCGGCGTCGTGCCCCAATGGCCAAGCAGCCGCGGCTTCACATGCTCGGCCTTCAAGGGTTGGCGCAGCAGCGGATTGTCGAGCAGATAGATCTGGCCAACCGAGATGTAATTCGCGGCGCGCCAGTAGCGGTTCATGAGGTCGATCCGTTCGAGGCTGATCACCTGCGTCGTCGCGGCGGTCTTGTTGTCCATCACCCAGTCTCCAGCTCGGTTCGCTGGATTTAACTGGAGCGGCTTGGCGCCCGAGCAAGGCCAAATTGGCAGCAAGCAGAAACGATTGAACAATTGGAAACGACTGAAATTGCCCAGCGGCCGTCGTGCGTACGGAACCATCGCCCGGCACACGGGTTGTCTTTGACGTTTCGAACTAATCCAGGGAACGACTATGCGAATGTTGATGATAGTTGCCGCGCTTTCCGGAGCGGCCGTCACGCAGTCCCTCTACGGGCAAGCCATCAACCCGCAGGTTCCCCGGATAACGCCTGTTCCTCAGATGACACCCTTGGAGCCCCAGCCGGACCAGATACCGCAGCCCGGGCAAGGGGCTGCTGACCAGAATTTCACTAATATTGCCGTTGTCGCCGTCGAGGATCTGCCTGCGGAAATCAAAGCGCAGGCGGAAGCAGTGATCACACAGACCAGTGCGGGAGATCTGCTGCGGCTGCAGAACTCCATCGATGCATCGCCCCAGGCAACAACGGCGCTGAGGGCGAACGGGCTCAACTCTTCACAGGTCGTGGCCGCCAACATCGATGGCGATGGCACGCTGACCCTGATCATCCAGACCACAACTTGATCGGCACCCGGAACGATGCGGTCGCGCCGTGAAGCAATGAAACGCAGATATCGCCGAGAGCCGCCATGGCCGAAGCCGCTGTTCGCAACTTCACCATCAATTTCGGACCGCAGCATCCGTCGGCCCACGGGGTTCTGCGGTTGGTGCTGGAACTGGATGGCGAGATCGTCGACCGTGCCGATCCACATATCGGCCTGCTCCATCGCGGCACTGAAAAGCTCATAGAGTACAAGAACTATCTGCAGGCCCTGCCTTATTTCGACCGGTTGGATTACGTCGCGCCGATGAATCAGGAGCATGCCTTCTGCCTCGCCGCCGAGAAATTGCTCCAAATATCGGTGCCAAGGCGTGGCCAACTTATCCGCGTTCTGTTTTGCGAAATCGGCCGGCTTCTGTCGCATCTCCTCAACGTCACGACCCAGGCCATGGACATAGGCGCCCTGACGCCGCCGCTCTGGGGTTTCGCGGAGCGTGAGAAGTTGATGGTCTTCTACGAGCGCGCCTCCGGCGCTCGTATGCATGCGAATTATTTCAGGATTGGAGGCGTGCACCAGGACCTGCCTGCCGCGCTTCTTGACGACATCCGGGATTTTTGCGACCCGTTCCTCAAGGTCTGCGACAATCTTGACGGCCTGCTCACCAACAGTCGTATTTTCAAGCAACGCAATGTCGATGTTGGCGCGATTGGCCTCGATGACGCCTGGGCCTGGGGCTTCTCCGGCGTAATGGTACGCGGATCCGGGGCGCCATGGGACCTGCGCAAGGCACAGCCATACGAATGCTATCCCGAGATGGATTTCGATATTCCCGTCGGCAAGAACGGAGACTGTTACGATCGTTACCTGGTTCGCATGGAGGAAATGCGCCAGTCTGTCCGGATCATGAAGCAATGCCTGGAAAAGCTGCGCGCACCTGAAGGCCAAGGGCCTGTGGCGATTCCGAACCAGAAGATCACACCGCCACCGCGCGCCAAGATGAAACGATCGATGGAAGCGACCATCCACCATTTCAAACTTTATACCGAAGGCCATCGCGTGCCGGCCGGAGAAGTCTACGCCGCCGTCGAAGCGCCGAAAGGGGAATTTGGCGTCTATCTGGTTTCGAACGGAAGCAATGTTCCCTACCGATGCAAGATACGTGCGCCGTCCTTTGCCCACCTGCAGGCGATGGATTTCCTATCCAGGGGTCACATGATCGCCGATGTCGCCGCAATCATCGGATCCCTTGACATCGTCTTCGGCGAAATTGATCGCTGACCAATGCGCGGATCCGATCGATTGCCAATCTCCGATTTCGGCCGGCGGAATTTTTTCGTAGGCCGAAAACGTGAATGCTCCCGCATTTCCTCCCGCTACAACTTTGTACCGGGCGCTCCCGACCCTACCATCGATGGCTTCATCGCACGCTTCGGATCCCTTATTCCTCGTCATCCGGCTCCAGCAGGCCGATCAAGGCGGCCACGCGGGTCCCGGGCAGCGGCCGTCCTTCGCTCATCAACGCCTCGTCTTCATTGAGCCACGCCCAGGCTTCGCGAAGCTCCTCGGCGGAGGCGCCGGTTGCAATGATTTCCGCGACGGTAGCCTCCTCGATTGGTCCGAGCACTGAAGTCACGTCGTCCTTTGTCAAAGCCGTGCGCATGTATGATTCCCTCCGGGGTGATCCAGGGATCAACGCCCGCGAACCATCTGCCGTTCCGAGGGAACAAATTTTAACGAACAGCTCTTGACGGAAAAAAGGCGAATTACCAAATCGATTTCGCCGACGCCCAACGGGTCGGCAAGTCAAGGGGCGCCGCTTCCTTGGCGCTCCTCCTATGTTGCTCAATGGAGGATATAGCTATGAGAACCGCTTTCGACTTTTCTCCCCTGTTCCGATCGAGCATCGGCTTCGACCGGATGTTGAACGCTCTGGATGCCGCCAGCCGCATCGAAACGATCGACAACTGGCCTCCCTATGACATCGCCAAGAACGGCGAGGACGACTACCGCATTACGATGGCGGTGGCTGGCTTCTCGCAGGAAGAACTGACCCTCACCCAGGAGCAGAACATGCTCGTGGTGTCTGGTCAGAAGACTGGCGACGATAAAGGCGACGACAACAGCCAGTACCTGCATCGCGGCATCGCCGGGCGTGCGTTCCAGCGTCGCTTCGAACTGGCCGACCACGTCAAGGTCGTCGGCGCTGCCCTGGTCAATGGTCTGCTGACGATCGATCTCAAGCGCGAGATTCCTGAAGAGATGAAGCCGCGCAGAATCGAGATCGCAGCCGACACGACGCTGCCCAAGGGCGCGACGAAGCAGATCGAGGCCGAGAAGAAGGCCGCCTGAGATCTCCGCACGGTGCCGGGCATCGCCCGGCACCGCCGAGATGATTTTGTCACCGAACGACCGAAAGGAGAAAATCATGAGTGTCCGTGATCTGATTCCTTGGGGCCGCGGCAATGGCGACCAGGCCCCCAGCCTTTTGCGCGACGGTGAGCGCGATCCGTTCCTGTCGCTGCATCGGGAAGTGAACAGGCTGTTCGACGATGTTTTCCGCGGCTTCGGCACAGGCCTGCCGTCTGTTGGCAGGACCGTGTTTGGCCGAAATTGGCCGAGCGTCGAGATCTCCGACAGTGAGAAACAGATAAAGGTCACCGCCGAGGTGCCCGGGCTGGAGGAGAAGGATATCGAGGTACTGCTCGAAGATGGTGTGCTGACGCTCAAGGGCGAGAAGCAATCCGAAACCGAGGACAAGGACAGGCAGTTCTCGGAACGCTACTACGGCCGCTTCGAGCGCCGCATCCCGCTCGGCTATGAAATCCGCGGAGACCAGGTCGAAGCCCGTTTCAAGAACGGCGTGCTGACCGTGGCCTTGCCCAAGACGGAGAAGGCGCAATCGCAGGTCAAGCGCATCGAAATCAAGAGCTGATTGGACAAAGGAGCTGACAAGCTGGTTCAGGTCGAACTCGAATGGCGCGCTGGTTGAACTCGCCGGGCCGGACCGCCGGCCATCCTTACGATCGCCGGCAGCATCTTTTGCGGCGAGGAGCTTCAGCGGCGCGCCGCCTCCCCCGTAGTAGCGCTTCTGGCCGCTGCAAGTCTCTGGTTCGCCAGTAATCATCCACTGTCGACCGCCTGAGGTGGCGAGGGTCCGGGATTCTTGCCGGGCCCGCCGCTTGTGAAGTGAACAAGACCGCTGAGGGGGTTAGGGGCCTGATGAGACGCCGTTGATCAGCTCTTCGCCACCACCCTGATTGATCCAGTGCGGCCAAGAACGTCAACGACCACCTGAGAGCCGGTACGACGGAGCGCCACGTCCACCGATCCGGCACCCAGCGAAAGCCGCCTCAGGACGATTTGATCCAGGAATCTCGGCAAGACAGGAGCGTCAAAAACGACAAACTGCGATTTCGGATCGAATTCGAGGCCGAGGCAAGCTTGCACGAAAAGCAAGGGCGCAGCGGCCGCCCATGCCTGGGGATTGCAAGCGACCGGATAGAAGGTCGGTGCTTGGGCACTTTGGCGAGGGAAGCCGCAGAATAGTTCTGGCAAGCGGCGCAGATCGAGATATGTCGAGGCGGCGAACAGACCTTCGAATATCTTTGCAGCTTCATGTCGGAAGCCATAGCGAGCGAAGCCGGCGGCGATCAGCGCGTTGTCATGCGGCCAGACAGAGCCATTATGATAGCTCATTGGATTGTAGCGGGCCTCTGTCGCAGCGATGGTTCTGATACCCCAGCCTGTAAAAAAGGCGCGCTCCGTGAGACTCTGCACCACAGACTTTGCTCGCTCGGCACGTGCGAGACCGGTGAAAAGTGTATGGCCGGCATTTGACGAACGCACCCTGCAGGGGCGCTTGTCCCCGTCGAGCGCAAGCACATATGTGCCGAGTTGCTCGTCGAAAAAGCAGACGTCGAAGCGATCGCGCAGGTCCGATGCCTTGGCTTCGAGCTTGTTGGCTCGCGCCGAATTGCCGAGCCGACGAGAGATCGCGGCCGCCGCGCACCATGCTCCGTAGACGTATGCCTGCACCTCGGCGAGTGCGATCGATCCCTTCGCAAGTGTTCCGTCCGCGTGAAAAACAGAATCGCTGCTGTCCTTCCAACCCTGGTTTGCCAAACCATCAGGCGTCAACCGCTGGTACTCAACGAAGCCGTCTTTGTCGCGGTCACCGTAATCGTCGATCCAAGCGAGAGCAGCTTCGATATTGGGCATCAGACGCTGCAATGTGTCGAGATCGCTTGTCCTCTCCAAATAGGCACCTGCCAACATGATGAAGAGGGGCGTCGAGTCGACGCTGCCATAGTATCGACGGAACGGCACCTCCCGAAGCACCGCCATTTCGCCATGCCGCAACTCGTGAAGGATTTTGCCAGGTTCCGCATCCGACACATGATCTAGCTCGGTTGCCTGATTGGCTGCGAGATAGAGGAGCACGCCGCGTGCTATCGAGGGGTCCAGCCAAAGCATCTCCATGGCAGTGATGAGAGCGTCACGCCCGAACACGGTGCTGAACCATGGAATGCCAGCATAGGGATAGGGTCCCTCAGGTGTTTGTGTGATCAGCATGTAGAGGTCCGACACACTTCGGTGCACCGCCTCATCAAAGATTTCGTTGGAGGTCGTTATGACGGCGGCCTTCGATGTGGAATGACGCAGTGCCCGCCGCGCATCGCGAAGCGCAATAAAAAAGGTGCGGCGAGGCGACTCGTCGCCAATTTCCTTCTTGTCACAGCCGACATCCAGGAAAAGCGAATGTGTCTCGTGAGGTGCGAGTTCTATCACAAACGTGGCCTGTTCACCGGTGAGCGTCGCCGGCACGGGATCGAAGGACAAAATGGTAGCGCGCCGCACGCCATCCAAGCCCACGTAAGCAAGCGCGACCCGGTTACCGGCCACGTCCGGTTGACAATCCTCTCCGCGCTGGGGCCGCGGCGTGCCCCGGACTTCGAACAGGTCCGCGAAATCGGATGCGAAAACCAGCTCAAGCTGGAGACGATGCCGAACTTCATCGAAATTGCGCACAGCCAGCCGCTCGAAGCATCGGGCGCCCCACAATAATCGTGACCGGCGGAGATGAATTAAGTCGTGCTTCAGCACGCGAACGCCTTCAGCATCGAAAATGTCTGGATTGGTTAGATCGCAAGTCAAGGTCGCATTGTCGTCGCGCAATGTCGAACTGAGCAGCATAGGCCTGGCGCCATTGATTGTCAGACCAAGATGCGAGAGATAGCGTGTGTCGCGATAATAAATCCCATCCGGGCTACCAGGTCCCGAGAGGACGTCGCCGTTACGGTCGAAGACGCCGAAAATGTCGTCATGCTTGAGTGTTCGGGGCCGGCGCTCCTGCAGTGAGGGGACGAAAAGCTGGGCAAGATGCGTAACGCCAGATCCCCCGGGAAAAGGTGCATGGGAGATCGCTTCAGCACTCACGGATTGCATCGCTGAGACCTCTAACTTCAGCTGACACTTGAGCGCCCCTGGCGCGAGCCATCGCAGCGCCTGATGATAGCGCGACAAGGCGATCATAAATCGACACGTAGTCGAATGCCATACGCTCGGCCGAGAACCGTTCTTCGAAAACAGCCCGGATCCGTCGCCGATCCAAATTGCCGGCCGATCTTATCGCCTCAATTCCCTCGTCGACAGTTCTTACGACAAACCCCGACACCCCATGGTCAATCACCTCGGATACCGCGCCTCGATCGAACGCGATTACGGGGGTTCCGCACGCCATGGCTTCGATCATCACCAACCCAAAGGGCTCGGGCCAGTTTATAGGAAAAAGCAGTGCCCGGGCGTTGCCAAGGAAATCAGCCTTGTGGTGTTCATCTATTTCGCCGAGGAATTCCACATTGGGATGTGTGGCGATCATGGGCGAGATTACGTTCTCCCAAAATAACCTGTCCTGCTTGTCGATTTTGGCCGCGATCTTCAATGTCATGCCAGCACGCCTGGCGATCTCGATCGCTGTCTCTGGACCTTTTTCCGGAGAAATACGGCCGAGAAACGCCAAATAATCGCCCGATGGATGCATCGTCATCGGCAGTAGATCGCGCGGTATTCCATTATAGACTGTTCCGGCCCAGTTGACGGGCGGCATCGGGCGACGTTGTTCTTGCGATATCGATACCAGCGGCACGTCGGGAAAGCTTTGATAGAACGGATACAGGTCAGGAAGATCAAGACGTCCATGCAGGGTCGTGAGCGCAGGAGTTTGGAGGGTATTGAGCAGAGGGAACTGCAACAGATCAGTGTGAAAATGAATAACATCAAACTCGTCGGCAACCCGCCGAACGCGATCGAGCATTACAATGTGATGAGGAATGGGATCCAGAACGGTCGGATCAAGCCTCAAGGCCCGGTCGCAGCATTTTACCAGCCGCGCCGAGGTGTGCGAATCCCCACTTGCGAAAAGCGTGACCTCATGACCGCGACGGACAAGCTCCTCGGCAAGATACGACACGATCCGCTCGGTACCACCATAGAGTTTTGGGGGAACACTTTCTGTTAAGGGTGCGACTTGGGCAACCCTCATCGGTCCAGTCCATTTGTATCGTTCACCCAATTCGGTGCACCCACTTCCGGCTTTTCCGAACCGAACACCGCAGAATCCAGATTGTTCCGGCGCTGAGCGCGCCTGCCTTGCCGGCGGCCAGATGCTCGCGGATCGGCAGAAGCGGTTATGCGGAACGTCAAAACCTCGTCTCCAGGCGCGCTATTTTCTGGAGCAATGAAACAATTGACCTGAGCCGTAGTTCTTATGTCCAGCAATGACGATGGGTCGGCAGCGGGAGCACTGGCGGAGCTTCCCACGCGGATGTGCGGTTCTGACCAGGAGGATCAATCATGTTCGTGAATTCGACGAACGGTCATGAGCTTCAGTCCAAAATGCGCGGTTTCCGCCTCGACCGATTTCGAGGCAATCCCAAGCTGGCCGCGAGAGGCCCGCCTGGAGCTTTTGTCGATCCTACTGGAACTCGCTCCAGGCCCATACGTTCCGAGTCGATCCAAGGACGACGCGAACGCTCAAAAATCACCACGACTGAGGTGAACGTCATGGCATTTTCGATTGAAAGTCCGGCCTTCCGGGACGGCGACAGGATTCCGGATGAATATGTGCGTGACGGGGAGAACCTGTCGCCCCCGCTGACCTGGAAGGAAGCGCCTCAGGGCACTCGAAGCTTCGTCTTGATCGTGGAGGACCCCGACGCTCCCTCCGGGATCTTCCGCCATTGGGGCATCTACGACATCCCTGCGGAACGCGACCGCTTGCCGGAGGGTACGACGGCCGGCGCCAAGACTGAAAGCCTTGGCTATGGCGTCAATGATTTTGGCAACCCGCGCTACGATGGACCGCAGCCACCCAAGGGCCACGGTGTCCATCACTATCATTTTCGCCTCGCGGCCCTCGATGTCGAAACGCTGCATTGTGGCGAGAAAGCCAAGGTCGCCGACATATTGGATCGGGCAAAGCCACATGTGATCGCACAGGCCGAACTTGTCGGCACCTACGAGAGGGCGTGATGCATCGCGTTCCGAGCAGACGCCTGCCACCATCATGCTGTGGGCGGACCTGATCGGTGACCTTCTGCCGGACGGCGTGCTCAACATCGTCAACGGCTTCGGCCTGGAGGCCGGCAAGCCACTCGCTTCGTCGAACCGCATCGCCAAGATCGCCTTCACCGGCGAAACCACGACCGGCCGGCTGATCTCGCAATATGCCAGCCAGAACCTCATCCCGGTGACGCTGGAACTCGGCGGCAAGTCGCCCAACATCTTCTTCCAGGATGTCACCGCTGAAGACGACGACTTCTTCGACAAGGCTATCGAGGGCTTTGTTATGTTCGCACTCAACCAGGGCGAGGTCTGCACCTGCCCCAGCCGAGCCCTGGTGCATGAGAAGATCTACGACAAGTTCATGGAAAAGGCGCTGAAGCGCGTCGAGGCGATCGTCCAGGGCGATCCGCTCGACCCGGTCACTATGATCGGCGCGCAGGCGTCGAGCGAGCAACTGGAGAAGATCCTGTCCTACTTCGACATCGGCAAGAAGGAGGGCGCCGAACTGCTGATCGGCGGCGAGCAGAACCATCTGCCGGGCGATCTTGCTGGCGGCTATTACGTCAAGCCCACGGTGTTCAAAGGCCACAACAAGATGCGCGTCTTCCAGGAGGAGATTTTTGGGCCAGTGGTGTCGGTCACCACCTTCAAGGACGACGACGAGGCCTTGGCGATTGCCAACGACACACTCTACGGCCTAGGCGCTGGTATCTGGAGCCGTGATGCGAACCGCTGCTACCGGTTCGGCCGCGCCATACGCGCCGGTCGCGTATGGACCAACTGCTACCATGCCTATCCGGCACATGCGGCGTTCGGCGGCTACAAGCAATCGGGCATCGGCCGCGAGAACCACAAGATGATGCTCGACCATTACCAGCAGACCAAGAACATGCTGGTCAGCTATAGCCCGAAGAAGCTCGGTTTCTTTTGAGCGTCGTCGGATAGAAAGCCAAGGGTGCAGCCGTTATGGCCGCGCCCTTATCGGCTCGGGAACTCTGGAGGGAAAGCAGGATGCTTGAAAAGATCTCGCTCGGGAAAGTCTCGGCCACACCTGGAGCCGAACCTTCCTGGCGGAAATCATCGCCGACCACGGCCCGGTGCTGTTCCATCAGTCGGGCGGGTGCTGCGATGGATCATCGCCGATGTGTTACTCGCAAGGCGATTTCATCGTCGGCGACCATGACGTGATGCTGGGGTAGATCGGCGACACCCCGGTCTATATCAGCGTCTCGCAATGAAGTGTGGAAGCACACCGATCTCATCATCGACGTGGTACCTGGTCGCGGCGGAATGTTCTCGCTCGACAACGGAAGAGAGAGGCGGTTCCTAACGCGGTCGACAATCTGCGCGGCTCAGGCGAGGGCTTAATGAACTGCCGTGGCGTTGCGCGCCGGGAAATGCCTGCGGCGACGGCGGACGCATGTCGCTCGACGGGCGGGCAAGGCTCATAAGGTTCCTCTTTGTCTCAGCGCAACGAGCATCGATGAAACAAGGCGCAAGATGTCCGCTTCCAAATGCGGACAAGCGGCATGAAACCCACATTCAGCGACGATGCGACGATGGACAGACTCATGCACGGCTCGCCAGCAGCTATTCGCGTCGTTCTTCAGCATGGCATGCTTTGCGTAGGCTGCCCTATCGCGCCGTTCCACACCATTTCAGACGCGGCACGGGAGCACAATCTGGACGAGGAACTGCTCAGTCGCGATCTGCGGACCGCAATCGAAAGTAGCGACTGACGTTAGCTCTTCTGTTCGCGGCCTTCCGCGATCAGAAGCAACCGGTGAGGCTCGACTACAGTCACCTTCTGCCGCTCGCTTTTGACCAATCCCTGGTCTTCCCAGGCCGAGAGCAAGCGGCTCACCGTGTGAAGCGTCGTCCCCGTCATTTCGGCGATGTCCTGACGCGAGATCGGGAAGTCGATCACGATGCCTTCCTCCGTCTTTTTGCCGGTCTGCTTGACCAGCTTAAGCAGTGCATGGGCAACGCGCTGGTCCACTTGTTCGGTGGACATCTCGATGACGCGCGTGTGGGCGTCCTGCAGCCTGCTGCCCACGGCCTTGTAGGTGTTGGCACTGAAACTGGGAAAGTCGGCAGCGAATGTCGGCCACAGCTGGCTTGGCCAGGCAAGAGCGACGCAATCGGCGGCGGCGATCGCATTTGCCGGATAGGTGGTGCGGCCCAGTGCGTGGGCAATGCCCATCAACTCGCCTGGACTTATGTATCGCACGGTTACCTCATGGCCGTCCGGTGTCGATTTCACCACGCGCACATGCCCGTCGAGCAGCAGGAAAAACGAATGGGCTTCCTGCTCCTGTTCGAAAACCGACTGGTCCCTGGCAATCCTCAACGACGTGGCCTGGCCGACGATGCGGTCGAGCTCGGCAGCCGATAGCCCCTCAAAGACAGACAACCCGGCGATCAGTGTGCGATCAAGGCTACCCAACGATGCCCCCCAATTTGACCATGACCACAAAGCGTCCACGCCAGCCTGACCGGAGAGTGTCACGGACAACTGATGGGCGGCAAGGGGGCGATGCTGCTCGACGTCTGGGCGACGCTGTGGTCGCCACCTTCTTCGACTATGTGACTTGTTCGGCGGAATGTCTTTCAGCCGCTTGAAGAGCAGAGACGGCAGCAATCAACTCTGACGGAAACGGCTCCAGTTGCTCCTCCATGCACATTTCACCCAGAAATTTGCGCCAACGCAAATCGCCAGATTGTCCAGTGACGTAGAACAGGCGCGACGGTTGATGCCGTGATGAACCCAAGAAAGGACTTCCCAATGAAATTGCCTCTTGTTGCCGCTGCCGTCGCTCTTCTCGCCCTCGCCGGCGCCGCAAGCGCCGAGGAGCATGTGGTGCAAATGCTCAACAAAGGTGAGAAAGGTGCGATGGTGTTCCAGCCGGCCTTTGTGCGTGCAGTACCGGGGGACACGGTCAAGTTCGTGCCGACCGACAAAACCCACAACGCTGAAATCATCAAAGGCATGCTGCCGGAAGGCGCTGACGCCTTCAAGGGGAAGCCGAGTGAGGAAATCACCGTGACCCTCACCAAGGAGGGTGTCTACGGCGTGAGATGCGCGCCGCACTATGGCATGGGCATGGTGGCGCTCATCGCCGTAGGCAAGCCCGTCAATCTGGAAGCCGCGGAAGCCGTCAAGCAGGCCGGCAAAGCCAAGACAGTGTTCGCGGATCTGTTCGCGGAAGCGGCAAAGGCCGCCTCCAACTGACCTGCTCTCGTCCAAAAGACACCCTCCGGTTCACGATCTCCGGAGGGAACGGCCGAACGGACCAGCGGAGGGGTCCAGTTCGGCCGATTTCGTTTTGGCGAAGACTTCGCCTCGGTTTTATGACAACTACCTCCTGTTTCCTCCACCAGGTAGATGAATCGAACTGGATTTGCGCTAGCGCAAAGACGTTCGCGGCGGGAAGCCTAATATCTGGCTAAATTGGCGCAGGCAAAGGAGATGGATATGCTTACGAGACGTGAAGCACTGCTGGGTTCGGTTTTTACCGCCGCCGCCGTCGCAACGATTACAGCCATGCCCGCTACGGCAAGCGCAAAGGAAGTGGCCGGATTGCCGCGTGAAAAGGTTGCATTGGTCGCGCCTCCTTTCGTTCACGCTCACGATCAGGTCGCGAAAGTCGGTCCGAAAATCGTCGAATTCACCATGACTATCGAAGAGAAGCCGATCGTCATCGACGCGGACGGCACGCAACTCAATGCGATGACCTACAATGGCTCCATTCCCGGCCCGCTGATGGTCGTGCATCAAGGCGACTATCTCGAACTCACACTCATAAATCCCGACACCAACACACTCGCCCACAACATCGACTTCCACGCGGCCACCGGCGCACTTGGCGGCGGCGGCCTGACACTGATCAATCCGGGTGAGCAGGTCACACTGCGCTTCAAGGCAACCCGCGCCGGAACGTTCGTCTACCACTGCGCCCCCGGCGGCGCGATGATCCCATGGCACGTCGTGTCGGGCATGAGCGGTGCGGTAATGGTGCTGCCGCGCGACGGCCTCAGGGACGACAAAGGCAAGCCCGTCCGCTACGATCACATCTACTATATCGGCGAGAACGACTTCTACATTCCTCGCGACGAGCAGGGAAAGTTCAAGAAGTTTGAAACCGCCGGCGACAACTACGACGACACCGTCAAGGTCATGCGCGGCCTGATCCCGACACATGTCGTCTTCAACGGCAGGCGGGGATCGCTGACGGGCGAGCATGCCATGAAGGCCAAGGTTGGCGAGACCGTCCTGATCGTCCATTCCCAGGCGAACCGCGACACCCGCCCCCACCTGATCGGCGGCCATGGCGACCTTGTCTGGGAGCAGGGCAAATTCGACAATCCGCCAGCCAAGGATCTTGAAACCTGGTTTATTCGCGGTGGCTCGGCGGGTTCGTCGCTGTACACCTTCCGGCAGCCCGGCATCTACGCCTATGTGAACCACAATCTAATCGAGGCCGTGGAACTGGGAGCGACCGCGCACTTCACGGTCGACGGACATTGGGACGACGACCTGATGACGCAGATCGAGGCACCACGCTCCATCGCGTCGTAGCGAGGATCTGATCCTGAAGCCAAGGCGGCCTTGCGGCAATTCCGCAAGACCGCCCATGTCGGGCGAAAGCCGATGCCAATCAACCCAATCATAGCCCTCGCAGCGTTCGCTTCTGCCGCGCTGGTTGCCATAGGAGCGACCACGGCGGCTGATTGGCTTTCGCCGCCTGGCGGCCGACTTGTCGCGAGCCCGGAACTGGTGCGCCTTGCCCCGGCGTCGTTCAGTCATCCCCAACCAGGTGAATTCCTGCAGGACGGACGTCCGGTGGCGGCGCCTGTCATGTTGGTCAGGTTGGGGGAACCGCTGGAAATCATGAAATATCAAGTGAGTGCATCGGAATACGGTCGCTGCGTGGCGGCCGATGTCTGCCAGCCCGCTGAAACCCTTGGCGGCGGCAACTTTCCCGTGACCGGCGTGAGCCACATGGACGCGCAAGCCTATGCGAACTGGCTATCAACCCAGAGGGGCGAAGCGTGGCGGCTACCGACCGATGCGGAGTGGGCCTTTGCCGCCGGCGAAAAATTCCGGAGCGACGTAGAGGCCGGCATCAGCGACCCCGCCAACCCGGCTCTGCGGTGGCTCGCCCAATATCGCAACGAGGCTTCGCTCGAGCGCAAATCCGATCCTGCCCCGAGATTTCAGGGGGCCTTCGGTGTGAACGCAAAAGGGGTGGCTGACGTCGCCGGCAATGTCTGGGAATGGACATCGACCTGCTATGTCCACGCGTCGGTGACCAGCGACGGCACAAGGACTGCAGGTTCGGTGGAAAATTGCGGGGTGCATGTCGTTGAAGGATTCCACCGCACCTATATGTCGAACTTCATCCGGGACGGGAAGAGCGGCGGCTGCGCCGTCGGAACGCCGCCCGACAATCTGGGTTTCCGGCTTGTCCGCGAACGGCTCACCCTTGTCCAGGCAGGCCTTCGGCGTCTCGGGCTTTCCTGATTTTGGCGAAGACAACAAAGTATTTGTGGAATGACAATGAAATCAGCCTTGACCGTGCGTCCGCTTGCAGAGCAGCCTCTGAACGATCCTGACGTCAATCGGGCGTTGATCGGGAGACTCGTTCGCGAATTCTATGCCAGGCTCCGGAAGAACGAGCGCCTTGGACCGATCTTCGCGCGCGCGATCACCGGCGACTGGGAGCCGCATCTCGAGAAAATGACCGACTTCTGGTGTTCCGTCATTCTCAAGACCGGCGACTATCACGGACGGCCGGTGCCCGCTCATGTGAAACTCAAGGATGTCACCGAAGCGGATTTCGATATCTGGCTGGACATGTTTGGCAAAACCGCCGCCGAGCTCTTTGCGCCGGAAACAGCAGCGGTGTTTATCGATCGAGCCGAACGGATAGCGACAAGCCTCAAGCTGGCGATGTTCTTTCGCATCGATCCGCCACGACAGACTGCTGCGGGTTGAGGGCCACTTTCTCTGCCGGATGCATCATCACGTCCACCAAGGCTGCAACTGCCGTTTGGTCAATGCGCCTACGGCAATTCAAGTCGCAGCGGTTTTCCGTCTGGAATGGCGTATAAACAAAGACTTAGAGCAGGTTGGCCATTGTGCGAGACTATGAACCGCCCCTAACCGGATTTGACCAGTTGAATCGAAGCCTCAAATCCATCCTTCATGCCTGAGGCCGGCGACCTCAAGATCAGTGTTCCGCCGACCTGCTGGACGATGTTGCTGACGATGGCGAGACCCAGGCCCGATCCGTCTGCCGGAGAAGCACGTCGCGCGAAACGCTGCGTCAAGCCGCCGAGTTCCGCCGCCGGAATTACCGGGCATTCATTGATGACGCGCAAGCTGGCATCCTTGCCGATGGAGATCTTTACCGGCTTGCCCGATGCGCCATGTCGTACCGCGTTTTCGACCAGATTGCGGATGACGATCGCGAGCGCATCCTGGTCGATTTCGACCATTGGTGCATCCTCGCTGGGTCTAACAAGGTCGATCTCGCCCTGACCCCCAGCGCTCCGACCGAACTCTTCGACGACAAGGGCAGCGACCGAGCCAAGGTCGACCGGCTGTGATGCCGCCGCAACGCCGGCATCTGCCCTTGCCAGTTGCATCAGCTTTTCCGAAAGCCGGGCAAGATTGGCGAGTGACGCCCTGATCTGACGGGCGCGGTTGCCGACGTTGAGGTCAGGTGCTTCGGCGAGCAGGCGCTCTGCTTGCGCCAGGGCACCGGCTATAGGTGTGCGTAATTCGTGCGCCGCATTGGCTGTGAATTCCCTTTCTGCCGACAGAGCCATTCCAAGCCGCCGCATCAGGCTGTTCACGGACTTGGCGATGGCGGCCAGTTCCAGTGGAAGGTCTTCGGTGCGGATCGATGCCAGATTGTCGCCGTGGCGGTTAGCGATCTCGCTGCGCAACGTCAGAACGGGACGCAGGGAACGCTCCAGGATCAGCCAACAGACGATCGCCGCCAGTGGCGTGAGCAGGACCAGGGGCAGCAGGAAGCCGAATGCGGCTTCCAGTGTCTCCTCGTCTCGACGGCTTTCAAGCTCGGCAATCTGGATGAAAATCGTCCCGCTCACCGCCGCTTCGGTATAGATACGCCATCCCTTGTTCTCGGTGAAACCGGGAACTGGGATCAGCGAAAGCGGCGATGATGGCGCGTGATTTGAATGCAGCAGCACCAAGCCCTGCTTGTCGCGAACCTGGACGACCAGCCGGTCGCCGTCCTCGTCATTGTCGGCTTCCGCAAAAACCCGCGGCGCAGCCTGGGCATCCTTCCCGATGAGATCGTCTACCACTACCGGCAGCAGTCTTCTGGCTGCCTCTCTCATGGCGACGTCCATGGCTTCGTTGATTTCGCGATGCAGGGTGATGCCGCCGGCGATGGCCGCCACAAGGCCGTAAACCACCATCACCGCGCTGATAGCGACGACCAGCCGGCGCACCAGACTTGTACGACCGTTCATTGGGCCATCCCACGGTAGCCGACGCCGCGCACGGTGCGGATGGTGTCGCTGCCAATCTTGCGGCGCAAACGACTTATGTACACCTCCACCGCATTGCTTTCGATCTCCGCGCCGAACGCATAGAGCGCGTCTTCGATCTGAGCCTTGCTCACAATGGCGCCCGGTCGCTGCAGAAACTGTTCCAGCACCGCCCACTCGCGGCCGGTAAGCGAGGTGGAGTTGCCGTCGACGGTGATGTCGCGTCGTGCCAAGTCGATCTCGACCTTGCCAAAGCGGACAATTGGATTGGGTTTGCCGGTATAACGGCGAGCCACCGCTTGCAGCCGTGCCGACAGCTCTTCGAGATCGAATGGCTTGACGAGGTAATCGTCGGCGCCGCTGTTCAGACCCTCGATGCGATCCGAGAGTTGGTCCCGCGCCGTGAGGATGATCACCGGCGTATCGGTTCCATCGCGTCGCAGGGCCTTCAAGAAATCCTGCCCCCTCCCATCAGGGAGTTGGAGATCGAGCAGAATGAGCTGATATGAAATGACAGCCAGGCAGGTGCGGGCCTCGTCAAGCGTCTTCGACCAATCGACCGCATGGCTGGCGGCGGCGACGTGGTCGCGAACCGCTTCGCCAAGAATCCGATCGTCTTCGATTAAAAGAACCCGCACCTCTTCTCCATCCCTGTCCTGTCCGTATCGGACGCGGTGCTCGTTGCACCGAAAACCTTACACCAACCTGAACGCCCCCGAGGCCCGGATCTCGAATTGCGCTTCGCATTCAGGTTGCTGTCAGCTTGCACCGTGATGTTGGCCGCATCGGAATTGGCCGATGGAGACTTGAAGATGAAGACGATGATTTTCGCCACCCTGCTGCTCAGCGCAGCCGGAACCGCAACCGCCTTTGCCGGCAACAAGTGCGATGTACCTGCCGACCAGTGGCAGTCGGCAGAGGCGCTGCAGAGCAAACTCGAGGCCCAGGGCTGGACGGTGCGCAACATCAAGTCGGAAAGCGGCTGTTACGAAGCCTATGCGGTCGACGGCAAAGGCAAGCGGGTCGAGACCATGTTCGATCCCAAGACGTTGGCTCCGGTCGGCAGCGACGCCGACGGCGACGAAGGCTGATCGACATGAACGCCACCGTTTCCTCCCGCCGGAACATGGTCAAGGTCTGGAGTCCTTATGTTCGCCTGTTTCACTGGGCGCTGGTGTTGAGCGTGACGGTGGCGTGGCTGTCGTCGGGGCTGATCGTGAAGGTTCATGAACTCGCCGGCTACAGTGCGATCGCGCTGGTCGCCTCGCGGCTTCTGGCCGGCATCGTCGGCTCCAGGTACACCCGATTTGCCCAATTCGTGCGTAGCCCAAGCGCCGTGACGTCCTATCTCTGCGACATCGCGGCGCATCGCGAAAAACGATATCTCGGACATAACCCGGCGGGCGCCGCCATGGTGCTGGCGCTGCTTGTCACGATCTGCGGCATAGCCCTGACCGGCTGGCTGCAGACCACTGACGCTTTTTGGGGCGTCGGCTGGTTGCAGACACTCCATCAGTTGCTTGGCAACACGGTCCTCCTTATGGTTGGACTGCACCTTGCCGGGGTGCTTCTTGCCAGCCTGCGTCATCACGAGAACCTCGTTCGCTCGATGGTTACGGGTAAGAAGCGGGCGCCCGAACCAGGCGACGCGACTTGAACAAACCGGCGGATCGCGTCGCCCTAACAGCGTCATGGCGTGAGCCTCCTGAATTCAG
Source organism: Mesorhizobium sp. B2-3-13 (assembly GCF_006442195.1). NCBI lineage: Bacteria > Pseudomonadati > Pseudomonadota > Alphaproteobacteria > Hyphomicrobiales > Phyllobacteriaceae > Mesorhizobium > Mesorhizobium sp. B2-3-13. The sequence continues at coordinate 83,285 of NZ_VFVQ01000022.1, forward strand.
GAGCCCGCCGATCTTCCATCCGATGGATCCCGTCGAAATAATCCGTGAAAAGCCGAGCGAGTTGCCCGAATTCGATCTTCGGAATGGGTGGGCACGCCGAACGCTCAGACCGCGACGGAGTGCCTGGCCGTTCCGGCTTGGAGATACTTGTCAAATTTGGCCGCAATTGTCCTGACGAGAGGACGGCACTCTATCGGCACGACAAAATGATCGCCCTTGAGTTCAAGCAGCCTCGAGCCGGCATTGCCAAGCCGACTGGCCTGAAGAAGCAATCCCTGCCCAACATCGCCGAAGCACTCGACAAGTTCGATAGCCGGGAAGGAAAAATCGCACATCAGTCGCTCGATTATCCAGGCCCTCGCCTGGTCATCGAGGCTGAGTCGCACGCCGTGTGCCGTCGCCAATCGCCGGCCATCGACTACCTTCTCATATTCGCCAGTGGCCACGATGTTCTGTGCGTAACCCTGCTTGTATCGGCTGATCGAGGAAGGTCCGAACCCGATCAAGGTTTCACATTGATCCTCGGTATAGCCTTGGAAATTGCGGCGCAATTTGCCCGTCGCTGCCGCTATTGCCAGCGAATCGCCGGGCTTGGCGAAATGATCGAGCCCGACGGCTTGGTAGCCGGCCGTTTCAATCATCTCCGCGGCAAGTTGTGATTGTCCGAGGCGTTGGGCCGGATCCGGCAACCAGACCTCATCGATCATCGTCTGATGCTTTTTGAACCACGGCACATGCGCGTAGCCGAAAAGCGCCACTCTGTCGGGCGCCAGTGTCAACGCCTGTTCAACTGTCGTGGCGATGCTTTGCAGCGTCTGATGTGGCAGACCATAGAGCAGATCGAGGTTGACGGATTTCGTGCCGCGCGAGCGCACGCCGTCCACCACCTGCTTGGTCTGTAGAAAACTCTGCTCGCGATTGATCGCCTTCTGCACCCTGGGATCGAAATCCTGCACACCGAGGCTCGCCCTCGTCATGCCAATTTGCGCCAGCGCATCCAGGCGTGCCTCGTCCATGTCATTGGGCTCTATCTCGACACTGACGGTCGCATCGGCAAGAAACTCGAACTCGGCTCGCAGGCGTCTTCCAAGAGCCACAAGGTCATCGGGTGTCAGCATGGTCGGTGAGCCGCCGCCGAAATGGACCGCGCGCACCCTGCCTTTGCCGCTGAGGAGCTCCGCGACCGTCTCGATTTCGCTGTGCAGGGAGCGAAGGAAACTCGCCACAGGCGCGTAGTGGCGCGTCTGCTTGGTATGGCAGGCACAGAACCAGCATAGCTTGTCGCAATAAGGGATGTGCAAATAGAGCGATATTTCGTCGCCGGCGCCGATTGTCTGCAGCCAGCCGCGAACGACCATGTCGTCGATCCCCGCATGGAAATGCGGCGCGGTCGGGTAGCTGGTGTAACGCGGCACGTTCTCGCCCAAACTGGCGGTCAGGTCCGGTCTCAACTCGCAGGTCTCTGGCTTTTGCATGGCCTCCAATTAGGTCTCATCTGGCTGCCGGAGCTTTGATTTTGATCAAGGTGCCGGGAAAAAACTGACGCAACCATGGTCGAAAAAGCGATGCTGTCTGGCGGCATCCGATGACAGGTGATGCGATGGCCGTGCGACGTGACGTTCACAACTCCGACATTCCGGTGCTCTGCCAATCTTGCGAAGCACGGCATCGCGGCGTCTGTGGTGCGCTCGATCCGGATCAGTTGGTCGACCTGGCGAGAAACTCTTCCAAGCACAGCGTTCAGCCCGGAACCGAACTGGTTGGCGACGCCGAGGCGATCGACAGCTTTTCGAACGTGCTTTCGGGCGTGGTGAAGCTGACCAAGACTCTTTCGGACGGGCGCCAGCAGATCGTCGGCCTTCAGTTCGCGCCCGATTTTCTGGGGCGTCCATTCAAGCTCGAAAGTTCGATCAACGCCGAGGCCGCGACGGATGTTTCCCTGTGTTCTTTTCCAAAGACGGCAATCGAGCGAATGATGAAAGTGTCGCCTGAGCTGGAACACCGCCTGCTCAAACAGACACTCAAGGAACTCGACCAGGCCCGTGACTGGATGGTGACGCTCGGGCGCAAGACGGCTTCGGAAAAAGTGGCAAGCTTCCTGCTCATGATTGCAACGAACATTGATCCGACCAATGCCCAAGACACCGGATCGGCGACATTCGACCTACCGTTGACGCGGTCCGATATCGCCGACTTTCTCGGCCTGACAATAGAGACGGTCAGCCGTCAGCTGACCAGGCTGCGCGCTGACGAAGTGATCCGTATCGAGAACAACCGTCACGTTTTCGTGGAGAACATGAACCGCCTGGAACAACGTTCCGGCGCCTGATGCAAGTCGCTCAAAAGTGGCCCGGTTCTGAGACAACGACATGCATAGAAACAGAGAAAAAGCGCGTCGCATGAATCCGTTTCGACGCGACGCGCTTTAGCCGACCTCGCTTGCGGGAATCAGCGGAAGCACATGCTCCCTTTCAAAGGCCACGTGCCGGCGCATGCTGTCAAAGAAGCCGCGCAGCATGAAGCCGAGCGCTTCGGGGTTGGCGATGACGGCTCCATGCCCGATCTCAAGCAGAGTGTCCGTCAGATCCTGGGCCGAACACTCGTCCTCGACATGCTCGGCTTTGAGGCGGCGTATGGAGGCACCTCGAGCGCCTTCATTGATGCTGTCATGCGCAAACGCCGGGAAGATATGTTCTTCCTCATAAGCGTGGCTTCTACGCAGCAAAGGCACGAGCTCATTTGCGACCAGAAGGCATTTCAGCCGATCCACCCGGGAAGGCAATCCGTCGGCAATAGCCTCCAGCTCGTCGCATAGGCGCATTTTTTGATCATGCCAGCGAGGAACGTCCAGACACGGTACGCGCCCACCTTGAACGCATGCTTCAACGACCGGACAGGCTTCCGGTTTGTCGCACCTGACGACAACTGACGATTTGCCACGGGCCATCGGAACCTCCGCGCATGAAACCAATGCGCAAGATTGTCCGACTGGCGAAGTGTGGACTTTGACATGGATCAAGGCGCCGGGCGGCCAGTCGCGGAATTGATGCGGCAGAGGGTTCACATCCGCACATCAGATCCGCGCTCGGGGACACGTCATGAAATTCGGCAGAGAAATCTTCGTCTTGGGCTTGTTCGCATTCGCCGCTCTGGCGGCGGCAGGCTTCGGCACGGACGAGCCCTTCCGGCAACATATGTGGGTGCTGTTTTTCGTACTACTCGGCTTCACCGCCATTTTGCTCCGCAACTCGAACTTCGCACCCGTTACCCCGATCGATCCATCGGCCTATTTGGACGGGCCCATCCGCTATGGCGCCATCGCCACCGTGTTCTGGGGTGTCGTCGGCATGCTTGTCGGCGTGATCATTGCGCTACAACTGGCCTATCCGCAGCTCAACATCCAGCCATGGTTCAACTTCGGCCGCCTGCGCCCGGTGCACACGTCGGGCGTCGTCTTCGCCTTTGGCGGCAACGCGCTTCTGTGCACATCATTATATGTCGTCCAACGCACCTGCCGCGCGCGGCTGTTCGGCGGCAATCTGGCCTGGTTTGTGTTCTGGGGCTATCAGCTCTTCATCGTCATGGCCGCTACCGGCTACCTGCTCGGCATCACCGAATCCCGGGAATATGCCGAACCCGAATGGTACGTCGACATCTGGCTGACCATAGTCTGGGTCGCCTATCTCATCCTGTTCCTCGGCACCATCCTGAAGCGCAAGGAACCGCATATCTACGTCGCCAACTGGTTCTACCTGTCCTTCATCGTGACCATCGCGATGCTGCATGTCGTCAACAACCTGTCGATGCCCGCCTCGTTCCTGGGTTCAAAAAGCTACTCGGCATTCTCAGGCGTCCAGGATGCCCTGACGCAATGGTGGTACGGCCACAACGCGGTCGGGTTCTTCCTGACGGCCGGCTTTCTGGGCATGATGTATTACTTCGTGCCCAAGCAGGCTAACAGGCCGGTCTACTCCTACCGGCTGTCGATCATCCACTTCTGGGCGCTGATCTTCCTCTACATCTGGGCTGGTCCGCATCACCTGCATTACACTGCCCTGCCCGACTGGGCGCAGACCCTCGGCATGGTGTTCTCGATCATGCTCTGGATGCCGTCCTGGGGAGGCATGATCAACGGCCTGATGACGCTGTCGGGCGCCTGGGACAAGATCCGCACGGATCCCATCATCCGCATGATGGTCGCGGCGATCGCATTCTACGGCATGTCGACCTTCGAAGGCCCGATGATGTCCATCAAGTCGGTGAATTCACTGTCCCACTACACCGACTGGACGATCGGTCATGTTCACTCGGGTGCGCTTGGCTGGGTCGGCCTGATCTCGTTCGGCGCACTCTACTACATGGTTCCGAAGCTGTGGAACCGCGAACGTCTCTATTCGCTGCGCCTCGTCACCTGGCATTTCTGGCTGGCGACACTTGGCATCGTGGTCTACGCGGCCGTGATGTGGGTCTCCGGCATCATGCAGGGCCTGATGTGGCGCGAATACGACGAGCAGGGCTTCCTGGTCTATTCCTTCGCCGAATCCGTGGCCGCCATGCATCCCTACTACGTGATGCGTGCCATCGGCGGAGCGATGTATCTCTCAGGCACGCTGATCATGGCCTGGAACATCACCATGACGATCCTCGGTCACCAACGCCAGGAGGCTCCCATGCCGGGCTCAATCCCGACCCTTCAGCCCGCGCAGTAAGGAGCCATTCCCATGAGCTTGATGGACAAACACTCGGTCATCGAGAAGAACGCGACACTTCTTCTGGTCGGCTCGCTGCTGGTCGTCACAATAGGCGGCATCGTCGAGATCGCACCGCTTTTCTATCTCGACAACACGATAGAGAAGGTCGAAGGCATGCGGCCCTACTCGCCGCTGGAGCTGGTCGGCCGCAACATCTACGTGCGCGAAGGCTGTTACCTCTGCCACAGCCAGATGATCAGGCCGTTCCGCGACGAGGTCGAGCGGTATGGGCACTATAGCCTGGCGGCGGAGTCGATGTACGACCATCCCTTTCAGTGGGGTTCAAAACGTACCGGTCCGGATCTGGCGCGTGTTGGCGATCGATATTCCAACGAGTGGCACACACAGCACCTGACAAACCCGCAGTCGGTCGTGCCTGAATCGATCATGCCGAGCTATGGGTTCCTGAAGGATACACCGCTCGACGTCAAAGACTTTTCAACACATCTCGTCGCGAACGCTGATGTCGGCGTTCCCTACACGGCCGAGATGATAGCGAACGCTAATGCCGATCTGAAGGCCCAGGCTGATCCTGCCGCCGACACGACGGCGCTCGAGAAGCGCTATCCCAAAGCCAAGGTCGGCGATTTCGACGGCAACCCAGCCCAGGTCACCGAGATGGACGCGCTGGTCGCTTACCTGCAGATGCTCGGCACGTTGGTCGATTTCAAGAACTACGACGAATCCGCAGGATACCGTTAGGAAAAAGCAATGGATTACAACGCGATGCGGCAATTCGCCGACAGTTGGGTTCTCCTTTTCATGGCCCTGTTCTTTGTCGGGGCGATCGTCTTCGCGCTGCGGCCAGGTGGCAAGAGTCAGGCAGACGAAGCAGCCCGAATCCCCCTGAAGGACGACTGACCATGAGTGATGAACATATCGACGATGTGTCGGGCGTCTCCACGACTGGCCATGAATGGGACGGGATCAGGGAGCTCAACAATCCCCTCCCGCGATGGTGGGTCATTACCTTCTACATCACCATCGTCTGGGCCATCGGCTATACGATCGCCTATCCGGCGTGGCCGATGCTGAGCTCTGCCACGAAGGGCGTGCTTGGCTATTCCAGCCGAAATGAGGTCAAGAACGAGCTTGCCGCCGCCGACGCTGCCAAAGACAAATATGTGGCGGCAGTGCAATCGAAATCCGTATCTGAAATTCTGGCGAATGACACTTTGCGCGAGTTTGCGGTCGCAGCCGGCGGAGCCGCATTCAAGGTCAATTGCACCCAATGCCACGGGTCCGGCGCCGCGGGATCGAAGGGCTTTCCCAACCTCAATGACGACGATTGGCTTTGGGGCGGCAAACCGGACCAGATCCAGCAGACCATCACACACGGCATCCGCTTTGTCCCGGACGCCGACACGAGGGTTTCGGAGATGCCGGCCTTCGCCGAAGTCCTTACAGCGGAACAGATCGCGCAGGTCAGCACTTTCGTCGCCAGCTTGTCCGGCAGCGTCGAAAACTCCGCCTTGATCGCTCCGGGCGCCAAGGTGTTCGCGGAGAGCTGTGCCGCATGCCACGGTGACAATGCCAAAGGTAACCGCGAAGTGGGTGCGCCTGACCTGACAGACGCGATCTGGCTCTATGGCTCCGGCGAGAGCGCGATCGCGGCACAGGTCCGCGCGCCCAGGCAGGGTGTGATGCCTGCCTGGGGAGCGCGCCTGGGTGAAACCAAGGTCAAGGAACTCGCCGTTTACATCCATTCGCTTGGCGGTGGGGAATAGGAAACGGGGGGTCTATTCCCTGCCCTTCGCCGCCAAAGCGACGAGGCCCGGCCGTGCCGGGCCTCGACTGTTTTGTTGACCGCTGGCGGATTGACTTGCGTCAACGAAGTCCGGGCCACCATGCGTCAAACCTATCCAGATCATAAGCTACGCGTCTGGAGATACCGGTGCTGGACCAAACACAGATAGAACGGCTTGAGGCAGAGCCGGTCAATTCCGCCAAGACACGGCAGCCGCTTTACGCCGCACGCAAGAAGATCTTTCCCAAGCGCGCTGCTGGTCGCTTTCGCCAGTTCAAATGGCTGGTGATGGCCGTTACCCTCGGCATCTATTACCTGACACCATGGCTGCGGTGGGATCGCGGCGCTTACGCGCCAGACCAGGCGGTTCTGGTGGACCTCGCGAACCGCCGCTTCTACTTCTTCTTCATCGAGATCTGGCCGCAGGAATTCTACTACGTCGCCGGGCTGCTCGTGATGGCCGGGGTCGGCCTCTTCCTGCTCACGTCAACAGTCGGCCGCGCCTGGTGCGGCTACGCTTGCCCGCAGACGGTATGGGTCGATCTGTTTCTTGTCGTAGAACGCGCGATCGAGGGAGATCGCAATGCGCGCATGAAACTTGACGCTGGCTCGTGGACAGCTCGCAAACTCGCACTTCGTACGGCCAAACACCTAATCTGGCTGGTCATAGCGGTGGCGACAGGTGGAGCATGGATATTCTACTTCGCCGATGCCCCAACACTCCTGCGGGAGGTCTTCACCGGGACCGCGGCAGCCGTCGCCTATGGCACGATCGGCATCCTGACAGCGACTACCTACACTTTCGGCGGGCTGATGCGCGAACAGGTGTGCACGTACATGTGCCCTTGGCCGCGGATCCAGGCAGCCATGCTCGACGAGAGTTCGCTGACGGTCACCTACAATGACTGGCGGGGCGAGCCGCGTTCGCGGCATGCCAAAAAAGCCCAGGCAGCCGGCCTTCCAACCGGGGACTGTGTCGATTGCAACGCCTGCGTCGCCGTCTGCCCGATGGGCATCGATATCCGCGACGGTCAGCAACTCGAATGCATTACCTGCGCGCTGTGCATCGACGCGTGCGACGGCGTCATGGATAAGCTCGGCAGGGAGCGCGGGCTGATCTCCTACGCCACCCTTACGGACTACAACGCCAACATGGCTCTGGCCACGGCTCAGGGAGCGTCGCCCATCACACCTTCGCTGATCAGGGCCGGTGACGGGCGGTTCTCCGAAAAGGTTGTGCATTTCCATCTGAGGAAAATCTTTCGGCCACGCACCTTCGCCTATATGGGCCTGTGGTCGATGCTTGGAGTTGGATTGGTCTACTCGCTGCTGACGCGGGACCGGCTCGAAGTGAATGTCCTTCATGACCGCAATCCGCAATTCGTCACGTTGTCCGATGGCGCCATCCGCAATGGCTACACGGTCAAACTGCTCAACATGATTCCAGAGCCGCGGACAATCGTCGTCACGCTACACGGGCTCGACGGCGCCGAAATGAGCCTGGTCGGCAGCGACCTTCCGCCGGGGCGCACCTTTGCGATTCCTGTCGAACCCGACCGACTGAAAATGCTGAAGATTTTTGTGCGCATGCCAGCTGCTCGGATTCAGGGGGAAACGCAGAGCTTCAAGTTCGTCGCCGAGGACAAAGCGTCATTCGAGTCTAACCAGTACGTCGCCACCTTCAACGCGCCGGAGATCAGCAAATGAGCACCGCGACACAACGGCCCCGCGAATTCACCGGCAGGCATATGCTTGCCGTCATCCTGGCTTTCTTCGGTGTCGTCATCGGGGTCAACGTCTTGATGGCCACACTGGCAAACACAAGCTGGACAGGCCTCGTCGTCGAGAACACCTATGTCGCCAGTCAGGAATTCAACAAGAAAGCCGAGCAAGGCCGCGCCCAGGCGGCACTCGGTTGGAAAAGCCTGTTTGTCATCTCGGACGGAGACGTCCGTTACAGCTTGGCTGATGCCGCCGGCAAACCGATTGCGTTGCACAGTGTCAAGGTGATGTTTCGCCATCCTGCCTATGAGAAGGAAGACGAATTAGTCATTCTGACTTCCGGGAACGCACAGGAATTCGGGGCGCGCCATCAGCCAAAAGACGGGGTCTGGATTGTGGAGGTGGACGCCGACGCAGGGCTCTCCGAGCCGTATCGCGAGGTTCGACGGCTGATCATCGCTCACGGTGAAATCCAATGAGCTGCTGCGCACCCGGAGCTGAATCCGTACTGGATCTCGGTGGTCCGACGGCGAATTTGCCGTCAAGCCAGGAGATCCGCCTGGCAAGCCGGGCGCTTGGCGACGGAATCAATCAAACCGATCTGTCGGTGCCAACGGTCCACTGCGGTGCCTGCATCCAAACCATCGAGTCTGCGCTCGGCACACTCGATCGGGTCGAAAGCGCGCGCGTGAACCTTTCCACAAAAAGGGTCTCCGTCCGCTGGCGTGACGGTGCGGTGCCACCACTGGCAAGCGTCCTCGCCGACCTGGGCTATCAGGCCCACCTCTTCGATCCTCAGGCCGAAGCACGAGACGAAACGCTGTCTGAATTGATCCGCGCCGTTGCTGTTTCCGGCTTTGCCGCCGGCAACATCATGCTCCTCTCCGTCTCGGTTTGGTCCGGGGCGCAAGGTGCAACGCGTGACTTGTTCCATTGGGTATCGGCGCTGATCGCCATCCCGGCGCTGGCGTTCGCCGGCGGCATATTCTTCCGCTCGGCATTGAATGCATTGCGCCATGGTCGCATGAACATGGACGTGCCGATTGCCGCAGGCGTCTCGCTCGCTTACTCAATGAGCCTCTACGAAACAATCAACCATGGCGTTCACGCCTATTTTGACGCTTCGGTGTCGTTGCTGTTCTTCCTGTTGATCGGCAGAACGCTCGACCATGTCATGCGCGAACGCGCGCGAACCGCTGTGAACGGGCTGTCGCGGCTTGCCGCGCGTGGCGCAATGGTCGTACGCGCCGATCGCTCTCGCCATTACCTGCCCGTTGAGGAAATTGAGCCCGGAATGCAGATCCTTGTGCCTGCGGGCGACAGGATTCCGGTTGACGGCAAGATCCTCAAAGGAGCATCGGATCTCGATTGCTCCCTGGTCTCCGGCGAGAGCAAGCCGCGACAGGCATCGCCCGGAGAAATCGTCCAGGCCGGCATACTCAATCTCACTGGCCCGCTGACGATCGAGGCCATGGCCGCCGCGAAAGACTCCTTCCTGGCGGAAATGGTTCGGCTGATGGAGGCCGCCGAAGGCGGGCGGGCGAGGTATCGCCGGATCGCCGATCGCGTCTCGGCACTCTATGCCCCGGTTGTCCACCTCACCGCCTTTGCGACATTCCTCGGATGGATGGCCGCCACAGGCGACTGGCACAGGGCGATGACCATCGCGATCGCGGTCCTGATCATCACTTGTCCCTGTGCGCTTGGCCTTGCGGTGCCAATTGTGCAGGTGGTGGCTGCTCGACGCCTGTTCGAGAGCGGCATCATGGTCAAGGATGGCTCGGCAATGGAGCGTCTGGCAACGATTGACACAGCGGCGTTCGATAAGACCGGAACGCTCACGCAGGGACAGCCCCGGCTAGTCAACGCGCCCTCAATCGATCCCCACATGTTGGCTATTGCCGCCAACATCGCCTCAAACTCTCGCCATCCTTACTCAAAGGCCATCGAGGGCTCTGCCATTCTCGGCAGGCAGTCGAAATTCGATGCCATGACCGAGCATCCGGGATTCGGAATCGAAGCCATCTCCGAAGGAAGCACTTGGCGGTTGGGTCGGCGCGGATGGGCCGGATGGAAAACCAGAACCGGAGGTGAAGGCAAGCATGGCTATGGTGGAACGGTTCTGACGAAGGACGGAACCATTGTCGCTACCTTCGAATTCGAGGATGCGCTACGCGCCGACGCCAAGGCTGCCGTGGCGCAATTGAAAGGCGCTGGCGTGTCGGTCGAAATGCTGTCGGGCGATACCGCGGGAACCTGTGCTGAAGTCGCTCGGACACTCGATATCGACGACTTCGTTTCGTGCCTCCTGCCGTCCGGCAAGGTCGAACACATCGAAACCCTCGCCAAGTCAGGGCACAAGGTTCTGATGGTTGGCGATGGGTTGAACGATACGCCCGCATTGAGTGCGGCGCATGTCTCGATCGCGCCAGCCACGGCGGCCGACATCGGCCGCAACGCCGCGGACTTTGTGTTCCTGCGCGACAGCCTCCTGGCGGTTCCGCTCGCGCTGGAGGTGTCCAGAAAAGCCGGACGGCTCATCAGGCAGAATCTCGCTTTGGCAATCGTCTACAATGCGGTTGCGGTGCCTGTCGCAATCCTCGGTCACGTCACGCCGCTGATCGCGGCGGCGGCGATGTCGATTTCTTCACTGCTTGTCATTGCAAATGCGCTACGCCTGCATGGCTTCGCACTGGGCCAACAAGCCCCGATTTCGGGTCTTCAAGCATCGGCACGAATGCCATGACGACACTCGTCTATCTTATACCAGTTGCACTGTTTCTCGGCACGTTGGGCCTGCTGGCCTTCCTGTGGGCGCTGAGGAGTGGTCAGTATGACGATCTTGATGGCGCGCCCGAGCGTATTCTGACTGATCAGGAGGACGCTCCGAACCCGTGAATGGCTGGAAGCAAGCTGGTGACCAGGCCAGGCATCGCTGCCGAAGCCAGCCGATGCATGACATCAGGTCAGGCGCCTTTCGCGGAGCGGTCGATCGTCGTGATGAATTGCGCCCGCTCGGCGCCGCCCGTCTTGATGCTAATCGAAGAGCAATTTTCAAATCCTCAGCGGTCACACCAAACACCCTGGCTCGATTGGTTTTGCTTGCACGGCAAGGGATGTTAATTAGGCTTTGCCGCGGGGCACCAATCCAGGGATTTCATGTGAGCGAAGCGCGCGATTTGTCGACAGGTGGGGCGATGCTGAAATCGGCGTTGTCGCAGATGTTCGACCAAGCTCCAGGATTCATGACCTTGTTGCGCGAGCCAGGTCACGTTTTCGAATTGACCAACGGTGCCTATCAACGGCTGATCGGTAACAGGCAGGTCATTGGAAAATCGGTGCGCGAGGCCCTGCCCGAGCTTGCAGGCCAAGGCTTGTATGAAATGTTGGACCAGGTCTACGAAACCGGTGAGCCCTACAGGGGCCGAGGGGTCAAGGTCACTCTGCGCAACAGGGACGACGAACAGGTCGAAGAGCGCATCCTGGATTTCGTCTACCAGCCTATCAGAGCCGAGGATGGCCACATCACCGCCATTTTCATCGAGGGCACCGATGTCAGCGAACTTTCTTTTGCAAACGCGGCTCTTCAGCTGCGCGAAGATCACTTGCGGTCGATCCTGGCAACGGTGCCGGATGCGATGGTCGTTATCGACGAGCAGGCGTATATCCAGTCCTTCAGCACCGCTGCCGAAACGCTCTTCGGCTATCGGGCAAACGAAGTCATCGGTCAGAATGTCAATCTTCTCATGCCGTCCCCCTACCGCGAGGAGCACGACGCCTACTTGCAACGCTATCTCACGACCGGTGAACGCCGCATCATTGGGCTCGGCCGCACCGTTACCGGAATGCGCAAGGACGGCTCGACTTTTCCGATGGAACTTTCCGTTGGCGAGATGCATCCCGGAACTGGACGATTCTTTACCGGCTTCTGCCGCGACCTGACCGAGCGCCACAGGGCAGAGGCGAGAATTCAGGAGCAGCAGGTGGAACTGCTTCACATGGCCCGGTTTACCGCGCTTGGCGAAATGGCATCGACGCTGGCGCACGAGATCAACCAGCCGCTGACCGCGATCACGAACTATCTAAAGGGCAGTCGCAGGCTTCTCGAAGGCAGCACCGAAGCGAGTGCACCGATGCTGCGGGAGGCTGTCGAGAAGGCGGCGGAACAGGCGCTGAGAGCAGGAGAAGTCATTCGTCACCTTCGGGATTTCGTCGCCAGGGGCGAAAGCGAACGCCAGGTCCAGCGCCTGCCGGCTCTGATCGAGGAGGCCTCATCCCTAGCGTTGGTCGGCGCAAGGGAAATAGATTTGCTCGTCAGCTACAAGCTGGATCTTGCCGCCGAACTTGTCCTGGTCGATCGTATCCAGATCCAGCAAGTTCTGCTCAACTTGATGCGCAATGCGGTGGAAGCCATGCAAGGCGCGCTGCGCCGTGAATTACAGGTCACGACCGTTGCCCGCGAAGATGGCATGGCCGAGGTGAGCGTCATTGATACAGGCCCTGGCCTCGCGCCGGAGGTGTCGGCCCAGCTTTTCCAGCCCTTCGTCACCACCAAGAAACATGGCATGGGTGTCGGGCTTTCCATTTGCCGTACGATAGTCGAATCGCACGGCGGCCATATATGGGCTGAGGCGGTTCCGACGGAGGGCACCGCTTTCCGGTTCACCTTGCGCATCCTTGAAAGGGAAGAGGTCGCCGATGGCCGGGAATGATCTTGTGCACGTGGTCGATGACGACGTGGACGTTCGAAAATCGCTTGGTTTCCTTCTTGGCACGGCGAATTTCGCCGTACGGCTGCACGATTCGGCAACGGCCTTTCTCGACATGATGACCGGCAAGATCGAAGGATGCATCGTCACTGATGTGCGCATGCCTGGTATAGACGGCATCGAGTTCCTGCGACAGCTCAGGGCCCGGGGCCATACGGTTCCGACAATCGTCATGACAGGTCACGCCGATGTTGCCCTCGCCGTCCAGGCAATGAAGGAAGGAGCCGCCGACTTCATCGAAAAGCCATTCGACGACCAAATCCTGATCGACGCGATCCGCTCGGCACTCGATGGGGGCAAGCAGGTGGGCGCCACGCACCCTCAATCCGCTGAGATCGGCAGTCGCCTGTCGACTTTGTCGGAGCGCGAGCGGCAGGTCCTCAACGGGCTCGTGTCAGGGCTGCCGAACAAGACGATAGCCTACGACCTGGGCATCAGTCCGCGCACGGTCGAGATCCATCGTGCCAACGTGATGAGCAAAATGGCGGCCGGCAGCCTTTCACATCTCGTGCGCATGGCGTTGATCATGGAATCCAAAAGCTAAGCTGGACCTCCGACAGATTTGTCATGGCTGGCTGGGGTTCTTTCCGCCTGCCAATCGCGCCAATGAGTTGGCCGAATGTCGACAAGCGCGCCGGTCGCCGCATTCTGCCAGCCTTTGTCTGCCTTCCGGCAGGGAAACACAAGCGAGTGCCCGCCCTCCTCATCAAAGACGGCCAGTTCGAGGTCGCAGCCAGACGGCGCGCTTAGGATTTGCTTCCACATCGCAGCACGATCTTCACAAACGGCGAGCCGCGCATTGATTTGCATCATTTTTCGAGAATTCCGGGCTGCCATCCGCAGCTGCGTGGACGCCGGAAAAGGTGATGTGTGATCATTTGGCAAGCAGCCGACTTCTCCTACAGATTGATCCAACTCAATGCGCAAACCTCGTCGAGGCGCGAAAACTGGCGGAGGCTTCCAAGGAACAATCGTATGAACCACATCGTATCCCATACCTCGTTTGCTACCTTCAACCACGCGGCCCAGCAGGCGCAGCAATGGGTCAACGAACTGGCCAAGGATCTCGGCTGGAGCGAGCCAAGCGCCTATCGGCTGATGAGATCCGTTCTGCGTACACTGCGCGACTGGCTGTCGCCTGCAGAAATGGCCGATCTATCGGCGCAGTTGCCAGTCCTGGTCCGTGGCGTTTACTTCGATGGCTGGAAACCATCGCCGCCGGCGTTCGAGAGAACGAAGCGTTATTTTATCACGAGCGTCAGAGCCAGTTTCGGCCATGACGACGAGATCGATTTCGACGTCGCTATCAACGCCGTGTTCACGCTTCTCGACCGCCATATATCGCATGGCGAGATCGTGCAGGTCCGAAGCTCGATGAAGAAGTCGCTTCGTGAACTGTGGCCAGCGGACTGACCGATGCTCCGCGACAGACAGGATGCCGGAAGCTGGGCGCCTAACGGGAGAAGCTTTGGCTGCGAATCAATAGCGCAGTCTCGCTGGGCCACGCTCCTGGCGCGGGTGGAGCCCGAAGCCTCAATGCCGGTCTCGCCCTCCTGACCGTTTGCAAGACGGGCGCCAGAGACCGTCCCAGAGACCATGACGACAGATTGGAGATTGCACCGATGCTGATCCGGATCCTTTCCGTACTGGAATGCACGAAGTTCTTGACCGCCAATCGCGTTGGCCACTTGGCTTGCGCCAAGGACGGGCAACCCTATCTCGTGCCGATCTACTACGCCCACGCCGACAATCATCTCTATGCGTTTTCCATGCCGGGCAAGAAGATCGAATGGATGCGAGCCAATCCGCTGGTGTCCGTTCAGGTTGGTGAACAGGGTGAAGGACGCAGATGGAAAAGCGTGGTCGTCGAGGGCCGTTTTGAAGAGCTGCCGGATCGGATTGGCCACAAGCTCGAACGGGACCATGCCTGGGCGATGTTGAGCAAGCACTCCAACTGGTGGGAGCCCGGCGCGCTCAAGCCAGTCATGCCTCTTGTCTCAGACAGCGCACCGCATGTGTTCTTCCGGCTCCTTGTGCAGCAGGTGTCGGGTCGGGAAGCCGTGGAATAGCTGGCGCTTGGCCGGCTTGGTACGGCTGCTTTCTCGATCCGGGCAATTTGGCTGAAAGCTGCCCGCTGATTGGGGGATAGGTAGTTCTCCATAGGGACATAACCGAATTCCGCAACACATGAATTGGCGCGATTGCTGTGTCACGGACAAAACCGGGGAAAACAGCCATGCACGCCTACACCGCCTCCAGAGTATTGCCTTCGCAATCCGATCAAATGAGCTTTCCCGCGGCATTCGATGGCACACAGCCGCAACCGGTCAGCTTCTATCCCGCAGGCTCGGAAATCTATGCCCAGGGCGAAAAGGCCGGAGCCCTCTATCAGGTCGAGTTCGGGGCCGTCCGTCTCTACCGCCTCCTCGCCGACGGTCGCAGGCAGATCAGCGCCTTTCACCTTGCAGGCGAGACTTTTGGCTTTGAAGCAGACGCCACGCATCACTTCTTTGCCGAAGCGATCAACATGACTGGTCTCCGTGCTGTCCGGCTCGCGGCCGGCGCGGATGTCTCGCGTAAACTGCTGCCGCTTGCCCTCAAGGGCCTGATACGGGCGCAGGAGCATCTCCTGGTCCTCGGGCGTCAGAGCTCCATCGAACGTGTCGCGGCCTTCCTCCTCGATATGGCGGAGCGCCAAGGTGGATTGCAGCCTGTCGAACTGCCGATGTCGAGGATGGACATCGGCGACTATCTGGGCCTCACGATCGAGACTGTGTCGCGCGTGTTCACCAAGCTGAAGGACAAGGGCACGATACGTCTTCTCGGTCTGCGCAACGTCGAGATCGTCAGATACGATACCTTGCGCAATATCAGCGAATGAGCCGATTGGCTCGGATCACCGGCATGCCGATTCGGCCGAGCGTGGAGTGCCCTGCCCTTGACGGAAATCAAAACGGCGCGAGCATTAGCATTTCACATGGCGTCGACCAGCAGAGGTGTTTCGCGGTCGGAGGGAACGAACCCATGAATTACCAGCGTTTCTTCGAGGAGGCGATCGACCAGCTCCATGCCGAGCGTCGCTACCGCGTCTTCGCCGACCTCGAGCGCATCGCGGGCAAGTTCCCGCGCGCCATCTGGCGTGCCAACGGCCGCGCCGAGGAAATCACCGTCTGGTGCTCCAACGACTATCTCGGCATGGGCCAACACGCGGACGTGATCGCAGCGTTCCAGAACGCGGCGGGCCGGATGGGTTCGGGCGCCGGCGGCACCCGAAACATTTCCGGCACGTCCAACCCGCTGGTCGAACTCGAGCATGAGCTTGCCGACCTGCACGGCAAGGAAGCGGCTCTCGTCTT
>NZ_VFVQ01000023.1:0-85470 GCF_006442195.1 Mesorhizobium sp. B2-3-13
CAACCGCCTTGTTCCCAAGGAACGCCTCGACAAAGCTCATCTGTCCCGTCCGCTTCACCGCCATCGCAAATCCCTCCAAGCAATAATCGAAGTGAATCACAATGCCAGAATTGCGCAACAGGCCCCAAGGGAGAGACCGATGATCAGGAAGCTGAAGGACGGAAAATACCGGCTTTATTCAAGGAAGAAGGACGAGAAGACGGGGAAGCGGCGGAATTTGGGGACGTTCGATACGAGGGAGGCGGCGGAGAAGCATGAGCGGGAGGTGCAGTATTTCAAGCGGGGGTGAGATGGCGAATCTGCTTTAGGCCCTGCCACCACAGCTCAGGCCAACTGTTCGGCAATGCCTTCTTGATTCACTACAACAAGAATTTATCAAGCGACTGAAATACACCCGCGCTTTTCCAGAGAGCTTCCCAATGACATACACGACCTCCTTAGCCCGCGTGACGGCGACGTTCAGCAGATTGGGTCGTCCGCCTGCCCACCCTCGCGCGCCACGCTGCTCGGCATTGGGTGCTCCAAGGATGAAGAAAATTGCCTCAGCTTCTCGCCCTTGGACCGTGTGGACTGTTCCGACGCGCTCGTACACCCAGGTGAAGGGATTCTCGACCCATCCGTCAAGCAAACCGCGAGCGCAACATTTCACGCATGCGATCCTGTACCACCACAAACGGGGTCACAATGTAAAAGTCAGGTGCGATTTCTTGTTGGCGGAGTTGCCTGAGCATATCCAGCAATACCTCGCCCTCCCGCTGGCACCATTTCTCCTGTCCGCGCCCTTCCACATCGATCCACCGCGAAGGCCCTAGAAGTCCCGGATAGGCGAGATCTTGGAGGTCTTCGCTTGGACCATCAGATTCTCATAGGCAATTGCATTCGATATACTGAACATAGGCTCTTCGCACCGCCGATGTACCAGAAGGGGCACCCCAACTTCCCGCGTGCCAGATTTGGTTTCCAGGCAAACGGTCAGTATGGTTGCCTCCACGCTGTCAGAAACCTCGGGTCCAACTCTCTCTCCACCCCTCCCCGTTAACCATTCGTTAACCATTAACCCCCTAGCGTTTACCTCTCAGTAAGGATTCGCTGGCCGTGACCTTTGCCGCCCCCGTCGAAACAAAATCCATCCGTTTTCGCGCCCGTTCGTTCGTGGCCTTTTCGCTCACGCCGGAGGCGCCGATTTCCGCTTGGCTGGAGGGGCTGGATCATTGGATCGGCAATTCGCCGGGGTATTTTGCCGGGCGCCCCGTGGTGCTCGATTTGAACGTGCTGAAGCCCGAGGTCGCCGATATCGCGCTGCTGGTTGCTTCGCTCGGTGCGCGCGGTATCCGGGTCTATGCGATCGAGCTCGAAGGCGCTTCGCTCGGGCTTGACCTGCCGCCGCTTTTGACCGGCGCCAAGGAGGCGACTTCGGACGGTCTGCTTTCCGGCCGCAAGGGCAAGGCGGAGGCGTTGGAAGAAGCCGGCAAACTGGAGACGGTGTTTTCGGATCACGGCAAGGACGCCGGCAAGCCCGAAGACGGCAAGCCTGTCGAGATCAAGGCCGAGGCCGGCAAGGGCAAGGCTGCCAAGGCGGCGGAAGCCGGCGTGGTGGAGGCGGTCCAGGCCGGCACGCTGATGGTCAAGTCGCCGATCCGCTCGGGCCAGTCGATCTTCCATCCGCATGGCGATGTCATCGTGCTCGGCTCGGTCGCGTCCGGTTCGGAGATCATCGCGGCGGGCTCGATCCATGTCTATGGCACGCTGCGTGGCCGCGCCATCGCCGGCTCGCAGGGCAATCGGTCAGCGCGCATCTTCTGCCGCAGGAACGAGGCGGAACTGATCTCGGTCGACGGCTGGTACACCACGGCCGAAGAGATGGAAGGCGTCTCGCGCGGCAAGGCCGTGCAGGCCTTCCTCGAAGGCGACATGCTCGCCGTCGTGCCCTTGAACTAGGGCGGCGCGATGCTGACGCCGGGTTTCACGGTTCCGGTCGGGACATGCGCCGCGCGCGCAAGCTTCAGACCGGTTTGGGATGGCATGATGGCAGGCTCTGACCGTGCGGCGCACGGCATAACAAACGACAACAGGCAACGGAGGCTTTTTCCATGGGCAAGGTAGTGGTCGTCACATCGGGCAAGGGGGGCGTCGGCAAGACCACCTCGACGGCCGCGCTGGGTGCCGCGGTCGCTAAGACCGGCAAGAAGGTGGCGCTGGTCGATTTCGACGTCGGCCTGCGCAATCTCGACCTGATCATGGGTGCCGAGCGGCGCGTGGTGTTCGACCTCGTCAATGTCATCCAGGGGCAAGCCAAGCTGTCGCAGGCGCTGATCCGCGACAAGCGCGTCGACACGCTGTTCCTGCTGCCGGCCTCGCAGACGCGCGACAAGGATGCGCTGACGGAGCAGGGTGTCGGCGAAGTGATCGACAAGCTGCGATCGGTCTTCGACTATGTCTTCTGCGACAGCCCGGCCGGTATCGAGCGCGGCGCGCAGCTCGCCATGCGCTTCGCCGACGAGGCGGTCATCGTCACCAATCCGGAAGTGTCGTCGGTGCGCGACTCCGACCGCATCATCGGCCTGCTCGACGCCCGCACCATGCGCGCCGAACAGGGCGAGCAGATCGCCAAGCACGTGCTGGTCACGCGCTATGACGCGGCGCGGGCCGCGCGCGGCGAAATGCTCTCGATCGACGACGTGCTGGAAATCCTGTCGGTACCGCTGCTCGGCATCATCCCGGAAAGCCAGGATGTGCTGCGCGCCTCCAATCTCGGTTCGCCGGTGACGCTGTCGGAACCGCTCAACAACGCCGCCAAAGCCTATCTCGAAGCGGCAAGGCGGCTGGAAGGCGAAGATTTGCCGGTGGTGGTGCCCTTCGAACGCAAGGGTTTTCTCGACCGTCTGCTCGGAAGGAGGGCCGCATGAGCATCCTCGACCTCTTCAAGCGGCGCACCAGCGCGCCGGTGGCGCGCGAGCGGCTGCAGGTGCTGCTCGCCTATGAGCGCCGCAGCCGTGGCCAGCCCGATCTCGTCTCCATCCTGCGCGAGGAGATCATGGCTGTGATCGCCAGGCATGTGCAGATCGACCAGGATTATCTCCAGGTCTCGATGGATCGCGGCGAGACCATGTCGACGCTGGAAATCGACATCCAGATCCCCAACAAGAGCGCCGTGCCGCTGGCCATGGCGGGGTAAAAACGCCCCGCCTTTTCCTCGCCCCGCTCCAGAGGGGCGAGGGACCCGGATTTTGCCGGGCCGGCACCGCCGGTATGCGTCCAGATCAGTTCAGCGAAAATCTCGACCTGAAGCCCGCGGCGTTGTTGCGATTGGGATAGTCCTGATCCGGTATCGCAACGCCGAGATGGGTGCACAGCGGTTCCCAGCCATCGCCAAGAGCGTGGACCAGCAGCCGCTCCGGTGGCACCCCAGCGTACACCGCACGGACATTGGCCTCGTAGCAGGCAATGGCATGCGCTCGATCGCCAGGCCGGCCGCCGAACACCTGCCTCGCGATCAGGACAAGGCCCAGCGATTCCTGATCCACGCTTTGCTCAAGTCCCGCCGCGATCGTTTTTTCAAAACTCTCCCACCAGCTTTCGGCCGAACGGTAGGTCAGGATCACCCTGGCATTCGGATAGAATTCGATCAGTTCGCGCCAGTAGTACGCCGAGGGCCAGTCCAGACAGGAGACATAGCCCGAGAGCAGCTGGTTCCAGTCCGGCGTGGCACCTTGGGCCAGCGCGCGCCACATCCGTTTCTGCTCCTCGTTGCCGTTCACTTCCTGCATGTGATGACAGGGGCCGAAGCCGAGAATGGCCAGCGCCTCGCGCATCGAATCCGTGCCCGTTCGGCCGAAGCCGGTTCCGATCACCTTGATCGACATCTCCACGCCCTCCCGTTCGACCTGCAAGCCGTTTGCCGGCAGCATATCAGGCTGCACACCACGTTCACACCGTCGCGAACGCCACGGTCTGCGCCGGAGGCTCGGCACTGGCTGCTCGCGGCATCCAAATCGCCAATGTCGGAAATTTACATTTTCCAAGGGGGGCTTCCCCTGCGGAATAAGCGGATGTAAGGATGCATATTAGCAGTTTGTTAAATATCCGGTTTTGGTTGCGTACAGAGGGAGTTCCGTATGAACTTCAAGAGCCTGATCAAGCGTGCTGAAGACGTAGATAATGCCCTCCAGGAGTTGCAGGACGATCTTGCGGACGCCCTGGATGCCAGCCTCGACAGCGAATTCGAGTCACCGCCAAAGGGCGACGGTGTCCCCGATGCCGGGTCAGGCGCCGATGCCTCGCCACCACAAGCCGATGCCGACTATGCGGATGCCGCGGACAATCCGGATGACGGGGGCAATGCCGAAACTGCCGAAACCGCGCCACGACTGACCCCCCATGCCCAGACCCGGCTGGCGGCGTTGAATGCCTTCGAAGGGATGTTCCACGACGCCAGGGATTATCTGGATGAGATCAACGGCAAACTGTCGGAGATCTCGACCTCGCACCATCTGACGCGCGAATTCCTCAACATCCTCCACACCGACATTCTTCGCGCCAACGAGCTGGAGCTCGCGAATGCCGGCCTGATCGCGGAGCAAAGGACGCTGTCGGACAAGCTGCACGACACGGCGGCAAAGCTGCGCGAGCGTGACGGCGCGTGCGAATTGCTGCAGCAGCGCGAGACAAGCCTGGTCCAGGACCGGGAGACGCTTCGCGCAACGCTTGCGGCGGTAAGGCTCGAGCTCACGGAGACGGCCAATGCCAGCGCCAAACGGGACGCGGAATTCGGCGACATCGCCAACCGGCTGACGGCCAGGACGGTCGAAGCCAACAGGCGCCTGCGCGAGAGCAAGATGCTGCGGGAAAAACATGTCAGCCTGTCAGCCGAGCTCGACAAGGTGCTGAAGCGGGAGACCCAGGCGCGCCACAGGCTGGACGAGCTTTCGACAATCCACGCCAGCGAAGCGGCGCGGCTTGCAGAACTGATGGCGGCGCTCGGCAAGAGCGAGAAAGAGGAGATCCGGCTGCAGAAGGCGCTCGAGGCGACACAGGCCAAGCTGGCGGAAAAGACCGAGTCGGCCAGCATGATGCAAGGCGACTGGGAAGCCGAACGGGCTCGCGCCCAGACGGAAATGCGCGGATTGCGTTCCGAGATACAAGATCTGGAATCGCGGCTGGCGCGGGCCTCCAACGAGAACAGTGCGGCCGCCGCCGAGATGGCCAGGCTCAAGACCGAGCTGGACGACGCAGTGGCCGAAAAGAAGATCGCCGATGAAAGACTGTCCGCGCTCACGGATGAGAACGAAGCCGACAAGCTGAGCCTTTCCAGGGCGAACGCCACTCTTTCGCAGCTCACGCTGCAGCAGGCGTCGGAGGACATACAACGGGATGTCCAGCGGCAGGAATGCGAGGATCTGCGGGCCGAAATCGCGTCGCTCAATGCCCGGATCAAGGAATTGCTGCCCTACGAACGGCTCCACAAGGCCACCAACGGCAGACCGCGCGAAGGCGAGGTGGTAGAGATCGCCGCCGTGGTGGCCGAGAAAGCCCGTGCAACGGGCAGGCGGCCCATCCGCAGGAACCTGCGTGCCACGTCGTAGCTCGGCTCCGCAGGTCTCGTTGCCCAGCGCTTTGCGCTTAGCGTGCGCTGTTCAATGTCGGGCGGTCGAAAGCGGCGGCCGTCGAGGTCGCCAGGCGCATCGCGACCAGTATTTCATCACCTACCGGTCTTCGGTATTGACCGCTGCGTGAGACCAGGCTGGTGCCGGCCTGCTCATTGTGCCAGTGGCAATGCCGCTTTGGCGATAGCTCGCGCAATACTTCGCTGATATTGATAGCATCAGAAATTCCTGGATGAGCAGATGACATCGAATTCGGATAAGGCGGAGACGGTCGAGCAGTTGCTCGAAACGCCGGACCTTGCCAGCGCGCTGGAAAGCGAACAATTCAAGAAGTTCCTCGACCAGGTGCCAATTGCAATCGCCGTTTCGGATGTCAGCGGGCAGGAACGTGTCGTCTATGCCAATCCGGAGTTCGAGAAACTGTCCGGTCTGAAGGCGGCCAAGCTCGCCCAGAAGAATTGGGTGGCACTTTCCGGCATCGGCCTGCACCAGCAGAAGGATCGCGCGCTATCAAGTGCGGTGGTCGACGAAACCGATTTCGTCGGTACCTTCCGACTGGAGCGGGCCGAGGACAAGCCTGCAATCGTCGACGTCTATTCCAACGTCATCGAGGATGACAATGGCAGAGCCTGCTTCCGGCTGGTGGCTCTGGTCGACGTCTCGGCCCATGGCGAGACCGAAGATGCGCGCTCGATCGAAGAGCGCGTTCGCGAGAAGGACACACTGTTGCGGGAATTGCAGCATCGGGTGAAGAACAATCTGCAGATGATCACCGCCCTGATTCGCCTCGAAACGCGCAACGCGGCCGAGCCGGACCGCAACCGCTTCGAAAGACTGGCCGGCCGCGTCGACGCCCTGGCCATCCTTTATCAGACCCTGTCGGGCGAGGAGCACAAGGAGGAGGTCGATCTCGGTGTTTATCTCAGCCAGATCGCGTCCGCCGTAATGGCCTCGCATGCTGTCGAGGGCATTCGCCTCGACATGAAAGTGGACACCTATCCGGTCTCGGTAAACGTTGCCATGCCCACTGGCTTGGTGGTCAACGAACTGCTGACCAATGCGCTCAAGCATGCATTTCGCGGGCGCGACAGCGGCACGATCACCCTGCACAGCGTCGTAAACGGGGATGGCTGCCGCGTCGTCGTTGCCGATGACGGGATCGGGTTGCCGGACGGCGAAAGCTGGCCCAAGCGAGGCAAGCTCGGCGCGCTCATCGCACAGTCGCTGAGCGAGAACGCCAAGGCGGAGTTCCATGTAACCTCCAGCGCTGGCGAAGGCACCCGGGTCACAATCGTGTTCAAGCGCTCTGCCGCCGCAGCCTAGACTGGATACTGAAATGGCGCTTCACCCACGCTGGACCGGCCAGCCTGCTGTGATCTATCCGCAGCAAGGTTGCGAGCCGGCGGAAGGCTCGCAACAGGCCTTGGCTTTCCGCTCTTCCTCCAGCCAACGGTCGCGCGGCTTGCAGCTTGCCGGCCGGGGCGAAAGCTCGACATGCACCGCGCCGTCGACCAGCCGGGGAAGGGCGGCCCGATAAAGCGCGATCGGGTGCGCACCGTTGCTGACCTCGAAGGTGAGCCGCGCGGAAGGGTCGAGATCGACATGCTCCGTCACCTTGCGGATGATCGCGGAGAATTTCGCGGCCGGCATATGCGTGCGGTCCTCGTCGACGTCCCAAAGCTGGACGAAGATCTCGGCCCAGGCTTCCGGATTGGCGCCGCAGTCCAGCGCTGCGAACGTGCCCGCCTTCACCTCGGTGACGTGGTAGCCGGGCCGCACCGGCCGGCCATCGTAGAAAAACACCAGCTGCCTGTCCTTGTGGCCGGCCAAGAACCCCAGCAGGCCAGCGATGGTGATGTCCTCGGGATCACTGACGATGGAGAGTTCAAATTCCCGATTGTCAGAGGCGGGCATGTGCGGTAATCCTTGTTTCAACATTTCTAGGATTGTTGAAATATGGATGAACGTCAAGCCCTGTCCGCCTTCGCGGCGCTTTCGCAGGAGACGCGTCTGCGCATCCTGCGGCATCTGGTGATCGCGGGTCCTGATGGTATTGCCGCAGGCGCCATCGCCGAGAAGGTCGAGGTCTCGGCGTCGAATGTGAGCTTCCACCTGAAGGAACTCGAACGGGCTGGGCTGGTAAGCGTGCGCCGCGATTCCCGGTCCATGGTCTACAGCGCCGAATATGAAGCGCTGAGCGGGCTCATCCGCTTTTTGATGGAGGATTGCTGCTCCGGACGGCAGGAGATTTGCGCGCCGGCGCTGGCGCCGGGCTGCTGTGCGGCCGATGCGCAAGAGACGGCTCAATGACGGTCGAGCGCCAATTCGACCTGCCGCGCCGCCTGGTCGCGGAAAGCCTCGGCACGGCGCTGCTGGTGGCTACGATCGTCGGTTCAGGCATCATGGCGCAGTCGCTGACGACCGACGGCGCACTGGCACTTCTCTGCAACACGCTGCCAACCGGTGCGAGCCTGGTCGTGCTGATCACAATCCTCGGCCCAATATCCGGTGCCCATTTCAATCCGGCCGTGTCGCTCGCCCTCGCTCTGTCGCGCCGCCTGTCGGCCAGCGATTGCACCTTGTATATACTGGCCCAGCTTGCCGGCGGCATTGCCGGAACAATGATCGCGCATCTGATGTTCGGGCTGGCGCCGCTGGCGCTGTCGACGCATGGCCGCACCGGCGCCGCGCGGTGGCTTTCGGAAGGCGTCGCGACTTTCGGCCTGCTCGCCGTCATCCTCGCGGGCCTGCGCTTCGAACGCGCTGCCGTGCCGTGGCTGGTCGGCCTCTATATCACCGCTGCCTACTGGTTCACCGCCTCGACGTCCTTCGCCAATCCGGCGGTCGCGGTAGCAAGGGCGTTCACCGACACCTATTCCGGAATCAGCCCGGCAAGTCTTCCCGGCTTCATCACCGCCGAGTTCGCCGGCGCCGGCATTGCCTTGGCGCTGATGACTTGGCTGCTGCGGCCGCAATCCGAAATCCAACCTCTTGCCGTCAAGGCCGCGCCATGACCGTCACCATCTACCACAATCCCGCCTGCGGCACCTCGCGCAACACGCTTGCCATGATCAAAGCAAGCGGCGAGGAGCCGGTCGTCATCGAATATCTGGAACATCCGCCCAGCCGGGACCGCCTGCGCCAGCTTATCGCCGCCATGGGAATTCCGGTGCGCGCCTTGCTGCGCGAAAAGGGCACGCCCTATGCCGAGCTGGACCTGGCTGATCCCAAATGGACCGACGAGCAGCTGCTCGACGCCATGCTGGAGCATCCGATCCTGATCAACCGGCCGATCGTCGAGACGCCCAGGGGGACGCGACTGTGCCGGCCGTCCGAGCTTGTGCTCGACCTGCTTGACCATCCGGCGACCCATTTCACCAAGGAAGACGGCGAGGTGGTCACCGGTGACCGTGGCATCAGGTGATCGGGGCCTTTCCGAGCTCGATGCCTCGGAACGCGCGCCGACAGCCGCAATTGCCGCCCTTGGGGTCACCCAGATCATCGGCTACGGCACGCTCTATTACAGCTTCAGTATCCTTGCCGCCGACATGGCGAGGGATTTGGGATGGCCGACCGAATGGATTTTCGGCGCGCTTTCGGCCGCCTTGCTGGTTGGCGGCCTGACGGCGCCGTGGCTCGGACGCTGGATCGACCATTTTGGCGCCGGAAAAATCATGACCGCCGGCTCGGTCCTTGCAGCGGCGGCACTGGCCGCCTGCGCCTGCGCTCCCACCGTCGGGGCCTTCGTGGCAGCGCTGATCGTCCTCGAAGTGGCATCGAACCTGGTGCAGTACGGCGCCGCCTTCGCGCTGCTGGTGCAGATAAGGCCGCATGCCGCGCAACGCAGCATCACCTATCTCACCCTCATTGCCGGCTTCGCATCGACCGTGTTCTGGCCGATCACGTCAGCCTTGCACGCGCACATGTCCTGGCAGAGCGTCTATCTTGTCTTCGCAGGGCTGAACCTGCTTGTCTGCCTGCCACTGCACGCCTGGCTCTCGCATGGGCTGGCCAAAGGGAGGCGGGCGGCAAACGCGCCGTCACGGCATATCAGGGGATCGCTTCCCGCATCCTCGCGGCCGCTCGGCCTTGCGCTGATGGTCACTGCCTTCTCGCTGCAGAACCTGATCGCCGCCGCCGTGCTTGTGCATATGGTGCCGCTGCTTTCGGGGCTTGGCCTCGGCGCGACCGCCGCCATGGTCGGAACGCTATTTGGGCCGTCACAGGTGTTGAGCCGCTTCGTCAACATGGTCTTCGGCGGCAAGCTGTCGCCCCTGATGCTCGCCACTATCTCGGCCAGCCTGATGACAATCGGTGTAGTCGTGCTGGATAGCACCGCGCCTTCAATCGCCGGGGCGATGGCGTTCGCCGTCGTCTTCGGCATGGGCAACGGGCTTTTCAGCATCGTCACCGGCTCGTTGCCGCTCACATTGTTCGGCAGCGAGGGCTATGGCCGGCTGCAGGGGCGGGTCATGTCGGCCCGGCTGATCGTCTCGGCCGTGGCGCCCTTTGCCCTGGCATTCGCCATCGTGCATATCGGCATTGCCTGGTCGCTCGGAGCGATGGCGCTTCTGGGCAGTGCCGCGCTGCTCGTCCTTGTGGCGATCACCAGACTGCCGAACGCGCGCAACGACCGGGTGTGATGTCCGACGGCGATGCCCGCCGGTTCATGCCATTTGACCGTGCCCTCATCGAGGCATCCGCGCTGTCTCACGACAGCAAGGCCGGTTCAGCCTATTGCGTTCCTGCCAGCAGGTTTGCGCCTGCCGGCATGGAGGATGAAGCACAAGTGACATCAATGCCGGTTGCCAGCCGCGAAGCAGCACCCTTGCCGGTCGCGGCACTGATGGGCGCCATGGTGTCGATCCAGATCGGCGCCACCTTCGCCAAGACGCTGTTCCCGGTGATCGGCGCGCAAGGCACGACGACGCTCAGGCTGGTCATCGGCGCGCTGATGCTGATCGCGGTGTTGAGGCCCTGGCAGATGCGGCCCTCACGCGCCACTCTGCCGTGGCTCGTCGCCTATGGGGTGACGCTATGCGCGCTCAATCTTCTGTTCTACGCAGCGCTTGCCAGGATCCCGCTCGGCGTCGCGGTGGCGCTGGAGTTTTCCGGTCCCCTGCTGGTGGCGACGCTGACCTCGCGGCGGGCCAGCGACTTTGCCTGGATCGCGCTGGCGGTCGCCGGCATCGTGCTGTTGTCGCCCTTCATCCACTCGCTAAAGCCGCTCGACCCGATCGGCGTGATGCTGGCGCTGGCGGCCGGCGGGTTTTGGGCGCTCTATATCGTGCTGGCGCAGAAGGCGGGCGCGGAGCTCGGTACCCGCACCACCGCCTATGGCATGGCGATCGCAGCCGTGCTGGTGCTGCCCTTTGGAATTGCCGAGGCGGGAAGCGGGCTGCTCGCGCCATCGATCCTGGTCAGCGCGCTGCTCGTCGGCCTGTTTTCCAGCGCGCTGCCGTTCTTCCTGGAAATGGTTGCGCTGACCCGCATGCCGGCGCGTATCTATGGCACGCTGACCTGCCTGGAACCGGGGCTCGGCGCGCTGGCCGGGTTTTTATTCCTGCGGGAAAGCCTGACCATGCCGCAACTGGCCGGCATCGCCGCCGTGATCGTGGCCGCCGCCGGCACCGCGCTGACCTCGAAGCCGCCGGTACCTTCGCCGGAGTAGGGGCGGACGCCAGGACCGCCCGGCGACGTCAATTTGGCGCGAGCCGGCGGCCTGTTGTCGTCAGAATTTGACGCTGAGGTTTGCCTTCGCGCCCTGGTCGACCGTGCCGCCGCCGAACTGTCCGGTATAGGACAGGCCGAGCGTCGCGTTGGCCGACATGTTGAGGTCGAAGCCGGCCTCGATCACCGCTGCGTCCCTGGCGATCGGCACGCCGCCGATGGTGAATTGATCGCCGCCGGCAAAGGCGAGGGCGGAAGTGGGCGTGACGTCGCCAAAGGCGTGACGCCAGCCGAGCATGCCGCGCGCCGTGGTCTTGACGCCGCCAAGCGCAAAATCGGTCGAGCCGCGCATGCCGAGCGTGGTGAAGGTGGCGTCGGTGTTCGAACCGGCGCTGGTCAGTGCCGCCGCACCACCCTGTTCGCTAAAGCCGTCGGTTCTCACATTGACATAGGCGAGATTGGCGAACGGCTCGAAGTGGAAGCGGTCGGCATCGACCTTGTAGGCAAGCTCGCCGAACGCCTGCGCGGTGCCGGCATCGTAATCG
The DNA here is from genome assembly GCF_006442195.1 of Mesorhizobium sp. B2-3-13. Classification (NCBI taxonomy): domain Bacteria; kingdom Pseudomonadati; phylum Pseudomonadota; class Alphaproteobacteria; order Hyphomicrobiales; family Phyllobacteriaceae; genus Mesorhizobium; species Mesorhizobium sp. B2-3-13. Next base: position 11,819 of record NZ_VFVQ01000023.1, read on the forward strand.
GCCGACAGTGCGTCGGCAAAACCGTTGAAGGCGACGGAGCGCTTGGTCGAGAGGCTGCTCCAGCTGTAGGCGGCGCCGCCGCGGAAGGCGATGGCGCCCCAATTGGTGCCGCCATAGAGACCGAAATGGTAGTTGTCGCTCTTGCCGGAGGAATTGCGATCGTCGGCGTCGAAGGACGAATGGCTGTAGCCGCCGAGAGCACCAACGCGCCAGCCGCCGACCAAAGTGTCGGCACCGGCCAGCAGGCCGCCGGTGGAGCGGTCGAAGGCGGCGGCATTGCCGTCGCTGTCGGTACTGCCCCACGAACCGAAAGCCTGGCCCCAGACGGCGAAGCGGTCGGTATCGGCGGCGACCATTTCGGGCCCGCCTTCGCCATAAGCCATGACCGGCAACGCTGCCGCACCAATATCGCCGAAGGCGGCGCTGATGCGATTGCTGGCGGCGTCGCGGACGAAGCGGCTGTCCTCGAGCAGCATGCCCTTGGCCGAGGCGTGAATTTCGCCCGAAAGCTGGTCGAAAGCGTCCTGGGCGGCGGCTTCATTCGGCAGGGCGAAGATGGCATCAAACAGCGGATTGCCGCTGCCAAGGCTTTCGGCGCCGCCGCCGGTGGCGATCTGATTGGGCGTCAGGCCTACACTGGTAAAGCTTGCCTTGGCCAGGTTGAGATAGACATTGTTCGCGTCATAGGTGAGCGTCGGCGCGATGAAGATCGAGCCGCCGGTTTCAAGACTGGCCTTGTCGAAGGCGCCGGTGACACCGCCCGCCGCCGTGACGATCGTGTATGTCGTGCCGGTCGCATAATCCGGATAGGGGATGACGTCGACCGTGCCGCCGCCGATCGTCACGGTGCCGGTGGCGTTGATCCGATCGGATGTGCCGCCGCTTTCGACTTCAACGGCATAGGTCGAACCCGCCGAGAAGGTGGTGTTGCTGACATTGATCGTGCCGATCGAATTGCCTGGTGCAAAGGTGCCGCCCGAAGCAATGGTCACATTGCCTGCCGTGCCCGACCCGCCAAGCAGGCCGCCGGTGACATTGATCGCGCCGCCGAGCAAGCCGTTGACATAGAGGCCGCCGCCGAGAACGTTCGTCGTCCCGGTGAAGCCGGAGGAATTACCGGTCAATTTGGTGTAGCCGGCGATCTGGTTGATCGTCCCCAGTCCGCTGATCGCCGAAGCGAAGCCATTGTTCGCGCTGGTATGGTTGAAATTGAGCGTGCCGGTGCCGGCGCCGAACTGCAACGTGGCCGAATCGAGGACGCCGGCGCCCGCCGCCGCGGAGCCCGCCGCGCCGCCGATGTTAAGCGCGCCGACGGAGCCGGCTTGGCTGGCGATCACGGTAACGCCGTCCACCAGAGCGGTGCCGCCGTTGGAGAGTGTCGCCGAAGCCGTGCCGCCGAAACCGATATCCAGGTCGCCGTGCATCTCCCAGAGCGAGGCCGGGCCATCAACGGTTGCCTGGCCGGTGGCACCGGCGGCGAACGCCATGTAGGTGCCGCCGCCGGAGGCGACGCCGCCATTGGTGACGGCAAGAGTGCCGCTTCCGAGACCGGCAAGATACATGCCGTTCTTGTTGGTCCATTTCGAGCCCACGCCGTCGACGGTAACCGCACCGGTGGCTGTCGCCGCCTGGCCGACAAAGACGGAATCCGCATCCGCTGAACCGCCGCTGGAGATGGAAAGTGTCGCGTGACCGGCGCTTCCCAGGATAAGATTGTCATCGGTGCTCCAGGAGGATCCCGCCCCGTCCACCGTCACGGTGGCGGTCGCGGTTTCGAACACCGCGAGGAGCGCGGCCTGGTTGAGGACATGGCCGCCATCGGCGACCTGGAGAGTGCCGGCGCCCTTGAAACCGAGGAACAGGTCGCCGGAATTGGTCCAGCTCGAACCCGGTCCATCGACCGTGACGGTGCCCATGGACCCGACGTCGTAGCCCACAGAGCCAGTCTGGTTGCTGACGGCGCCGCCATTGATGATGTCGATCGTGCCGGTTCCTGATTGGCCGACAATGAGTTTGCCGGTATTCGCCCAGTTCGAACCCACGCCATCCACCGTCGCGGTTCCGCTGGAGCCCTGATAGTAACCTAAAGTGCCGTCTACGTCGTTGAGGGCACCACCTCCCGACACGGAAACGGTGCCTGCTCCGCCAACGCCCACGGTAAAGTCGCCGATGTTCATCCAGGTCGAGCCGATGCCATCGACAGTTGCCTTGCTCGAAGAATCCACCGAACCGCTTCCGGCGCTTACGACGCCGCCATTCGTGATCGCCAATGTGGAGATCGAACCGGCGCCGACCTGTAGGAAGCCGCTGTTGGACCAATTCGAACCCGCACCGTCCACGATACCGGTACCTACGCCGGCACCGTACCCAAGCACGGCATTGACATCGCTGACACTGCCTCCATTTGTAATGTTCAACGTGCCGGAACCATCGAGCCCGACCTGCATATCGCCGCTATTGGTCCAGGTCGAACCCGCGCCATCGACGAACACCATGCCGGTCGAGCCTGCTTTCGCGCCAATGGCCCCCGCGCCATTGCTGACCGTGCCGCCATTCGAAATCGTCAACGTGCCAGTGCCGGCGTCGCCGACAAACAGGCTCGACGCGATGCTCCAGATCGAACCTATGCCGTCGACCGTCGCCGCGCCCGTCGAGCCCGCCGTGGCACCGACAAAGCCGATGTTGCTGCTGACAAGGCCGCCGTTCTGGATGTTCAGTAAGCCAGTGCCGCCATACCCAACGTAGAGGCCGCTCGTGTCGCTCCATGTCGATCCGCTTCCGGTGACCGTAAGGGTGCCACTCGAATCGGCATTGATGCCGATGTAACCCGCCATGGCGCTCACCGCGCCGCCGTTCTGGATCGTCAGCGCGCCGGCACCGTAATTGCCGATGGAGAGAAAGCCGGAGTTGGTCCAGTGCGAGCCCGCGCCGTCCACCGTCGCGGCGGCGGCCGGGCTGAAATTTTCACCGATATAGCCGTTGGTGTTGCTCACCGTGCCACCGTTCTGGACCGTCAGCGTGCCGGCGCCGTTCCAGCCGACATAAAGCTCGCCGGAATTGGTCCAGGACGAGCCAGCGCCGGCGACTGTCACGGCGCCGGTCGAGCCGGATTTGGAGCCGATCTGGCCGCTGGCGCTGCTCACCACGCCGCCGCTCTGGATCGTGAGCGTGCCGGCGCCGCCCCAGCCGACAAGCAGATTGCCGGAATTGGTCCAGGACGAGCCGACGCCGGTGACAGTCGCCGAGCCACTGGAACCGGCCTGCTCACCAATCGAACCGAGGGAATTGCTTACAGCGCCGCCGTTGGAGATGGTCAGAGTGCCGGCGCCGGCATGGCCGATGAAGAGCGACGAACTGCTGGTCCAGGTCGAACCCGCTCCGTCAACCGTCACCGTGCCGGTGGAGCCAGCATGCCAACCGATGGTGCCCATGGCATTGCTGACCGCGCCGCCATTGGTGATGTCCAGCGTGCCGGTGCCAAATTCGGCGACGTAGAGATCCCCACTGTTAGTCCATGTCGAGCCCGGGCCGTCCACCGTTACGGTGCCGGTGCCCAGGCCGTAGCCGACATGACCCACTTTGTCGCTCACAGCGCCGCCGCCGGAGATCGTCAAGGTGCCTGTGCTGCCGGTGCTCAAGGCAAGGAAAACGTCCGAACTGTTGCTCCAGACGGAGCCTGCTCCAGTGACGCTCACGGTGCCGCTCGCGTCCGAAGCGTAGCCGAGATAGCCGGCAGTGTCGGAGAGGGTGCCCCCATTGGTGATCGCCAGCGAGCCCGAGTAACTCGAAATGGTGCCCATAAGCAGATAATGGGCGGCCGCATTCGCCGCATCGACCACGGTCGGGTGCGGGAACACCGGATCGAGAATGACATCGTCGCTCGATGTCGGAACAGCGGCGGGGTTCCAGTTTCCGGCGGTAAACCAATCCGTGGAGGTGGCGCCGGTCCAGATCTCGGCTGCCGAAGCGGGGATCGGCTGGCCAAGGCCTACCAGTGCCGTCGACGTCAGCGCCAGATATTTCAAAGCGCTAGCCTTGCGGCCTACAAAACCATTCCGCGGCATTCGATCCCCTGACATGACAGTCGTTTCGCCCTGAGGCTGACATGTCATCGGCGCCCGGCTGTTGTCTTGGGCAAGGCCGCACTGGAATTGGACTGGAGTGAGGTGCCGTGCCTTTTTCGCGCACTGTGGCAGTTCGGCGTCATCGGTCACGCAGGGCGATGCGGAACGGCCTCGCACGGGGCGGATACCGGACTGCTGGCGAAAGCCGCAAAACTTATCTGGCGCCTGTCGGCGTATGGCCGAAGCGGCGACGAAAGCAGCGGTTGAAGTACGATACGTCGCTGAATCCGTTTGTCAGGGCGATGTCACTGACCCGCATGTCGCTGTGTTTGTGCGAGAGCATTCTGTGGGCGCTCCGCAGACGCAGTTCGAGAACGCGTTCGGAGAAGCTCATTCCCGTCTCCTGAAGGAGGTCGTGGACGTAGCGCACCGACAGGCCGAGTTGTTGGGCAACACTTTGGGCGGAGATGCCGGGATCGATAAAATCCTCGGCGATCCTTGCCAGGACGGCCTCCAGTCTGGCAGCGCGCGGGCCGCGAAGTCCGGCCAATTCGGCAGCCCGACCTTTTGCGCCGGTCGCCAGGCCGATCAGATCCACGATCGTGTCCGTCGCGTGCGTGATCAAATCCACCGAGGCAAGCGGGCTGCCGCTTTCAAGAAGCAGGCAATAGCGTTTGAGGAGGTCGAGGGCTTCGCTGTCGGCGCCGATCTTCAGCCCCAGCCTGTCATCGATCCGCGGGAAGGCGCGCAGGAGGATCGCGCGTGGGACCACCACATTCATCCAGACATTGCTGTCGGCACCGTTCATTTTCAGAGCTTCCGATGCGGTGACAAGCACGGCCTCTCCCTGACCGACGGCATATTCGCGGCCGACATGTACCCCTGACAACACGGTGTCGGCCTTGTTGATCAGCAGCAAATAGCCGTCCTTGTCGTCATTGGCGATGTTGCTCGCTTTGCTTGTGGCGTGCTTGACCGGTCCGGACATCTGGCCGAGAACCGCTGAACCGACAGCGGTGGCTTCGAAGTGCGGGTTTTCCGGACTGCCGTATTCGGCCGACCATGTTTCCGCGACATGGATGTCTTGCCACGGGGAAAATCGTTCTCGTTCGTCAAGATGCGGTGGCAACCGAGCCGATGAAAGCACCGTCTTTCGCGACAATGGAGAACCTCGACAACTGTCCACGGCTTAAAAAAATATCGAACGCGATGCTTTCCATTGCGACAATAACCGGCAACAGTGGCGACCGGCGTTCAAGCGATCAAGTTCAACCTGTAGTCGAGAGCCGCCGCGACTTGCGTCATCCAAAAGTATGATGTCACAAATTCCTCCGAGGCGAGATCGGGGTGTGCCAGGAGGTGTGGTGGAAAGGCTGAGCAGCGAAGTCCTGAGTTCGATAATCGGCGATATCTATGATTGCGTATTGAACCCGGAAGGCTGGGCCGGAGTCATGACCCGCGTCACGAAAGCCGTCGACGCGGCCTATACCACCATCGCGCTTGCCGGCACCGCTCATAATAGCGGCCGTTTCGCGGCTCAGTCGCCTTGGGATCCGATGCGGATGCGGGCCCTCGAGGAAGACTATGACTTTGATGGAATTCCCGGGCTGAAGGAAGCGGTCGTCGGCGATGTCGACCGGCCCGTTGCGACGCTGTCGCTCATGAGCGAAAGCGAACTCCAGCTGACGCCGTTTTTTCAGAACTGGGCCAAACCGCAGGGACTGCGCGAGGCTTGCATCACCAAATTCGTCCATACGCCGGACCGAATCGGGCTTCTGGGCTGCACCACGCGTGCCAGCAGGGGAGGCATTTCGACCGAAGAGCAGCAGTTCCTGGCATTGCTCTCGCCGCATCTGCGCCGTGCTTCGCTGATCGGCGATCTGCTCGACCAGAGCCGCGTCACCATCGATCTTTATCGTCAGGCGCTCGATCATTTGGCTGTGCCTGTCGTGCTCACCCACGCCAATGGAGCAATCCTCCATGCGAATGCGGCCGCCGAACAGATGTTTTCGGTGCAGGGGCCCATTCTCTCAAGGAACGGCCTGCTCCAGGCACAGAATAGGGTGGTGGCCCGCGCCCTGCTCGACGCGATCGCCAGTGCGGCCAGCGCGGATGCCTCGCTTGGCGCGCGCGGCATAGGGCTGCCGGTTTCGGCCCAAGGCCAGCCGCCCGCCGTCGCCTATGTGTTGCCGTTGACTGAAGGAACGGCGCGCGCGGTTTTCCGGCCGGCATGCGCGGCTGTGTTCATATCGACGACGACATCGGCTTCTCCTCTCCCGGAGGCCGTTCTGACCACGCTGTTCGATCTTACGCCCTCGGAGGCGCGGGTGCTGCTGCGGATCGGCAGCGGATTGTCAGCGTCGGAGAGCGCGTTGGCGCTCGGCATTGGCGAAAACACCTTGAAGACCCACCTCAATCGAATCTTCGCCAAAACCGGCACGAGACGCCAAGCCGACCTCGTCAAACTCGTGTCGGACATAGGCATGCCGCTGGCGGCCCATGAGCCCTGAAGCCGGAGCGTGCGGTCTCTACCGCCAGCGGGTCAGGGGCTTTACCGCCAGGGCGGCTCCGGCGCGAAGCGCTTGCCGATCCAGTCTGTGAAGGCGCGGGTCTTGGCGGCTTTTCCCTTGGCCGCCGCCGGCACGTCGCTGACCTCCGAGCCGCCGGTGCCGTCGCCGGAGTAGGAGAGGCCGTCTCTTCGGTCGTCGCCGATCTCCGACGTCGGCGCCTTCATGGACTTCGCAAGAATACAACCCATATTGAGTCCATGGAGCTTTGAGCGTGACCTTCGCGCGGGTGGCCCTTCTTGCCGCGGCCTTCGTCGTCGCGGCTGTGCTTTCTCCCTTCTCCTCAGCCGGGAGCGAAAGGGTTGCGCTGAGCGTCGCCATTGACGGCGCCATCGGGCCGGCAAGCAGCAGGCAGCTCAAGGAGGCGCTCGATGCCGCGGCCAGGCGGGACGCGGCGGTCCTCGTCCTGCAGCTCGACACGCCGGGCGGGCTGGTCACGTCGATGCGCGAGATGATCGCCGACATCCTGGCGTCGCCGGTGCCTGTCATCGGCTATGTCGCGCCGGCCGGCGGCCATGCGGCAAGTGCCGGCACCTATATCCTCTATGCAACCCATGTCGCGGCGATGGCGCCCGGCACCAATCTTGGTGCGGCGACGCCGATGGAGATTGGCGGCATGCCGTCGCTTCCGGGCGGCGACAAGGGCGATCAGAAGGACGTGGGCGATCAGAAGGACGTGGGTGATCAGAAGGGCGGGGGCGACCAGAAGGAAGCCGGCGGGCGGCCTGCGGGCGACGCGATGATGGCCAAGGTGACCAATGACGCGGTCGCCCTGATCCGCTCTCTTGCCGAACTGCGCGGGCGCAACGGCGACTGGGGCGAGAAGGCCGTGCGCGAAGCGGCGAGCCTTTCGGCCAATGCGGCATTACAGGAACATGTGATCGATCTCGTCGCCCGCGACACCACCGAGCTGCTGCAACTGGCCGATGGGCGCACCGTCGATGTGGCGGGCAAGAAAGTGGTGCTGGCGACGAAGGGGCTGCCGGTCGAGACGCTGGAGCCGGGCTGGTTCATCCAGCTGCTTTCCGTCATCACCGATCCGAACACCGCCGTCATCCTGATGCTGGTCGGCGTCTATGGCATTGTCTTCGAGTTCACCAGCCCGGGCGCGGTCGCGCCTGGCGTCATCGGCACCACCTGCCTCGTGCTCGGCCTCTATGCGCTCGATCTCCTGCCGATCAACTATACCGGCCTTGCCCTGATGCTGCTCGGCGTCGTTTTCCTGATCATCGAGGCCTTCAATCCCACCGTCGTGCTCGGGCTCGGCGGCGTGGCCGCCTTTCTGTTCGGTGCCGCCATGCTGCTGCGGGTCGAGGGGCCGGGCTTTGCCCTGTCATGGGCCGTCATCGGTCCCGCCGCCGCGCTGACGCTTGGATTGGCGCTGCTGAGCGGCACCTATCTCTGGGCGGCGCGCCGGAAGCCGCCGCGCGTCGGCGGCGAAGCAATGCGCGGCCAGCCGGCCGAGATCCTCGACTGGCAAGGCGGCGAGGGCCATGTGCTGGCCTTGGGTGAGCGCTGGCGGGCCAGGGCCGATGAACCCGTCGCGGCCGGCGACAGCGTCGAGGTGACCGAGATCGCCGACCTCGTGCTGACCGTGCGACGGCGCGACGCGGGAAGGAATGGAGCAAGGCAATGAACATCGGTTATGTGGCCTACCTGGTGCTTGCGCTTCTTGTGGTCATGTTCCTGTCCGCGGCTATTCGCATCCTCAGGGAATATCAGCGCGGCGTGGTCTTCACGCTCGGCCGCTTCACCGGGGTCAGGGGACCCGGCCTCATCATTCTGATCCCCTTCGTCCAGCAGATGGTGAAGGTCGACCTGCGCGTGGTGGTGCAGGACGTGCCGCCGCAGGATGTGATTTCGCGCGACAACGTCTCGGTAAAGGTCAATGCCGTGCTTTATTTCCGCATCGTCGACGCCGAGCGGGCGGTCATCCAGGTCGAGGACTACATGGCCGCCACCAACCAGCTGGCGCAGACCACGCTGCGATCGGTGCTCGGCAAGCACGAGCTCGACGAGATGCTGGCCGAGCGCGACAAGCTCAACAGCGACATCCAGGAAATCCTCGACCAGCGCACCGATGCGTGGGGCATCAAGGTGTCCAATGTCGAGATCAAGCATGTCGATCTCAACGAGAACATGGTCCGCGCCATCGCCAAACAGGCCGAGGCCGAGCGGCTGCGGCGCGCCAAGGTGATCAATGCCGAAGGCGAGCAGCAGGCGGCGGCAAAACTGGTCGAGGCGGGCCGCATGCTGGCGGCCGAGCCGCAGGCCATGCAGCTGCGCTATTTCGAGGCCTTGCACGACATCGCCGGCGAGCGCTCATCCACGGTGGTGTTCCCGCTGCCGGTGGACTTGCTCAGCCAATTCCTGAGGCACGGGAAGTGAGGGAAAGGGCATCGGCGGAACTGCCAATCTCCCCCACGAGGGCCCACGAGGGGGAGATTGGCTGTATCTCCGTCTTCGCCAGTCCCGCCACTTCAACTTCACCCCCGCCAGGGCGGCTCCGGCGCGAAGCGCTTGCCGATCCAGTCTGTGAAGGCGCGGGTCTTGGCGGCTTTTCCCTTGGCCGAGGGCGTGACGACGTAGACCGCGCCTTCGTCCGCCAGCGTCCACTCCTCCAGCACGGGCACCAGCCGTCCGTCGGCAAGCTCGCGGCCGACCAGCCAATCAGTGCTCATCATCAAGCCGACGCCTTGCACGGCGGCGTCGACCAGCACCTCGGCATCGTCGGTGACCAACGGCCCCGAAACCTCGATGCGTGCGCGCCGGCCCTCGCGGTCGGTCATCTCCCAGGCTGGAAAGGTTTGGAAGCCCGAGAAGCCCAGGCAGGCGTGGTCGAGCAGCGCCTGGGGTGTCTCCGGCCTGCCCTTGCGGGCGAGATAGGATGGAGCGGCGCAGAGCAACCGGCGTCGCGTCGCCACCTTGCGTGCCACCAGGCGCGAATCCTCCAGGCTGCCCAGCCGCACGGCCACATCGAAATTCTCGGCGACCAGATCGGTGAAGCGGTTGGAGAATTCGGCCTCGATGCGGACATCGGGAAATTCGGCGAGGAACCGAGGCAACAGCGGCCCGATCCACATGCGCCCGAACGTGCCGGGCAGCGCCAGCCTGAGCACGCCGCGCGGGCCGCCCCCGGCATGCGCGGACGCGACGGCCTCAGCCTCGTCGACGGATGCGAGGATGGCGCGCACACGCACCAGGAATTCGGCACCCGCTTCGGTCAGCGACACGCTGCGTGTCGTGCGCGAGAGCAACCTCACCCCAAGCCGCGCCTCCAGCGATTGCAGGCGCCGCGACAGGATGGTCGCGTCGCGCCCGACACGTGCCGCCGCCCGGGTGAAGGAGCGCGCCTCGGCGATAGCGGCGAAGGCGGCCATCTCGGCAAGGGCAGCGGGTTCGTGAGATTGCTGCATCGTTCACAGTTCTCAATTGCAAAAAACAAGGATTATCCAGAGATAGCGCAGCAAATAGGTTCACTCAATCGAACAAATCGTCCACCGGAGTGAAACCATGAAAGCCATCGAACTCAGCCAGCCCAGGCTGGACGCCTTCCGCGCCGCCACCGTTGCAACCCCCGAACCGCAGCGCGGCGAGGTGCTGATCCGCCAGCGTGCGGCGAGCCTCAATTTCGTCGATGTGGCGGTGGCGAGCGGCAATTATCCCGGACCGAGTTTCCCGCTCATCCCCGTCGCCGACAGCGCCGGCGAGATCGTCGCGCTGGGCGAGGGCGTTACGAGATTCGCCATCGGCGATCGCGTCGTCGCGCATGCCAAGCCGCGCTGGATCGGTGGGCCGCCCCGGCCTTACGAGATGACGCAGATGCGCGGCGTCTCGATGCCGGGGTCGCTGGCCGAATATGTGGCGCTGCCGGCCAATTCGCTGGTGGCGGTCCCGGCGCATCTCTCCTTCGAGGCGGCGTCGACCCTGCCGATCGCCGGCACCACCGCCTGGAACGCCATCCGCGCCGCCAATGTCGGGCCGGGCTCGGTCGTGGTGCTGCTTGGCACTGGCGGCGTCTCGATTTTCACCCTGCAGCTCGCGAAAGCCGCCGGCGCCACCGTCATCATCACCTCGTCGTCGGACGAAAAGCTGGAGCGGGCGAAGGCGCTCGGCGCCGATCATCTCATCAATTACCGCGCGACATCAGACTGGGACGGCAAGGTGCTGGAGCTGACCGGCGGCCTCGGCGCCGACCTCATCGTCGAGACCGGCGGAACCGCCACCTTCGCCCGTGCCGTCAACGCCACCGCGCCCGGCGGCACGCTGTTCACCATCGGCTTCGTCACCGGTGCGGAAGCCACGATCAATCTGCTGCCGATCATCATCAAGGCGCTGAAGGTGGTCGGCAACAACACCGGATCCGTATCCGATCTTTTCGACGCCGTCCGTGCCATCGGCGCTGCCAGGATCGAACCGGTTGTCGACAAGGTGTTTTCACCTGATCAAGCGAGCGAAGCCTACACACACATGGCCGCCGGCGGCCTGCATTTCGGCAAGCTGGTGTTCGGGCTGGAGTGGTGAAGCAGCTGATCTCCCCCTCAAGGGGGAAATTGGCAGTTCCGCCCTCAGATCAGCTTCTCCAACGTGATGGGCAGATCCCGGATCCGCTTGCCCGTTGCGTGGAACACGGCATTGGCGATGGCCGGCGCCATGCCGACGATCGCCAGTTCGCCGACACCCTTGCCGCCGAGCACGGAGGAGTGCAGGTCGGGGATGCCGACCGAGATCACCTCGATGTCGGGGACGTCGGCGTTGGTCGGGACGAGATAGTCGGCGAGGTTGTTGTTGACAATGCGGCCGTGGCGGCGGTCGACGATGCCTTCTTCGAGCAGCGCCTGGCCGATACCCATGATGATGCCGCCTTTCCACTGGCTTTCGGCCAGCTTCGGATTGTAGAGCCGGCCCGAATCCAACGCCGACACCACGCGCGATACGCGCACCGTGCCGAAATCCTCGTCGACGCGCACCTCGACGAAATGCGCGCACCAGGAGTGGCGGGAATAGTCGCCCTCGGTGTGCGGTAGCGCCATGGCGATGGTGGTGTAGTTCTTGTAGCGATCCTCTGCCGTCGAATTGGCCGGCATGGTGTCGCCGGTCGCCTCGATGCGGTCGCGGCCGATGCTTTTGAGCAGTTCGGCGATCGAGACATCGGGACCGTCGCCGCGAGGCGAGCCGATGCGGCCATTGGCGACGACCAAAGTGTTGGCCTGCAGCGTGTGGAAGGGCGAGCGCGGATCGCTGATGGCCAAGCCGATCAGCTGGTCGAGCGCCGAGGTCGCCGCCTTGTAGACCGCGCCCGTCATCACGCCGGCCAGCCGTGAGCCGCCAGTGACGCCGGCGCGGGGAAACCGGGAATCGCCGAGCTTCACCACGACGTCGTCTGCGCTCACGCCAACCGTTTCGGCGGCGGTCTGCGCCAGGATGGTGTAGGTGCCCTGGCCCATGTCGATCGAGGAGCTCTCGACCTCGACCGAGCCGTCGGCCAGAATGCACACCGTCGCTTCGCCATAGGCGCGCCGCACCGGATAGGTGCCGGCGGCGACGCCCCAGCCGATCAGCTGGTTGCCGTCGCGCATCGAGCGCGGCTCAGGTGCGCGCCTGGCCCATCCGAAGCGTTCGGCGCCTGCTGCAAAAGCTTCGCGCAACTGTCTGGTCGACCAGGCTTTTTTCGCGTGCGGGTCCTGCTCGGCGTAGTTCTTCAGCCGGATTTCCAGCGGATCGATGCCGACCTCGTAGGCGAGCTCGTCGATGGCGCTTTCGATGCCGAAGGCCGATGGGTTTTCACCCGGCGCGCGCATGGCGCCCGGCACCACCGAATTCACCCGCACGACATTCTGTTTCGAGGAGAAGTTCGGCGTCGCGTACATGATCGAGGTGACCGAACCCAGCGGCTCGACCCACATGCCGTCGATGGAGGTTTCGTTGACGCCGCGATGCACGATCGACTGGATCATGCCGTCACGGTCGGCGCCGATCGTCACCGTCTGGCGGGTTGCGGCGCGGCCGCCATAGCTGGTGAAGGTCTGCGGCCGCGTCATCACCAGCCGCACCGGCCGGCCGAGCATTTTCGCGGCACTCGCGGCAATCGCGCCATGGCTGAGCGCCAGTGCCTTGGAACCGAAGCCGCCACCGACATAGGGCGACACCAGCCGCACATTCTCGAACGGCACGGCGAACCATTCGGCATAGGTGCGCGCCATGCCATCCAGCCATTGGCTCGGCTCCCACACGGTGAGGTGGTCACCCTCCCAGCGGGCGATCAGGCCATGCGGTTCCATCGGCGCCTGGTATTCGCGCGGCGTGTTATAGGCGGCGCAGATGCGCACCGGGGCGGAGGCGAAGGCGGCGGACGCGTCGCCCCATTCCTTGGTCATGGCATCGACCGGAATGCCGTCACCGGCCTTGCCGTCGCTGAGGTCGACGATTGCCGGCGTCTCATCATAGCTGACCTTGACGAGGGCCGCCGCGGCGACCGCCTGCTCGAAGGTCTCGGCGATCACGGCGGCGACGTGCTGGCCCGAGAAGGTGACGTCGCGCGCCAGCGGGCAATAGGGTTTGTCGGGCGGCGGGGTGCCGAACCAGTCCGAGGCGGTTCTCAGGCTGATGATTGTGTCCGGGGTCAGCACCTTGAGTACGCCCGGTGCTGCCTCGGCCGCCTTGCTGTCGATGGCGCGCACCTTGCCGGACGCGATGGTACTTTCGACCAGTGCGGCGTAGGCGAGGCCTTTGAGCTGCTGCTCGACGGCGTATTTGGCGGCACCCGTGATCTTGGCCGGACCGTCGACGCGCGATAGCCGGCCGCCGACCGCGTCCGCGCCGCCGTCGAACGCATCGCCATGTCTGATGTTGTGAACGGTCATGCCGTTTCTCCCATCTTGAGAATAGCCCGTGCGACGACGCGCGGCGCGAGCTCGATCTTGTAGTGGTTGGCGCCTTGGTCGACGGCGCCTTCGACGGCGAGCAGGCTGGCGGCGCGAACAGCTTCGGGCTCCAGCACCTTGCCTTTCAGCGCGGCTTCCACGGCCCGCGCCCGCCAGGGCTTGGTGGCGACGCCACCGAGCGCCACGCGCAGGTCGCGGATGGTGCGTCCGTCGGATTCCAGTTCGAGCCCGACGGCGGCACTGGCCGCGGCGAACTCGTAGGATTGCCGGTCGCGGACCTTCAGATAGGTCGAGCGGTGGGCAGCGGCGGAAGAGGGGATTTCGATGGCGGTGATCATCTCCCCCGGCTCGATCGCGTGTTCCCTGTCCGGCGTCGTGCCGGGCAACAGGAAAAAGTCATCGACCCGGATGCGCCGATCGCCGAGATGAACTGTTGCGTCGAAGGCGACGAGCGCAGTGGCGAGGTCGCCTGGGTACATGGCGATGCAGGCCTCGCTGGTGCCAAGCACGGCATGGCCCCTGGTGACGCCGCCGATCGCCGAACAGCCGCTGCCTGATACACGCTTGTTGCAGGCCGAAAAGTTCGAGGGATCGCGGAAATAGGGGCAGCGCGTGCGCTGCATCAAATTGCCGCCTATGGTCGCCATGTTGCGGATCTGCGCCGAGGCTGCCTGCCAGAGCGCTTCGGAGATGGCGGGGAAGCGGCTCTTGATGTCGTCGTCGTCGGCGACATGGCCCATCCTGGCGAGCGCGCCGATGATGGCGCCGCGCTCGCCGATCTCGATCCGGTCCAGTCCCTTGAGATGGGTGATGTCGACCAGCGTGTCGGGTTCGGTGACGCCGCATTTGGCGAGGTCGATCAGCGTGGTGCCGCCGGCGAGCAGCATGGCGCCGGGGAGCGCGGCCGCCTGGCGGGCGGCGTCGACCGAAGTGGCGCGAAGATAGGAAAAATCCCTCATGACGCGGCCTCCAGCGCTGCCTGGCGCACGGCGGCGACGATGTGCGGATAGGCGCCGCAGCGGCAGAGATTGCCGGCCATGTATTCACGGATTTCGTCGTCCGAGCCGGCATGGCCCTCACGGATGCAGGCCACCGCCGACATGATCTGGCCTGGCGTGCAATAGCCGCACTGGAAGGCGTCCTGTTCGAGGAAGGCAGCCTGCACGGGATGCAGTTCGCCCTCCCGTGCAAGCCCCTCTATAGTGGTGATGGTGCGACCTGCGGCCTGTGCGGCCAATGTCAGGCAGGCCAGCACGCGCTCGCCGTCGACATGGACGGTGCAGGCGCCGCACTGGCCATGGTCGCAGCCCTTCTTGGTGCCGGTCAGGCCGAGCCTGTCACGCAAGGCGTCGAGCAGCGTGACACGCGGTTCGAGTTCCAGCGTGTGACGCTGGCCGTTGATATCGAGATGGACAGGAATTGTGGTCTTGCTCGTCATGGGCGTCTGGCTCCAGTTGCTTGACGCTTGGGGGAATGAATTGGAGTTAGGGTAGGGGGGTCCAACCGTTGCTTCGGACGGACCGCTCCTCACCCCAGCAGGTCCTCGATCCGGATCGGAAAGCGCCGCGGGCGCATGCCGGTCGCGTGCCAGACCGCATTGGCCACGGCGCCGGCCGTGCCGGTGATGCCGATTTCACCGACGCCCTTGATGCCGAGTGCGTTCACATGAGGGTCGTCCTCGTGAACCAGCAGCGCCTCGACCGACGGCACGTCGGCATTCACCGGGACATGATATTCGGCGAGGTTGGCATTCTGGATCCGGCCGGAGCGTCGGTCGGTGACGGCTTCCTCATGCAGTGCGAAGGAAACGCCCCAGATCATCCCGCCATAATACTGGCTGCGCACCAGCCGCGGATTGATGACCCGTCCGGCGGCGAATGCGCCGACCAGCCGGGTGACGCGGATCTGGCCTAAATCCGGGTCGATCTTCACCTCGGCGAACACGGCCCCATGCGCGTGCTTGGCGTAGATCTCCTGCGACGCCGGATCCGGCGCGCCTTTGCCATGGCCTTCGATCTCGGCAAGACCCGCGCGGGCGAGGATCTCGCTATAGTTTTCGCTGCGGCTCTCGTCATCGCGGCGGTAGAGGCGTCCGCCGCGCGCCAGGACACCTTCATTGCCGGCGCCGAACAGCGGCGAGGCTTCGTTGCCCGTGGCGAGATCGGCAAGCCTGGCGATGACGGCCGCACCCGCATTGTGGATGGCCATGCCGGCCGTCGCCGTGTGGCCCGAACCGCCGGCGATGCCCGCATTGGGCAGGTCGGAACTGCCGGCCCTGAAATCGACCTGGTCGATGTCGAGCCCCAGCCCGTCTGCCGCAATCTGGGCAAAGGCCGTCCAGGCGCCTTGGCCCATGTCCTGAGCGCCGGTCTCCATCAAGCCGCTGCCGTCGGCCCTCAGCACCGCGCGTGCCTCGGCCTGGAACATGAGCGCCGGGAACGTCGCCGTGCCCATCCCCCAGCCGGTAAGGAAACCGTCCGCGTCGCGCATCCGCCGCGGCTGCAGCGGGCGGCTCGCCCAGCCAAACGCTTCGGCCGCCTGTTGGTAACATTCGCGCAGGGCCTTTGAGGAGAACGGCTTGCCCGTCATAGGCTCGACTTCGGCATAGTTCCTGAGCCGGAATTCCAGCGGGTCCATGCCGCAGGCATGGGCTGCCTCGTCTATAGCGCTTTCCAGCGCGATCGATCCGGTGGCCTCGCCCGGCGCCCGCATGAACAGCGGCGTGCCGGTGTCGAGCCGCACAGCATCGTGCGAGGTGGCGATGGCCGGACTGGCATAGAGCGTGTGCGAGGCGTCCGCCGCCGGTTCGAAGAAATCGTCGAACGTGCTCGATGTGGTCCTGGCGTGATGGGAGAGCGCGGTCAGCCGCCCTTCGCCATCCATGCCCATGCGCAATGTCTGGCGGGTCGGGGCGCGATGGCCGACCGGGCCGTACATCTGCTCGCGCCGCAGCACCAGCTTGACCGGGCGGCCGACGAGACGCGCCGCCAGGATGCCGAGCACTTGCGGCCCGGAGATCATGCCCTTGGAGCCGAAACCGCCACCCAGGAATGGGCTTCGGATGTGGACGTTCCGCGGCGCGATGCCGAACAGGCCGGCGATGCGCCCTTGCGCCATGGCAAGGCCCTGGCTCGGCGTGTCGATCGACAGCTGGTCGCCATCCCAGGCAGCGACGATTGCGTGGGGCTCCATGGCGTTGTGATACTGTGCCGGCGTCTGGTAAGCCGCCTCGATCCGCGTTCTTGCCGATTCGAGGCCGGCCTCGACATCGCCCTTCTCCTGCACCGCCGGGTTGCCGACGCCAACGCCGCGCGGCACGAAGCTTTTGCCGCTATCGAGACCGACCCGCGCCGGCAGCGTTTCATAGCGCGGCGACAGCAGCGCCGCGCCTTCGGTCGCCGCTTCCAGCGTCTCCGCGATCACCACGGCGATGCTCTGGTTGGGATAGCGAACCCCATCGTTCTGCAGCAGGTCGAGCCGGAACATGAAGGGATGGTCCTTGGCATCCGGATCGACGGCGAGCGCCGGCCGGTTCAGTGGCGTCATCACTTCGATCACGCCCGAATGCGCCTTGGCCGCCTCGATATCCAGCGACACGACCCGGCCGCGCGCGATGCTCGAGACGGCGAGCACGGCATAGAGCATGCCGGGCGGGTGGTTATCGGCGGCGTAACGCGCCGCCCCCGTCACTTTCAAGAATCCGTCGCGGCGGGTCAGCGGCTGGCCGATGCTGGAGCCCTGCCGCGTATGGGCGGGTTGCTGGTTGAGGCTGAGTTCAAGCGTCATGGCGCACTCCGGGAATGGAGGAAAAGGGGGAGGCAGGAAGAGCCGGCATCCGCTCGGGTGTTCCGGCCTTTGCGGCCATCAGCGCCCTGACGACAATGCGGCGGGCAAGCTCGATCTTGAAGGCGTTGTCGCCGGAGGGGCTGGCGTCGGCCAACGCGGCATCCGCGGCGCGAACGAAGCTCGCCTCGTCGGCATCGGCGCCAAGCAGCACCGCTTCCGCCGAACGCGCCCGCCACGGTTTGGCCGCCACAACGCCCAGCGCCAGCCTTGCACCGCGGATCTTGCCGCGATCGACGAAAAGTGCCGCGGCCGCCGAAACGACCGCGAAGGCATAGGAGGTGCGTTCGCGCACTTTCAGATAGCGGGCGTGAGCGGCGAAGGAAGCTGCTTCCGCCGGCAGGCGCACCGCAACGATCAGCTCGCCCGGCTCCAGCACGGTCTCGCGCTGCGGGGTGTCGCCCGGAAGCCGGTGAAATTCCTCCAGCGTCACATGGCGCCGGCCTTCCTTACCCTCGATCTCGACCACGGCGTCCAGTGCCACCAAGGGCACGCAGAAGTCGGAGGGATGGGTGGCGATGCAGGCATCGCTCCAGCCCAGGATGGCATGTAGGCGGTTCTCGCCGCCAAGGGCCGAGCAGCCGGAACCGGGTTCGCGCCTGTTGCAGGCGCTGGCGGTGTCATAGAAGTAACTGCACCGCGTGCGCTGCAACAGATTGCCGCCAACAGTGGCGGCGTTGCGAAGCTGCGCCGAGGCGCCCGACAGCAGCGCCTCGGCCACCGCCGGATAGGCCTTGGCGAAGGCCGGATCGTGTGCGAGATCGGCATTGCGGACCAGCGCGCCGATGCGCAGGCCGCCATCATCGAGCGTTTCGATGCGATTGAGTTCCGGCAGCCGGGTAATGTCGACGATCCGTTCGGGGCTGGTAATGCCGCCCTTCATCAGATCCAGCAGATTGGTGCCGCCGGCGAGATAGGCCGAGCCCGGTACGGCCGCCGCCGCTATGGCGTCGGAGATGGTGGCCGGCCTGACAAAATCGAAGTCTCTCATGCCGCGGTCCTCCGGTCGGTTCCGGCAAGTTGTTGCCGGGCCTCCAGAACGGCCTCGACGATGCCGCCATAGGCCGCGCAGCGGCAGATGTTGCCGCTCAGCCCCTCGCGGATACGCTCGGGATCGTCTCCAGCCTGTCCTTCGGCGATCAGGCCGAGCGTGCTCATGATCTGGCCGGGTGTGCAGAAGCCGCACTGGAAACCGTCATGGGCGATGAAGGCGGCCTGCACCGGATGCAGTTCTTCACCGTGGGCGACGCCTTCGATGGTCAGCACCTCGGCGCCGTCATGGCTGACCGCCAGCGCGAGGCAGGAGTTTATGCGCTTGCCGTCGACCAGCACCGTGCAGGCGCCGCACTGGCCGCGGTCGCAGCCTTTCTTGGTGCCGGAGAGCTCAAGCCGCTCGCGCAGCAGGTCGAGCAAGGTGACGCGGGTGTCGACCTCGAGTTCGTGGCGGTATCCATTGACGGTAAGCGAGATGGGAAGGGTGGTCATGGGCGTCTGGCTCCAGTTGCTTGACGCTGAGGGGGATGATCTGGCGCTTGGGAGGGGAAGGACAAGGTCAGGCGGCAGCCAATCCGCCGCGGGTAGGGAAGGTGACAGCTTGGAGCTTCGAAAGACGTGACATACCGGGCTCCGTGATTATATGATAAAGGTGCTCCACTAAAACGGAGGCGCCTCCGTTTATTTACGTGGGGACTGGCCGGGCATGGTTCAAGCCCCCATATCCCTGGTGGAGAAAAAAATTGGCTTTTGAGCCCGTTACAACTGTCGACCAAAAACCCGCCGCCGCCGACAAACCGCTGCGCGCGGATGCCCAGCGCAACCGCGACCGGCTGGCCGAGGTCGCGGCGGCCGTATTTGCCGAGCGCGGCATCGATGCCTCGCTGGAGGAGATCGCGCGCCGCGCCGGCGTCGGTATCGGCACGCTCTACCGGCATTTCCCGACGCGCGAACATCTGGTCGAGGTGGTCTACCGCCGCGAGGCGGAGGCGCTATGCGCGGCGGCCGGCGAGCTTGCGGCAAAACATCCCTCCGATGTTGCTCTGGAAGAGTGGATGCGCCGCTTCGTCGACTATATCGCCACCAAGCGCGGCCTGGCGACCAGCCTGCGCATCCTGTTCACCACCAATTCGAGGCTGTTCTCCGACACGTCGGGTAGGGTTTCGCAGGCCTTGCGGCAACTGGTCGAGGCGGCGGTGGCCGACGGCACGATCCGCGGCGACGTCGATGCCTCCGATGTGCTGCATGCGCTCGGCGGCATCTACTCGGCACCCGACACGCCTGAGTGGCGCGACCGCTCGCGCCGGCTAGTCAAGCTGTTGATGGACGGCTTGCGGTTCGGGGCGGGGAAGGCTGGGTGAACGGGGATAATGGCCGCGCAACCGTGCGCGACAGAATGATTTGAGGGGCATTCAATGTATGTAGGCCGTTCCTACAAGGTGATCGATTTCGCGCTGTGGTCGCGGCGCAGCGTGCTCTACATGGTGGTGGTGAGCGGGCTGGCCGTGGCGGCCTACCGCTTTCCGGGCATTGCCGGGTTCTCCGTGCCATGGTCGGTGGTGCTGGTGCTCGGCACCACGGTGTCGCTCGTCGCCGGCTTCAAGAATTCGCAGGTGCTCACCCGCAGCGGTGAGGCGCTGCAGGCTTTCACGCAGATCACGGCCAGCAGCCGGATGTGGTCCAATTTCTGCCGGGACTTCCTCGATGCGCCGACGGCTCGGAAGCTCATCTACCGCCACATCGCATGGATGACGGCGCTGCGATACGCGCTGCGGCGGCCGATGCCGTGGGAATCGATGGGGAAGGCCGCCAATATCGAATACCGGCGGCGTTACCACATCCAGGAGGACGGGGGCTCGATCGCCGACGAATTGCGCCCGCTGCTGGGCGACCAGACCGTTGATGTCCTGAAATCGCCTCGTCCGGCGATTGCCTTGCTCGAATTGCAGTCGGTCCAGGTCAACGGGCTGCTCAAGGACGCCAAGGTTCCGGCGCAGGTCTATGTCGAACTGACCAAGCTGATCCGCGACTTCCACGATCAGCAGGCGCGCTGCGACCGTATCAAGAACAATCCCTATCCCCGGCAATACGCCATCGTCAGTTCCATGTTCGTGATGATCTTCTGCACGCTGCTGCCGTTCGGCGTGGTTCCGGTGTTCGCCGACATGGGCAAACCGGACGGCATGCTCGGTTCGATCGCCATCTGGCTGACAATCCCGTTCAGCACGTTGCTGGGCTGGGCCTACATGTCCCTCGACCAGGTCGGCGAGAGCAGCGCCAACCCTTTCGAGGGCAATGCCAACGATGTGCCGATCTCGCAAATCTGCCGCGACATCGAGATCGAGATGCGCGCCGGGCTCGGCGAGAGCGACCTTCCCAAGCCCTTGCTGCCGGTCAACGACATCGCCATGTGAGGCGGAAGCGGGCGCCTACCGGCGGGAGATCACCCGCAGCCAGGGAGCCAGGTGGAAAGCGCTCATCAGCAGGTACATGGCGGGCATTCCGGTCAGGATTGGTCCGGCCAGCGGCGACGCGCCCATGCATGGCATGGTCCCGTCGCCGCCTTGAAGGCGGGAAAACAGCGCCATCAGTGCGAAGGTGGGCGCTGCTGCCAGGCACAGCCAGTCGGCGATGCCACGAGGGGCGGCATTTTCGGGGGTGGCGCTGCCGATGCCGGATTGGATATCGCTCATGGTCGTTGTCCTTGATGGTTGCGAGCCGTCAGGACCTGGGTTCCTCAGCCCCTGCCGGAGGCGGGAGAGGAACCCAGGCTGGACAGGCCTGCGCCGGTTACTGGTTGGCCTTGTCGCGGAACGCGGCTTCGCCGGCGGCGGACACTTCGGCCCATTTCTTGTCGGCTCCGGCTTCGTAGTTGTCGTGCCAGTTCCACCAGCTGTAGAGCGGGGTCTGCGGGTAGCCTTCGGGCGAGTCTTCCCAGACCTCCTGGCGGCCGAGCGGTGTGACGTCGAGATAGCTCCAGACGGTGCCCAACGCCTCGTCGCCGCGGTTGTTGATGAAATAGGTGCGGAAGATGCGGTCGCCATCATGAATGAACACGTTGTGGCCGTGCCATTCGTCGACGCCGAAATCCTTGTCGAAGCTGTCGGTGATCGTGTACCAGGGCATCTCCCAGCCCATCCGTTGCTTCAGCCGCGCAATGTCGGCCTGCGGCGCGCGCGAGGCATAGGCAAGCGTGGTGTTGCGGGCGTTGAGATGGGCGAGGTGGCCGACCTGGTCGGCGCCGAGCGAGCAGCCACGGCAGGCGTGCTCCGGCCAGCCATAGACGCCAGGTTCGAAGAAGGCGCGGTAGACGATCAGCTGGCGGCGGCCTTCGAAAAGGTCGAGCAGGCTCACCTTGCCGTCGGGACCCTCGAAGACATAAGCCTTGTCCACTTCCGTCCATGGCATGCGCCGGCGTTCGGCCGACAGCGCGTCCCTGGCGCGCATCGTTGCCTTCTCCTTCACCAGCATCTTTTGGTGCGCGGCTTCCCAATCTTGCCGTGAAACGATCGGCGGGGTCTTCATCGTCATGGTCATTGGTCTTCTCCTTTGCCAGTCGTGGCGTCGTTGCGGTGTGGTGTTGCCTGGGCAGGTCGGGGTGCTGCGGGCGCGGCGGAACCCAAGAGATCCGGTCCGGCGCAGCAGGGGTGGCGTGCTACGTGCTTGGCCGTATCATTGGCCGTGTCGAGGTCGAGGTCGGTGGAAGCAGGCATCTTTTGTATCTCCTGTGCGTGCCGTCATTGCCGACTTGCTGGGCCGACTTGCTGGGCCGACTTGCTGGTTGACGGTACTGACGTAAGTTAGGGCGGCTCGGTGCCGAGGTGGGAGTTACAAGTGTGACGGGATTTGAATGGACTCGCTGATCACCTCGGCAGCGCTGGCGCTGGCGGCCGGCGATCCGCTTGGGGCGCTCGACCGCGTCGCCCTGCGCGAGGATGCGCCGGCGCTGGCGCTGCGCGGCATCGCCATGGCGCAGCTCGGCGACTTCGATCGCGCCAAGCTCCTGTTGCGGCGGGCCGTGCGCGCCTTCAGCCCGAAAGAGGCGGTCGCGCGCGCCAGATGCGTCGTCGCCGAGGCCGAGATCGCGCTGGTCTCGCGTGATCTCGGTTGGCCGGCCAAGGCGCTCGACGCGGCCCGCACGGCGCTGGAAAAGCATGGAGACCGGTTGAACGCGGCGCATGCCGGCCACCTCAAGGTGCGGCGGTTGCTGCTGATCGGCCGCCTCGACGAGGCCGAGCATGTGCTGGCCGGGCTCGACCCGGCGCCGCTTCCGCCGGCGGCCAGGGCCGCGCACGAGCTCGCCGTCGCCGGCATCGCCATGCGGCGCCTGCGGACCCGGCCGGCACGCGCGGCGCTGGAGTGGGCGCGCCATGCCGCCCGCAACGCCGGCATTCCCGGCCTCATCGCGGAGGTCGACAGCGCATGGCAGGCACTGGAAACACCCGCGGCGCGATTGATCGCGCAGGGCAGGGAGCAGCCGCTGCTGCTCGAAGAGGTCGAGGCGCTGCAGGGATCGCCGGCGCTGGTCGTCGATGCCTTCCGCTACGCCGTGCGGGTTGGGCGGACCACGGTTTCGCTGGCAAGCCGGCCTGTGCTGTTCGCCTTGGCGCGGACGCTCGCCGAAGCCTGGCCGGGGGATGTGTCGCGGGGCGACCTCGTGGCGCGGGCCTTCGGCGGCAGGCATGCCGATGAATCGCATCGCGCGCGCCTGCGCGTCGAGATCGGGCGGCTGCGTGCAGAGCTTCGCGCGCTGGCCGGCATCAGCGCCACCAAGCATGGCTTCACGCTGGCGCCGCGCCAGGCGCGCGCGGTGATGGTGCTGGCGAGGCCGATCGAGGAGCGGCACGCGGCCGTGCTGGCCTTGCTGGCCGACGGCGAGGCCTGGTCGAGTTCGGCCCTGGCGCTGGCGCTTGGAACCGGCCAGCGCAGCGTGCAACGGGCGCTCGAGCCGCTTGCCGAGGCCGGTAAGGTCCAGTCCTTCGGCCATGGCCGGGCGCGCCGCTGGATGACGCCGCCGGTGGCGGGTTTCACGACCACCTTGTTACTCCCGGCGCCGCTGCCAAACGGCTAAGTGTGTTGATATTCAGGTGATGCCGGCCTGCAAAGGTCAGCGGGATGACGACCACACTAAAGGATCAAGAAATGAAACATTCAGCGGCCGAAATCTTGAGGGAATATGGACCCTTTCCCGGTGCCAAGACGGTGGCCGGGGTGAGCTTTGACGGCAAGAACGTCTGGTTCGCCTCGGGCGACAGGCTTAACGCCTTCGATCCGGAGAGCGGGCAGGCATTGCGTTCGATCGATGTCGCGGCTCACGCCGGCACCGCCTATGACGGCCGGCATTTCTTCCAGCTCGCCAAGGACCGCATTCAGAAGATCGATCCCGACACGGGCGAGGTGCTTTCCACCATTCCGGCACCCGGCAACGGCGGCGATTCCGGTTTGACCTGGGCTGAAGGCACGCTGTGGGTCGGGCAGCACCGGGAGCGCAAGATCCACCAGATCGATCCCGAGACCGGGGCGATCCTGCGCACCATCGAATCCAACCGTTTCGTCACCGGGGTGACCTGGGTCGAGGGCGAATTGTGGCACGCCACCTGGGAGGGCGACGAAAGCGATCTGCGCCGCGTCGACCCACGGACGGGCAAGGTCCTGGAAAAGCTCGACATGCCTGCCGGCATGGGCGTCTCGGGGCTGGAGTCCGATGGCGGCGACCGCCTCTTCTGCGGCAGCGGAAACGCCGGCGTGGTGCGGGCGGTGCGCCGGCCGAAATAGGGACCGCGAATTTTCCCTTGGCGACTGGCCGTTGCGCGATGTCGGGCATAGATAGGCTGGACCATCCCCCTGCAAAAGGACCAGATCATGCCCGAACAGATCACGTTGAACGACGGCGCCGCCATTCCCCAGCTTGGCCTTGGCGTGTGGCAGGTCGATCACGACATCACCGCGCAGGTAGTGGGCTGGGCGATCGCGGCCGGTTACCGGCTGATCGACACTGCCGAGGGCTATCAGAACGAGGAAGGCGTCGGCGAGGCGATCCGCGCCGCCGGCGTGCCGGCAAGTGAGTTGTTCATCACCTCGAAGCTGCGCAACGGCGCCCACCAGCGCGATGCGGCGCTTCGTGCCTTCGACGACACGATGCAGAAGCTCGGCGTCGAGCAGCTCGACCTGTTCCTGATCCATTGGCCGGTGCCCAGCCAGGACAAATATGTCGAGGCGTGGAAGACGCTTGTCGAACTGAAGCAGGCCGGCCGCATCAAGTCGATCGGCGTCTCGAATTTCAATCCTGATCATCTGGAACGCATCATCGGCGAGACGGGCGTGACACCAGTCGTCAACCAGGTCGAGTTGCATCCGCGCTTCCAGCAGCGCGCGCTCAGGGAGTTTCACGCCCGGCACGACATTCATACGGAAAGCTGGAGTCCGTTGGGCAGCGGCCGCCTGCTGAGCGATCCGACCATATCAGGCATTGCCCGCAAACACGGCAAGTCCGCCGCGCAGACGATGATCCGCTGGCATCTCCAGCAAGGGCTGATCGTCATCCCGAAATCGGTCCGCCAGGACCGTATCGCGGCCAATTTCGACGTCTTCGATTTCGAACTGGACGCGCAGGACCTGGAGACGATCGGCGGCATGGATGCGGCCGACGGCCGCAACGGGCCGAATCCGGCGACGGCTTCCTTTTTGTTCTGAACGTGCCAAGCGGCGTTAAATCCCCGAGCCGTCCAGCTGTTGCGCGTCGTCGCCTTCCCATGGCGCCGGCATCGAGGCGCCCCGGCTGAGATTGGCCGAGGGCATCGGCATCCAGCACTTCAGCTCCGGCTCGGCGTATTCGACGACGCGGCCGGGCGAGGAATCGGAGGCGCGCCAGCCTTCCTCGCCGAACTGATCGGCGCGTGACCAGTAGGCGAGGTCGACTTCCGCTGGCCCCTGTTCGGACGGGCGGACCGTAACGAGTATCCGGCTGCCGTCTTTTGGCGCGCTGGACATGTGGCGCCAGCGGTCGGGCTCATCCATCGTTTTCCTCCTGCCTTGCTGTGGGATGAAGTGTCGCCTCGCCGTCGGAGGCGGTCAACCCAAACTTTGCACGACCCTTCCTGTTTCGATGGGCTGCTCGTTCCGCCCGGTCCGCGGGAAATGTAAGATTTGTAGGATTGCACCAGCCGCATCCGTCCTTGATCTGGCGATGGTCGCCGGAACAAGGAGAGGCATTCATGAGGGACAAGGCCGAGCCGACGCCGGCTGGGGTGGAAACAAAACTGTACTTCAGCCGCAACCCCAATCCGCGCCTGGGGGTCGCGGTGGCGCGTCATCTCGGGGCGAAAGTGACCTTCGAATTCGCGTCGCCGTTCGCGCCGGGGCAAGGGGAGCGATTCCGGCCGCTCAATCCTAACCTTTCCCTCCCCATACTGGCGTGGCCGGGCGGCAGCCTTTGGGAGGCCGACGCCATAGCCTGCCGGTTGTCGCGCGACATGGGTTCGGATTTTTGGCGCACCGGCGAGGATGAGCCCGACATGATCCGCTGGCTGAGCTGGGGCAAGGAGAATTTCGTGCGGGCCTGCGACATGGTGCATTTCGAGCGCGGCACCAAGCAGCGCTATCACATCGGGCCGATCGATCGGGAAAAAGTCGCGGAGGGACTTGCAGAATTCCCCAAGGCCGCCGCGATCCTGGAGGCGGTGCTTGTCGACCAGCCATGGCTGGTCGGCAATTCAGTCTCCTATGCCGACTTCCGCATGGCGACGTTCTTGCCGTTCAACGACGTCGCTGGGCTGCCGCTTGGTGATTATCCCGCGCTCACCCGCTGGTACGGGCGGCTTGAAGCCATCGACGCTTGGCGTGATCCCTTCGAGGGTCTGGAAGCGCCGCGATTGCCGCCAGTCCCAGGACAGATCGAGCCGCATGAGGCGGCACCGAGGCTGTAACCGAAAGGGGTGGCGACCGGCGTATACATTTGGAGAGAAACTTGAAGACGCCGGCCGCCATTTGGGGGCGTTGGGTGCATCACGTTGGGGCACGATGCAGGGTCAGGTTAGGCGGATGCCTGGTGTCCGCAATCGGAACACCAGCCCATGGTGAACAAGTGGTTACTATCCACAGGTCAGGGCTGTAAACGGCAGCCGGGCCGCCGGTCTCGGCCGTCCCCATCGCGGCCACGTCGTCGTTCTCTCGGCTGTGCGCAACGCGAATCGCCGGCCATCCCACGCTCGACGGGCCGCGATCGGGTTGATAAGCCCGTCTGCGAAGGAGCTGATGAGTCTGGCATGACCGTTGCGATCGAGATGGGACACACCACGGCGGGCGACCCGGCGAAGCTCGATCTCGAGGAATTGCTGGCGACCCGCCTTCTGGTGCAGGGCAATTCGGGCTCCGGCAAGTCGCATTTGTTGCGGCGGCTCCTGGAGCAGAGCGCGCCTTGGGTGCAGCAGACCATCATCGACCCCGAAGGCGACTTCGTTTCGCTGGGCGAACGCTACGGCCATCTGGTGATAGATGCCGAGGAGCATACCGAGCGCGGGCTGCAGGCGGCCGGCGAGCGGGCGCGTATCCATCGCGTCTCGACCGTGCTCAACCTGGAAGGGCTCGATGCCGAGAACCAGATGCGGCGGGCCGCCGCCTTTCTCGGCGGGCTGTTCGAGGTCGCGCGCGACCACTGGTACCCGATGCTGGTGGTGGTCGACGAAGCTCAGCTTTTCGCGCCGGCGGTGGCCGGCGAGGTGTCGGACGAGGCGCGCAAGCTTTCGCTCGGCGCCATGACCAACCTGATGTGCCGGGGCCGCAAGCGGGGGCTGGCTGGCATCATCGCCACGCAGCGGCTTGCCAAGCTCGCCAAGAACGTCGCGGCGGAAGCCTCCAACTTCCTCATGGGCCGCACCTTCCTCGATATCGACATGGCGCGCGCCGCCGATCTCCTGGGCATGGAGCGGCGGCAGGCGGAAGCCTTTCGCGATCTGGAGCGCGGGCAGTTCATGGCGCTGGGGCCGGCGCTGTCGCGGCGGCCGCTCGGCCTGCGCATCGGCCCGACCGACACCAGCCCGCGCAACGGCACGCCCAGGCTGATGCCGCTGCCGGAGGCGGGGCTCGAGGATGCCCGCGCCATCATCCTGGCCGCCCCGCCGCCGGAGACGATGCGCGCGCCACGCCGGGTGGCGTCGCCGGACCTGCTGGAGCAGCTGATGGCGGCGAAATCGGCGCCGCGCGACATCCGCCCCGAACCGGCGGAGCCGCAAATCAGCGCCGAGGATCTGGCGGAGCGGCGCGAGCGCGTGGACCGGGTGCTGCGCGCTATTCTTGCACAACCTGACGCAGGCTTCCGCGTGATCGGCGTGCTCTACCAGGAGTTCGTCGTACGCTGCCGCATCGAGGGTCTCGCCTCGGTCGTGCCTGATCTGCCCGCATTCCGCCGCATGTTGACGCGCGCCCGTGCCGGGCTGGGGTCTGAAACTAGCGAGGACGATGTGTGGCGCGACGTCTCGGTGCGCGCCTCTCTGCTGCCGGAGGACATGCAGGGCGTGTTCATGATGATCGCGCGCGCGGCGAAGGAGGGCTGGCCGTGCCCGAGCGATGGCGCGATCGCCCGCGCCTATGGCTCGCACTCCATGCGCCGGGCCCGGCGGCTGCTCACCTATATCGAGGAGCAGGGTCTCATCGTCTGCCAGTTCGACGGCGCCGGCCGGCGCACCGTGACGCTGGTCGAACTCGCCTGGGCAACGGCGCCGGGCGACCCCAACGCCGAGGAGGCGGAGCAGGGGAGCCTGGCCCTGTGAGAGAGCTATGAAGTTTTCAACCTCGGGCCGCAGGCATCCTGGCAAGACCGGCCGGTCGCTTATCTGTTTCCGGTGAGAGCCAGCCGTCGAGGACGCTTTACTGGATGGTGATGACGCCTTCGATGGCTCGCCATTCCGATGGGGTGATCAGCCGGTGGTGGGCGACGCGGACGGAGTGAAGCGGTCCCTCGAGTTCGCGCTCCCAATAGGAGAGGAACCCCTTGAGTTCGGGGAACTCCGGCGCCAGGTCGTAGTCCTGCCAGACATAAAGCTGCAGCAGGCTCGGATGGTCGGGCAGATGATAATGAATCTGAGCCGTGGTCAGGCCATAGCCTTCCATCTGGAGGCGGAACTCCTTGCTGACATTTTCAACCATTCATGTCTCCTTTCGGCGGCCGTCTTCAACCAACTCCCTGAGCGGGCGAGCGGTTCCGGCGCCCGCGATTGCGCCGGCCGCGGATATTTTGTTGGACCGCGGCGGAACTTCAAGCGGCAGCTCCCGGCGCGAGGCAGAATAACCACGCGATAACAGCCGGTTGGCACTCTCTCAGGGTGAGTGCTAAAATTTTTTGGCCGACCTCTTGAAACCCAAAAATGGCAAGACTAGCTCGATATGCGCGCGCGATGCCTGACAAAGGGTCGCCGCACCCCGCGCCGGTCCAATTGCCGGTCCGGTGCGGAGGAACCTCAAACCTGTTTGTCCCAAGAGGAGAACGACATGGCGTTCCGTCCATTGCATGACCGTATCCTGGTCCGCCGCATCGAGGCCGAGGAAAAGACCTCCGGCGGCATCATCATTCCCGATACCGCCAAGGAAAAACCGCAGGAAGGCGAAGTCATCGCCGTCGGTCCCGGCGCGCGTGACGACAGCGGCAAGCTGACCGAACTGGATGTCAGGGTCGGTGACCGTATCCTGTTCGGCAAATGGTCCGGCACCGAGATCAAGCTCAATGGCGAGGACCTGCTCATCATGAAGGAAAGCGACGTGATGGGCGTGATCGAACAGACCGCGCAAGTGAAGAAGGCCGCCTGACGGGTTCTTCGAAAATCCACCAGTCAACGAATGCTGCCTAGATAGAGGAGTGATCCAATGGCTGCCAAAGAGGTAAAATTCCATACCGAAGCGCGCGAGAAGATGTTGCGCGGCGTCGATATTCTGGCCAATGCGGTGAAGGTGACGCTCGGCCCCAAGGGGCGCAATGTCGTCATCGACAAGTCGTTCGGCGCGCCACGCATTACCAAGGACGGCGTCACCGTCGCCAAGGAAATCGAACTCGAGGACAAATTCGAGAACATGGGCGCGCAGATGGTGCGCGAAGTCGCGTCCAAGACCAGTGACATTGCCGGCGACGGCACCACGACCGCGACCGTTCTGGCTCAGGCGATCGTCAAGGAAGGCGCCAAGGCCGTTGCCTCGGGCATGAACCCGATGGACCTGAAGCGCGGCATCGACAAGGCGGTGGAGGCTGTCGTGGCCGAGTTGAAGGCCAACGCCCGCAAGGTGACCCACAACGACGAGATCGCGCAGGTCGGCACCATCTCCGCCAATGGCGACGCCGAGATCGGCCGCTTCCTCGCCGAGGCGATGGAGAAGGTCGGCAATGAAGGTGTCATCACCGTGGAGGAAGCCAAGACCGCCGAGACCGAACTCGAAGTCGTCGAGGGCATGCAGTTCGACCGCGGCTATCTCTCGCCCTATTTCGTCACCAACCAGGACAAGATGCGCGTCGAACTCGAAGAGCCCTACGTGCTGATCCATGAAAAGAAGCTCTCCAACCTGCAGGCGTTGCTTCCGGTGCTGGAAGCGGTGGTGCAGTCGGGCAAGCCGCTGCTGATCATCGCTGAGGATGTCGAGGGCGAGGCGCTGGCGACGCTGGTCGTCAACAAGCTGCGCGGCGGCCTCAAGGTCGCGGCCGTCAAGGCGCCGGGCTTCGGCGATCGCCGCAAGGCCATGCTGGAGGATATCGCCATCCTCACCGGCGGCACGGCGATCTCGGAAGATCTCGGCATCAAGCTCGAGAATGTGACGCTGGAGATGCTGGGCCGCGCCAAGAAGGTGGTGATCGAAAAGGAAAACACCACCATCGTCGACGGCGTCGGGCGCAAGGAAGAGATCCAGAGCCGCGTCGCGCAAATCAAGGCCCAGATCGAGGAGACCACCTCGGACTATGACCGCGAGAAGCTGCAGGAGCGGCTGGCCAAGCTCGCCGGCGGTGTCGCGGTGATCCGCGTCGGCGGCTCGACCGAGGTCGAGGTCAAGGAGCGCAAGGACCGCGTCGACGATGCCCTGCACGCGACCCGCGCGGCCGTCGAAGAAGGCGTGCTGCCCGGTGGCGGCGTCGCGCTGCTTCGGGCCAGCAAGGCGCTCGATGCCGTCCAGACGGACAATGCCGACCAGAAGACCGGCGTCGAGATCGTGCGCCGCGCCATCGAGACGCCCGTTCGCCAGATTGCCGAAAATGCTGGCGCGGAAGGCTCGATCATCGTCGGCAAGCTGCGCGAGAAGAGCGAATTCGGCTGGGGCTGGAACGCCCAGACCAATGAGTTCGGCGATCTCTATGGCCAGGGTGTGATCGATCCGGCCAAGGTGGTGCGCACGGCGCTGCAGGATGCCGCGTCGGTTGCCGGCCTGTTGGTGACCACCGAGGCGATGGTGGCCGAGAAGCCGAAGAAGGAAGCCGCCGCTCCGGCGATGCCGGC
The DNA here is from genome assembly GCF_006442195.1 of Mesorhizobium sp. B2-3-13. Lineage (NCBI taxonomy): Bacteria > Pseudomonadati > Pseudomonadota > Alphaproteobacteria > Hyphomicrobiales > Phyllobacteriaceae > Mesorhizobium > Mesorhizobium sp. B2-3-13. The sequence continues at coordinate 42,637 of NZ_VFVQ01000023.1, forward strand.
CGGCGCCGGGATGGACTTCTAAGGTCCCGGTCAGTCCGCCCGCTCCCTCGACAGGGAGCGGGCATCAGTTGAGGGAGAGAGACATGGATGCAATGGCTGGCCTTGGGCCCGTGCCCGCGCCGACACATCAGGCAAAGGAGTTCCTGGCCTATGAAACCGAATGCCGCAGCGTGCTGAAGCCGCTGCTGGCGGGACTGCTCGACATGGCTGAAGCCGCCGGCTGGAAGCGGCGCACCGCTGCCGCGACCCTGATGTTCCTGGCGGCGAAACAGGTGTCGGAGGAGTCCGAGACATCGGCTAGCGGCTGAACGCCAAAAGGCGGCCAATCACCCTGTCCGCGGCGGCGCTTTCCGGTATTCGGTCCGCCGCAGGGCCTGCACAATCGAAAGGAGGCACAAGCCATGAATCGCGGGCAGTTTGAAGAACCGGTCACCCTTCTGGTCGGAATGGGCTTTCCGAGGAAGATCGAAAGCGTGATGGAAGCCTACGTGCTGTTGCAGGACTGGCCCGCCGTCAGCCGCAACGGCGCCCATGCCATCGCTCTCAATGCCTGCAAGGCGGGCATCGCCGGTGAGATCGACCCGGAGACGGTGCGGGCGACGCTGGTCACCTTCGCACGCCGCAACGACATATTGCTGCCGGACGCGGTTTCGCCGGCCGCCGCGATGGGCAATGAGATGCATGCGGGGTGAGGCGGCAGGTCCGTCCGATGTGCGGCGATCGGTTCCCGGCTTCGCGGGCGCCGGGAACCAAGCGATGGCCACGCAGGTTGATCAGCGTTGGGTTCCCCGAGGCGAGGCGACGTCATGAGCATCCTGCAAAGCATCAAGAAAGCAGCCGAACAGGTGACCGGTGCCGCAAGACCGGACAGGCAACACGCGGCCGATCTTGTCAGGCCACGAAAATCGAACGAGTTCAGGTTTGGGGATGATGGCCTGGTGCCCAACCATCCGTCCTGGCCGCTGGTGGTTTATCGCGGTGCTGTCACGCTACCGGAGGACTTCGATCCCGCGGCCGTCATGGAGGAGCTTTTCTCGGCCAATGGCTGGGGGGAAAGCTGGCGCAACGGCATCTACGACTATGTCCACTACCATTCGCGCATCCACGAAGTGCTGGGCGTGGCGCGCGGTACGGCGAAAGTCCGGTTCGGCGGCAAGAAGGGACGAACGCTGGCGCTGAAGGCCGGCGATGTCGCGGTTCTGCCAGCCGGCACCGGGCATCAGCGCATCTCCGCCTCAGACGACTTTCTCGTGGTTGGCGCCTATCCGCCATCCGGCACCTATGACGAATGTACGACCGCCGCCGAGCACGCCAAGGCAGTGGCGATGATCCCCAGGGTCGGCCGGCCGCGCAAGGACCCGGTCTACGGAAGCAAAGGCCCGCTGCTGGCGGCGTGGAAGAAAGACTGAATTCGCAGAAGCCCAGGAGAGCAAAACTCATTGGCGCAAGCCCTGCCTCGGCACGAGCGCCCGAGCAGATCGACGCAACAGCATCACATCGGTGGAACGCTCTCGGCCATTGGAGGTCGGTAGGCGTCGATTGCTTCATTGGACTGATAAACGGCGAGCGCCCGTCTTCGGTTAACGCCGGGCGGGTTCTTTTTTCAGTCCAGGCTTCTCCGGGTTGACCACGGCGTGCGGAAAACATGTCCGGCAGCAAGGCGCAAATATTGGGAGCAAAGCATGGATACAGCAGGTGGTGAAGAGATTGCGCCTGCCTCGAAAGGCGGAAGACGCCGGATTATATGGTCTATATTCCGTAGGTCAGGGCAACATAGATCACAGGGATAAGGGCCAGGCAGATCGCCATTCCCACGACAACCGCAATGGCCAAGCGCTCGGTTCGCCTGACAAGATCGGCAATATTGGCGTCGTCACTCAAAGAGACGTGCGGGACCGGAGGCATTTCCGGAACCTGAGCATCATTGTCATTTGCGGGGTGACTATCGTCGCGGGTAATCGGTCTCTGGGCTGATGTCACTGTTGCCTCGCTCTCAAAATATCCGGCAGTCCAACTCCATCCGTGAGGGTGGGCGACCGGCAATCGTAACGTGTGGGCAAGACATTGGGTTGCGCCATAAGACTTCAGTCGGATCATTTCCTGGACCTAAGCCTTGCCGGGGAACGCAATGCAGCGGAAGTCGTTGCTCATCGGTGACAACTCAAGAATAGGAGAGGATAAAGCCATGGCTGACGGCCCAACTGTTGTTAATTCTGGAGGTGGCGGCGGCACTGCGGTCGCTATTGTTCTTGCAATCATCGCCATCGTGGTCCTGCTGATATTTACCGGTGTTATCAACATCCATGGCGGTGGAAAGGACATCAACGTGAAGGTTGAAGCGCCAAAGGTGGAAGCCCCGGCCACTTCAGCGCCGGCGAAGCCCGCAGCACCGGCCAATGGCGGCTGATGCGGCGGCAGTAGAGGCCAGAATAGTTCTGGCATTCGCTTCTCAATTCACAACAAAGAAGGACTTGTCATGAAAAGATATCTTGCCGGCGCAGTCGCCGCAGTCGCATTTGTGGGTGGAATTGGCGCTTCCTACGCGGGAGACGTCGTAGTTCTCAAGCCTGAGCAGCAGACGGTCGTTCGCGAATACATCCACAAACAAAAGCTCGCATCGGTCAGCCTGCTCGGTGTCGAACTCAACGTCGGCTCCGCTCTCCCCGACACTGTCGAGCTTCACACAATCGACGTCCCCGACGTCAGGTACAAATATACCGTCGTCGGAGATCATGCGGTCCTGGTGGACCCCGATACACGCAGAGTCGTGCAGATCATCGAGTGATGCCGGTAGTTAGCCCCTCATCGGCAGGGGACGGCCCGCCGTCGCCGCAAATGGCACGGCGGGTTTACTGTTGGGGAGCCACTTCATCCCTATGAATATCGCGGGGGGCTGCGTGTCACCCGCCCAGGTCTGCGGGCAACGCGAGGCGTCATGCCTTGCTTTTGGTCAGGCGCTCGAGCGCATCGACGATCAGGTCGCAGAATTTCGGATGGTCGAGCTTCATCGCCACGGTATGGCGGAAGTCGACCTGCTCGCTTGCCGTGCCGCCGAAATGGTGCATGCCGCCCATCTTCTCGAAATTGCAGACCGTCATGCCCTTGGTCCACCGGCCGGCAATCTCGACGCGGATATCGGCCTTCTCGGTGGTGAAGACGGTCGGGTCGATCATGGCCGCGACGCAGCATGCATCATGGATGGCGGGATACTCGATCTGCAGGAGGCCTCCATGCGTGGTCGCTATGAACTCCCAGATATCGAGGATGAACCTGGCAATCGGGCCGCCGACCGCGCGCACCCTGTTTTGCAGGTCCGGAGTGGCCAGCGCCTGGTGCGTGAGGTCGAGCCCGACCATGGTGACGTCCCAATCGGCGCGGAACACGACGTCGGCGGCCTCCGCGTCGGCATAGACGTTGAACTCCGCCGCTGGCGTGATGTTGCCGCGCGTGTAGGCTCCGCCCATCGCGACGACGCCCTTCACCCGCCCGATGATGCGCGGTTCCTTGCGGATGGCGAGCGCGATGTTGGTGTAGGGACCGACCGGCACCAGCGTGATGGTTTTCGGCTCGTGCGCCATGACCGTGTCGATGATGAAGTCGGCGGCATGCCGCTTGTCGAGTTCGAACGAGGCGGGCGGCAGGACGGGGCCGTCGAGCCCAGTATCGCCATGGATTTCGACGGCCAGCACCTGGTCGCCGATGAGCGGGCCGGGTGAGCCCTTCGCCACCGGCACCTTGATGCCGTAGGCAGTGCATACGGCCAAGGCATTGCGCGTGGTGTTCTCGACATTGTGGTTTCCCGAAACCGTCGTGATGCCGAGGAGGTCGATATTCGGGTTGCCGGCCGCGAGCAGGATGGCGATGGCGTCGTCGTGCCCGGGATCGCAGTCCAGGATGATCTTGTCCATGATGGCATGTCCCTTGTCGCCTGCGGCGATTATTGTCGAGCGGCCCGGATATGCCGCTACCGCTCCTCGATAATCCGCAAATACGCCGCCGTCACGAACAGCACGATCAGCCCAAACAATATCCGCCTCGCACCTTCCGGCATTTGCAAGATGGTGAGCAGCGTGGTCAGCACGGTGAGGATCAGCGCGCCGATGATGGTGCCGGTGTAGCCGCCGCGGCCGCCGAAGATCGAGGTACCGCCGATGACGGCCGCCGCCACCGAAGGCAGCACCAGCGGCTCGGCGAGCGAGAGCGAAGGGGCCTTGATCAGGCCGATATAGAGCAGGCCGGTGATGCCGGCGAGCATGCTGGAGGAGATGTAGAGCGCTGTTATGACCTGCCAGTACTGGACGCCGGAGAGGCGGGTCGCGCGCTCATTGTCGCCGACGGCGTAGAGCAGGCGGCCGAAACCGGTGCGGGCGAGCGTGAAGACGATGAGGGCGGCCAGCGGCACGAACAGCAGCAGGGCGTTGGGAAAGCCGGAGGTGACGCCGGTGCCGAGCCAGGCGAGGAAGTCGGGGATTTTGGCGCCCGACGCGATCACCGTGCGCTGATAGACCTGCAGGCAGCCGGTGCCGATCAGGCTGGTGCCCAGCGTCATGATCAGCGGGTGGACGCGGAACACGCCGACGCCGATGCCGTTGACGAGGCCGATCAGCACCGCCGGCAGCATCGCCAGCAGGAAAACCACCGCCGGGTCCTGGTTGATGACTTGCGTCGCCATGACGAAGGCGCTCATCGTCGCCACCGTGCCGACCGAAAGGTCGATGCCGCCGGTCAGCATGGTCATGGTCTGGCAGCCGGCGAGGATCGCCAGCGGTATGGCGAATTTGATCGTGTTGGCGATCCAGCGCTCGTTGACGATGCCGGGGCGCAGGATCTGCAGGATCACCACCAGGATGACCAGCAGGATGATCAGCGGGATGAGGGGCCGGTCGGCCATGAAACGCTTCAGGCGGCGGCCGAAGGGAACGGGCGTGATCGCGGTGGTGCTCATGGCGCGGCTCCTGCTCGCGATGGGGTGGTGTTCTGCGAGGGTAGTGCCCTACGGCGCCCCCCTCTGGCCTGCCGGCCATCTCCCCCTCTAGTGGGGAGATTGGATGTCGTGACGGCTTTCGCCAATAGTCGGCGTTGCAAGAATGAGCGAGGCGCCAAAGCCGCCAATCTCCCCCCTTGAGGGGGAGATGTCCGGCAGGACAGAGGGGGGCGCCGTAGAGCGCTGCGCGTCAATTCATGTCCACTCATCATTGCCGCTCCCTCATCGTAATAAACGCGCCGAACATCACCACGGCGACCATGATCAGGCCTTCGATGATGGCGGTGACGTTGGGGTCGATGGCGAGCAAGGTGAGATCGGTGCGCACCAGGCGCAGCACGAAGACGGCGACGATGGGGCCGAGCAGGCCGCCCTTGCCGCCGCCGAGCGCCACGCCGCCCAGCACGACCGCGGCGACGCTGGCGAGCAGATAGGGGCCGGGGATGGGCGCGCCGATGCCGGTGCTCATGGTCAGCGCCAGCCCGCCCATGGCCGCGAACAGGCCCGACAACGCATAGGCGATGACTCTTGTGCGGGCGACCGGCACGCCGCTGCGGAACGCCGCCAGCTCGCTCGATCCGATGGCGTAGATGGACAGGCCGAGGCGGGAACGCCGCAGCGGTATCCAGATCACGCAGAGGCAGACGACCAGCACCAGCAGCGCCTTGGGCAGCCAGGCGTCGATGGTATCGGGCAAGCCCGGTATCGGCACGGTGCCCGAGATCAGCGCCTTCAGCCATTCGGCGGCCGCGCCGCCCGGCGCGCCGAGCACCAGAAGGGCAGCGCCCTGCAGCACGAACAGCATGGCCAGCGTCACCACGATGTCGGGCACACGGGTGACGACGATGAGCAGCCCGTTGAGCGCGCCCAGCACAAAACCCATGGCGAGCACGAAAGGCACCACGAACAGGGCGTATTCCTCCGAGGCGCCGTTCATCATCGAGGCGGCGGTGACGCTGGTCAGCGCCATCATGGCGGCGACCGAGAGGTCGATGCCGCCGGCGATGACGACAACGGTCTGCGCGGCGACGGCAAAGGCGTAGGGTAGCACGGCCCGCGCCAGCGAGCCGAAATCGCCGCTGCCATAGCCGGGCTGGATCAGTTTTGTCGCGATGAACAGAACGATCAGCAGGGCAAACAGGCCTGTTACCCAGCCCTGGCGACGCAGCAAATGGCTCATGGCGTCGCCCCCGGCGCATCGGAGGTGTTGGCGGTGGGATCGGCCAAAATGCCGATATCGGCCTTGGCGCCGCGCGGCAGGCCGTAGGCGGCGCGCATCAGTGCCGGTTCATCCGCTTCCTCGACAGGGAAAATGTCGACGAGGTGGCCCCCGAAGATGACGATGACGCGGTCGCAGACGCGCTGTACCTCTTCGAGTTCGGAGGTGTAGAACAGCACCGACTTGCCATTGCCGGCGAGCTCGCGCAGCAGCTTATAGATCTCCTGCTTGGTGCCGACATCGATGCCGCGTGTCGGGTCGAAGCACAGGATGGTGCGGGCATCCGCCGCGATCCAGCGGGCGATGGTCACCTTCTGCTGGTTGCCGCCGGAGAGGCGTTGCACCTCGCCCTGAGCGCGAGTGTCGATCTGCAGGCGCTGGATGGCGCTCGCCACCGTGGCGCGCTCCTTGCGCATGGCAATAGGTCCCCAGTTGCGCAGGGCGGCGCTGAAGGGGAGCGCAATGTTCTCGCGCACCGAGCGCTGCATGGCGAGCGCCTCGGACCGGTCGCCCGGTACATAGGCGATCCCCGATCGGATGGCGTCGATCGGGTGGGCGAATTTCACTGGGCTGCCGTCGACCTCGATGGTGCCGCCCGATGGCTTGATCGAGCCGGCAAGGGCGGCGAACAGCTCGTCCTGGCCCTGGCCTTCCAGCGCCACCACGCCGGCGACCTCGCCATCCCCGAGGTCGAAGGAGACGTCGCTGAGCTTGGTGCCGACGCGCAGGTTGCGTACGGCGATGCGCGGGCGGGCAGGGGGGCGGGCCTTCTCGCTGGCGCTGCGGCCGGCGACATGGGTCTTGACGATGCGGGTGCCGAGCATCAGCTCGACGATCTTTTCTTCCACGCCCGGCACGATGTCGACGACGCCGACGGTTGCGCCGTCGCGCAGCACCGTGGCGCGGTCGCATAGTGCGGCGATTTCGACAAAGCGGTGCGAGATGAAGATCACGGCGCGGCCGGCGTCGCCCTGGCGGCGCACCACCTCCAGCACTTTTTCGGCAAGGTTGGCGGGCAGTGCCGCCGTCATCTCGTCGAGCAGCAGCACGTCGGGCTCGACGGCCAGCGCACGGGCGAGGTCGAGCACGCGCAGTACGGCCAGCGGAATGTCACGCGCGGTGTCGCGCAGGTCGAGGTCAGGAATGCCGAGCTCGCGCACCCAGGCGCGGAACGGCTCGACCGGCGTGCCGGTCAGCCGCAGATTGGACAGCACGTCGAGATCGGGGATCAGCGACGGCTCCTGGTAGACAGGCAAAAGCCCGGCGCGCCGCGCGGCGGCGGGCGAGCGTATGTCGCGCGCCTCGCCACGGATCAGGATGCGGCCCGCATTGGCTGATATGGCGCCGGTCAGGATCTTCACCAGCGTCGACTTGCCGGCGCCATTGGCGCCCATCAAGGCGTGCACCTCGCCCGGCAGGACGGAGAGCGACGCGTTACGCAAGGCGGCAACCGCGCCGTAATTCTTGGCGACGCCCGTGGCGTCGAGGAGGAGATTGGACAAATCGTGTGGTTCTCGGTGAAGCTGTTCAGATGTTTGAAGGAGCTCAATTGCTTTTGACAGGTTGGCACTCTACGAGCCCCCCTCTGTCCTGCCGGACAGAGGGGGGCGACGTAGAACCCTGACCTTCGCATGACGAGGAGGCGACCCGCCGTCCTCGTCACGTAATTCAAACCGCTGCTTACTCCCCCGGGCCCTTGCAGGCGACGATCTGGTCCTTGGTGTAAGTCGTCCAGTCCGGGATCGAGATCGAGACCGGCCATTCCGGGCTGAGGGACGGGTCGGCGGCGGCCTTCAGCTTGGCCTTGCCTTCGTCGGTGGCGTTGTCCCACAGCTGCGGGTCGACCAGCACGGTCTGCTGGGCCGGCTTCTTGCCGTCGAGGATCTGCAGGGCGAGCGTTACACCCGCACCGCCGATCGAGCCGGGGTTGGTGACGGCAGCGCCGACGAGGCCCTTGACCGAGCTCAGCTGGCCGACGAAACCGGCATTGTCGGCGCCGACGATGGGCACCAGCGGCGCCTGCGATTCGACCAGCGCGTCGACGATGACGTTGTCGATGCCGGAGGTCCAGACGCCGTTGAACGGCGTGCCCGTCGCGAGGAACGACAGCATCTGCTGCTTGGCCTGGTCCTGCTGCCAGCCGGTGAAGACTTCCTGCGCGACCTTCACGTCGGGGAATTCGGCCAGCGCCTTCTTGAAGCCTTTGTCGCGATCGCTATCGGCGGACGCACCGGCTGCGCCGCGCATATAAAACACCTCGCCCTTGCCGCCCATCTGTCCGAACAGCCATTTGGCGCCGAGATAGGCATATTGTTCCTGGTTATTGGAAATGATGTAGGCCGACGGTTCGGTGACCGCCTGGTCGACGGCGACGACGACAATGCCGGCCTTGGTGGCTTCTTCCAGGCCCGCCTTGATGCCGGCCGGATCGGCGGGGTTGACGACGATGGCGTCGACCTTGGCGCTGATCAGGTTGCGGATGTCCTCGAGCTGGCCGGCGGCATCGGTGTTGCGGTGGGCGATGTTGAGCTTGGTCACTTCGCCGGAGGCGAGCGCCTGCGCCTTCATGGCGCACACCATCTCTTCGCGCCAGCCATTGCCCTGCACGGTGTTGGAAATGCCGATCGTGTATTTGCCGGCGGCGGACGACACACCCACCGAGGCCAGCAGGGCCGCGCTGGCAAGCAGCGGGACGATGGTCAGATATTTCTTCATTTCAGTCTTCCTCCACATTTGTTTTTCAGTTCAGTTTTAATCCGTTAAGCCGCGCCACTCACAAACAGAGTCAAGTGGCCCGCTATGCCCGTCACTTGACAAAGGGACGCAGCACGTCGCGGGCGAGCAGAAAGCCCCGCTTGACCTGATCGTCGCTGCCTTCAAATCGCCTGTCCTCGTGTTCGATGATGACCGATCCGTCATAGCCGGCGCGATAGAGGCCGGAGAAGAAGCCGCTCCAGTCGACATCGCCCAGCCCCGGCATGCGCGGCACCTGCCAGCCTATGCCGGCTGACAAAATTCCGCGCTCGTACAAACCATCATGATCAATCATCAGGTCCTTGGCGTGGACATGCAGCATGTAGGGGCCGAATTCCCTGATGAAGCGGGCCTGGTCGATCATCTGCCAGACCAGGTGCGACGGATCGAAATTCATGCCGACATCGCCGCCCCAGCTCTCCAGGATGCGGCGCCAGACCTGCGGCGAGTAGGCGATGTTGTGCCCGCCCGGCCATTCGTCATAGCTGAAGATCATCGGGCAGTTCTCGAAGGCGAGTTTTACCCCGTGGTCGCGCGCATGGGCGACGATTTCAGGCCAGACTTTCAGCGCGTCCTGCCAGTTGACGTCGACGGTCTTGGACGCATCGCCGCCGCAGAAGGTGTTGACCACTGGGACACCCATGTTGGCGGCCAGCACGATGACCTTTTTGAGGTGGCCGATGACCGCCTCGCGGTGCGCGGTATCGGGATGCAGCGGGTTGGGATAATAGCCGAGGCCGGAGATGGACATGTTCTTTTCCGCCAGCGCGGCGGCAATCTCTTTTGCCTGCGAGGCCGACGTGCCGGCAGCGTCGATGTGGCTGGTGCCGGCATAGCGGCGGGTCGCGCCGGAGGTTTTCGGCCAGCAGGCGATTTCCAAGGCCTCGAAGCCGACGGAGCTTGCCCAGCCGGCGACCTCGCCAAGCGGCGTCTCCGCGAACGGTGCGGTGAGCAGTCCAAGTTTCATCATGCCTCCCCTGACCGCGAACCCGCGATCGCTGCCTATAATGCCGATTGTTTGGATCGCTTCAACCTCGCGACCTCGTCTTGTTCGAGACTGTGACGGACTGCCGCCATCGGATCGTCCGACAGCAGTTCGCCAAGCGCCGAAGCCGCGGCCTGCCGGAACGTCTCGTTTGCGGCAAGGTCGGGATCGAAAATCGTGTCGATGGCCAGGATGGCGGAAGCCAGAGCCGGCGCATCGTTGCCCGTCGCGTCGGCTATTGCCGCGACCTTGCCGGCATAGGGATCCGACACCGGCCAGCGTTTGCCGAAGCGGGCCGAGGCCAGGATCAGATAGGCCATCCAGCCGGCGACCGGCACTGACAAAAGGCCGATGCTGGCCCCCTGGTTCAGCCGGTCGCGGATCGGGTTGAGCAGGCGCTGGATGATCTTCTGCGAGCCATCGGTGGCGATCTGGTGGTTGCGGTGGCGGATGGCGGTGTTGCGCAAGCGGCCGAGGCTCTGGTCGACATAAGCCAGCGGCTCCATGCCAGGCACTGGCATCAGCGTCGGCAGCGTTTCCTCGACCAGCATGCGCCTGACGAAGACCGACAGCAGCGGGTCGGCGATGGCATCGAATGTGTGTTCCAGCCCTGCCAGTACGCCGAGCGTGGCGAGCGTCGTCTGCGCGCCGTTCAGCACCCGCATCTTGAGATGCTCGAAGGGCGTGACATCGTCGACGAAAGTCGCGCCGGCCAGGTCCCAGCGGGGCACGCGGCCGGCGAACTTTTTCTCGATCACCCATTGCCGAAACGGTTCGCCGACGGCGACGGCGGCATCGCGGTAGCCGAACCACTGTTCGACGCTATCGAGGTCGTCCTGCGTCACCGCCGGCGCTATGCGGTCGACCATGGCTGAAGGGAAGGTGGCGTTGGCGGCGACCCAGTCGGTCAGACCATTGCCGCGCCGCTCGGCAAAGCTCCGCACCACATTTTCCAGGATGACGCCGTTGGTCGGAATGTTGTCGCAGGAGAGCAGTGTCAGCTTCCGGCCATGCGTGGCCCGGCGCATCTCCAGCGCCCGTGTGAGGATGCCGGGCACGCTGCGCGGTGTGTCCGGGTTGGCGAGGTCATGGACGATGTCGGGATGGCCGAGGTCGAGTTCACCGCTCGACGGGATGTGGCAATAGCCTTTTTCCGTCACCGTCATCGTCACCAGTTCGATGTCGGGCGAGGCGAGCGCGGTGAGCGCCGGTGCGGCGCTGTCCTGGCTGTCGATCACCTTCACGATGCTGCCGATGATACGCGCCTCGACATGGTCGTTCTCGCGGATCAGCCTGGTGTAGAGGCCGCGTTGCCGGCCGAGCGTGTCGGCGAGGGTGGGCGGGCGGATGTTGATGCCGACAATGCCCCAGCGGTCGAATTGCAACGACAAGAGGTCGTCGGTGTATTCGGCTTGATGGCAGCGGTGGAAGGCGCCGACGCCAAGATGCGCCATGCCGGGTGACAGCGACGCCCGGTCATAGGCCGGTGTCTGGACAATGGCCGGAAGCCGGCCAAGCAAGGCCGGTCCGAGCGTTTCCAGCGATGCCGAAGCGGCGTTCACCGGTTCGCCCCGATCACCGACTGCTCCTGGTCGATCACCGCACCGGTCATCGGCCCGGCTGCGTCGGAAAGCAGGAATACGGCGAGGTTGGCGATATCGTCGGGCCTGAGTAGCCGGCCAAAGGGCTGCGCGGCATTGGCGGCGTCGAGCCAGCCCGGGCCGTTGCCCAGCGTCTCGGCCTGCATGATGCGTTCGGCCGGCGTGTCGGTCCAGCCGACATTGATGCCGTTGACGCGGATGCGGTCGAAGCGGTGGGCATTGGCGGCATTCTTGGTCAGCGTCGCCAGCGCGCCCTTGGTGGCGGAATAGACGGCAAGCTCCGGCGAGCCGCAATGGGCGTTGATCGACAGGATGTTGACGATCGCCCCGCTTTGGCCGCGCTTCTTCATGTCGCCGATCGCCGCCTGCATCAGGAAGAAGGGTGCGCGCGCATTGACCGCGAACAGCGCCGCCCAGTCGTCCAACGACGCGTCGAGAAAGGAGGCGCGGTCGGTCAGACCGGCGGCGTTGACCAGGCCGTCGATGCGGCCGAAGTGGTCGATGCAGGCCTGCGCCAGAGCGGCGGGGGTTGCCGGATCCTCCAGGTCGGCGGCGACGAAGAGCGTCGGCGTACCCAATCGCGAAAGCTCCGCCGCCACGGCATTGCCGCGCTTGCTGTCGCGCCCCGTGATCAGCAGGCCAGCAGCGCCGGAACGCGCCAGCGTCTCGGCAATGGCGCGGCCGATGCCTTGCGTCGACCCGGTGACCAATATCACCTTGCCGTCGAGCCTGGTCTCCATTCCTCCTCCCGGAACAAAGTTTCTATTTTTTGAAATATGGAACGATAATTCCCGGTAGTCAATTGTGCCAGCAGCGCCTCATGTGCCGCGGCGCGCGGCGACGCCTTGGACCAGCGCCATGCCGACCGCCAGCGATGCCGCCAGCGAGCGGAAACCGGCGAAGTCGGATTCCACCACCTCCAGCCAGCTGTCCGAGAGCCGGATCAGCGGCGAGAAGGTGCTGTCGGTGATGGTGACGATGCGGGCGCCGCGTTCGTGCGCCACCGCGACGAGGTCGGGCGTGATCGAATTGTAGGGGCTGAAGGACACCGCCAGCACCGCATCCTGCCTGCCGATGCAGCCGACCTGGTCGAGCGCGGTGGAGCCGACATTGTCGAGCAGCACATTGCGTACGCCTTGCTGCGAAAGCGTCAACGACAGGTAGGTGGTGACGGAGAAGGCGCGCTTGGAGCCGATGACGTAGATCAGGTCCGCTTGTGCCAGCGTTCCCACCATCTTCTCGAAGCTTTCGACATCGAAGCCGCTTTCGATGCGGCCGAGCGAGGCCTGCGAGGCGGCGACCATGCCGTGCAGGAAATGCAGGGCAGCGTTTGGCTCGGTCTCGGCGCGCTGCTCGCCGCGTCCTTCCGGCCAGGATCCCTTGATGTGGTCCTTGAACAGACCCTGGAAATCGGAAAAGCCGGAATAACCGAAGATCTGGGCAAAGCGCACCAGCGTCGAGGGCTGCACGCCGGCCTGCGCCGCCACCTGGGCGATGGTGCCGAACGCCACCTCGCTCGGATGCTGCCACAGGAAGATCGCCACCTGGCGCAGGCGCTTGGGAAAATGCACCGTGCCGGAAGACAGCACGGCGCGCAGCTCCTCATAGTTTCGCGGCTGTATATAGCCAAGCGCCGCCAGGGAACGCCCGCGCTTGCGCGTCGCGGCCTCCTCGGCACTCGATCGTCCGGATGGTTTTCTCGCCCCGCTCATGAATTCAGGCTAGCGCGATACGATCGTTTTACAATATGGAAATTGGAAATCCTGTTCGAAGCGATGTCTTGGAGAGGGATGTAAACGGTTCAAAGTGGGCGCTCTACGAGGCCCCCTCTGTCCTGCCGGACATCTCCCCCTCAAGGGGGGAGATCGGACGTCGCCTATGCTTTCGCCAACCATGAGCGTTGCAGGAAGGGCGCCGCGATCAACGCTGCAAATCTCCCCCGAAGAGGGGGAGATGTCCGGCAGGACAGAGGGCGGCGCCGTAGAACTCGACGGGATAGCCAGGAGGAGAAAACATGGTCTACGCAACATCGGATGGATCGACGCGCCAGCGTCTGCGGGTCGGCATGGTCGGCGGCGGCCGCAATGCCTTTATCGGCGCGGTGCACCGGCTGGCCATGCGCCTCGACGACCAGATCGTGCTGGTTGCCGGAGCGCTGTCGTCCGACCCGGACAACGCCGCCGCCTCGGCCGCCGAGATCGGCATCGCGCCGGAGCGCAGCTATGCCGATTACCGCGCCATGGCCAAGGCAGAGGCCGCGCGGCCGGATGGCATCGAGGCGGTCGTCATCGTCACGCCCAACCATCTGCACGCGCCGATCGCCACCGCCTTTCTCGAGGCCGGCATCGACGTGATCTGCGACAAGCCGCTGTCGACGACGCTCGGTGACGCCGAAGCCCTGGTGGCGCTGGCGCGCGCGAAAAAGCGCCGCTTCGTCGTCACGCTCAACAACACCGGCTACGCCATGGTGCGCCAGGCGCGCGAAATGGTGATGGCGGGCGAGCTTGGCCGGATCCTATCGGTGCATGGCGCCTATATCCAGGACTGGCTGACCAAGCCGATCGACGCCGACGGCCAGAAGCAGGCGGAGTGGCGCACGGATCCGGCAAGGGCAGGGCAGTCAGCGGTGCTGGCCGATATCGGCGTGCACGCCTTCAACCTGGCAAGCTTCATTTCCGGCCGCGAGGCCGAGACGGTGTCGGCCGACCTGTTCACCGCGGTGCCCGGACGCCGGCTGGACGACAATGCCCATGTGCTGGTGCGCTGGACCGACGGCGCGCGCGGCACGATTCTCGCCAGCCAGACATCGCCCGGCCACTACAACGACCTCTCCGTGCGCATCTATGGCGACAAAGCCGGGCTCGAATGGTCGGGCGCGCGGCCGGAGGAACTGCGCTTTTCCGTCCATGGCGAGGAAACCCGCACGCTGGTGCGCGGCGGCCATGGCTCGACGGCTGAATCCCGCCGCGTGTCGCGCATGCCGGCGGCACACCCGGAGGGCTATATCGAGGCCTTCGCCAATTTCTACCGCGACGCCGCCGACATCATCCGCGCCCACCGCTCGGGAGGCGCGGTCGATCCGGCGCGCGCGGCGCAGGTGCCCGACGTGATCGATGGCGCGCGCGGCGTGAAGTTCGTCGCCGCCGCGGTGGAGTCGAACGCGGCCGGCGGGGCGTGGACGGCGGCACGGTTCGGGTGAGGTCACTCCAAGCCTAGGACTTGGAACGGAATTAGCCGGCGACGGACAACCGACGAGATCGAACGAATCTTCTCAGTCCGTCGGAATCCAAGGGCTGCCCGAAGGCATAGCCTTGCAGAATGTCGCAGCCAAGCGCTTTAAGCAGACGGGCGTGCTCCATCGTCTCCACGCCCTCCGCTATGATCTCGATGCCGAGGGATTTGCCGATTTCGATGATCGAAGACACGACTTGCCTCTGCTGGGGCGAATTCACAATTGGATCGACCAACTGGCGGTCTATCTTCAGGCGGCGAGGTTGCAATTTGAGCAGACTGACGATTGAGGCGTAGCCGGTGCCGAAATCGTCGATTTCGATGTCGATGCCGAGTTGCTTGATCTGCTCGACGTTCCATGTGACCAGGTCATCGTTGTCGTCGAGGAAGATGGATTCGACGAGCTCAAAGGAGAACGTTCCCTTCCTGATGTTGAGATCTCGCAAACTCGCTATGAGTTGCTCATCGTGAAGGCGCCGTGCCGAAACGTTGACTGACATGCGCGGAACGCCAATCTTCTGCGCGGACCATGCTTCGAAATCCAAAAGCGATTGCTGGAGGATTTTCTGGTCTATTATCGAGACGACGTTCAGTTCTTCAGCGGTCTTCAGGAAAACGTCGGGTGTTAGAATGCCCTTCTCAGGGTGATTCCATCGCGCCAGCGCTTCAACTCCCACGATCTCCCGCGTCCTGGCGCTAAATTGAGGCTGGTAGAATACGATAAATTGATTTCGTTCGAGGCCGGCGAGAATTTCGTCGGCAATTCTCTTCGTGTTGACGATTTCGCTTTGCAACTCGCCGCTGAAGAATTCATGCCGGTTGCGGCCACGTCTCTTGGCCCGGTAGAGGGCGATATCGGCATTTACCAGCAGCTGTCTGGTATCGGCGCTCGTACCATCGTCGATTGCAATTCCGACGCTGACGCCAAAACGGCACTGGTGACCGTGGTAATAAACGGGCCTGCGCATCTCTTCGATAATGCGGTCCGCGAGCGCGGCCGCCTGGGCATCGTCATCGTCTATCGTGCAGAGCACGATGAATTCGTCTCCTCCAACCCGAGCGACGAAACCTCGATCGCCGACGTTGGACTTGAGAACGGATGCCGCATGCACCAGCATCGCGTCGCCCGCTGCGTGACCGAGCGTATCGTTGATATGCTTGAAGCGGTCCAAATCGACGTGAAGCAGTGCGGCATGGCCGCCATTCAGCCTGGCCTTTGCCGCGTAATCATACAGTACCTGGTCCAGGTAGCGCCGATTGGGCAAATCCGTCAGCGCATCGTGCATGGCGACATGTTCCGTGCGCGCCTTGGCAACTTCGAGTTCCCCATTTTTCGACTCGGCCAGCTGTTTTGCGCGAACCAGATCGGTGTTCAGCATTACATCGGATGTCACGTCCCATTCGGCCCCCACCATTCGTGGCGAATTGTTCGCGGTCTCGTAAAACATCGCCCTGGACCGGACATGGCGAATTTCGCCGTCTGGACGAACAACCCGGTATTCCGATGAATATGTGCCTCGCCCGGTCACGGCACTTTCGAAATCTGTAAGCGCCTGAGGCAGATCGTCGGGATGAATGGCCCCGGCCCAGTCGGAATATCCGCGCGGTCCGCCATCAGCCTCCCTGCCATATATCTCGTTGACGCGGTCGTCCCAAGCAAGATGGTTGGTTTGGAGGTCGTGTTCCCAAACGCCAATGGCCGAGGCCTCCAGGGCAAGTTCCAGCCGTCGCGACAGCCGATTCAGTTCCCAGTAGTTTCGCTGCCTTTCATTGATCAAGCGGCCCGCCGCGAGGAAGGGGATCAAAATCAGCGCCGCTGCCGCCGCCATGAGCGCCCGGAGCCGCCAGGCGTTGGCGGGCGTGGCGGGCCAACCGCCCTTGGGAATCGCAGCGATCTGCCAGGAGCCCGATGGAAAAAGAACGTCGGCTGTCACAGGATCGCTTTTGACAACCTGTTCGTCACCAAAGAACCGCATTCCTTTAGTGCCAAGGGCGTCATTGCCGATGAGGGCTATGTCGATCCCGAGCTCCTTGTCGAGAAGACCGCTTGCCTGGTAGAGGCGCTGCACGTCGACGACTGCGGAAACGATGCCCCAGAACCGTTCGGTGTTGCCCGCGCTTTTAACGAACACCGGAAATCGGCCGATGAAGGCCTGCCCTCCCTGCGCCAGATCGACCGGGCCGGCAAGAATGAGCTTGCGCTCATCGCGCGCACGCAACGCCGCCGCACGCTGCTGGTCGTTATTGCGGTAGTCGAGGCCGATAGCCTTCTCGTTGCCGGCCATCGGGTACATCAAGGAAATGACCAGGTCGGGCGCGCCGGCAATGTTGCGAAGCTGGGACTCTTCGTTGAACAGTCTGCTGGCAAGCTCAGTGAAACGTTGCTGTCCCATGTAGGGTTCGGTCGTGACTGCCGCGACCAGTCCTCGCGCCAGCTGAAGGTTGCCGTTGATGTTCCCTTCGAGCTTGGCGCGAACGACATTAACCTTGGCCAGGACGTCCGCGCGGGCGACCTGATCCGAAACGATCTTGTTTTGGTGGTCGGCGAGCGCCGCGCAAACGGCAATAACCACAACCGCGATCGCCACCGGAATCCTTGCCGGTGAAAGGACGCCCGCCTTAACGCGGGCGATCATACTGGCGAAAAAAGCCAATAAAGCGATGTTCCCTGTGCTTCTCAGGCCCTCTGGTCGAGCCTCATCAAGGGAATATTAGTTCGCAACAACTTAATTTTGACCTTCACAATCTTTAAAAATTTTCCGCCTTCGGAGGCTGCTGCGTGGAGAACGCACACCAGAACCTGCCAAATGCGAAACTAATGGCTGTCGAGCTTCTTCTTGACGATCCGATACGTCCCGACGCCGCGCTTGGTTGCCCCGATTGAATAGGCCATCGGAATCTTGGGAGCGTTTTCGGGAAGGCCGTACATATCCTTGCCGGCCCTTACCGCGAATGAAAAGTGCTGCCAGGAAACAGTGTCGTGCTCATTGAGGAAATCAAGCGTCAGGCCCGCAGCGATCAAGGCGTTCACCACGTCGCTGATCGGATGAATCCATTCATAATAGCGGGGATGCTTCAAGGTGCGCTCATCGCCGGTGTAGGTTCGCTTCTCGTTCCAGACGAGCGGTCGCGCTACAGGCGTTCGCCAATCGTCCTTCAATTCGAGCGCAGCAGCCTTGCGATTGCACTGGAACATCAAGGGATGGCCTTCGGCCATATAGAGCCGGCCGCCGGGACGCAGAAGATCGGCAACCACCCGGGCCCAACGGAAGACATCGTCAAGCCAGTTCACCGATCCCCAGGTAACGTAGACGATGTCATAGGTCCGGTCGAGCGCTTCGACAGCCTCGTATAGTGGCGCTTCCACGAAGCGAACGTCGCTGCCCGCCTTGGAGGCGAAAACTCGCGCCGCGGCTATCGCCCTTGGTGAAAAGTCCAGGCCGGTCACACTGCCCGCGCCGAGATTCCTGAGGCTGATCGTGTCGAGCCCGATGTGGCACTGCAGATGGACGATGTCCTTGTCGAAGAAGTCACCGATCTCGCGCGTTTCCAGCTCATAGAGATTGGATCCACCAGCCAGCACGTTCTCGATACGATAGCTGCCGGTTCTGTCGGTCGCGTGCAGTTCGGCCCGATCGTCCCAATTCAGGAGGTTCGTATCCATGAACGGTTCCAAACTGTCCCCCGATCTCAGCCGCGGCATGGTAAACAGCTGGTTAACGCAGATTGCAGTGGGCGGGCGTGCACGTCAACCCAGCGCCTTGCGATGTGTCGCAACTGGCAGGGTAACTGGCGCGGTCATCGCAGATGCGGTGCCCGGTGCCACTTCCGCCGGTACGTATCGCGCATGCCGATGGCGCACTGGGACGGGGCGACAAAGTTTGAGGACGACAGCCAATCTCCCGCTCCTAGGGGTGGTTGGCAGCTTATCGTGACCGCATCAGGCCGCCCCTAACTGCCCTGCCAGATCCGTCAGCATCGGGCGCTGGCCCTTCAGGATCTTCACCTCGGCTTCGGCCAACGTGAACCAGCCGGCTCTGTCGACCTCCGGGAATTCCTTCATCCTTCCGGACCTCGGCGGCCATTCCATGGTGAAGGTGTTGCTCTTCATAGTGGCCACATCGATGTCGGACTCGACGGACCACGCCATGACGATCTTGCCGCCCGGTTGCCGGTAGTCGCCAAGGCGCGCGAAGAGGCCTTCGACCTTTATACCGAGCTCTTCCTCGGCCTCGCGTCGTGCCGCTGCCAGTTCGTCCTCACCCTCGTCGACAAGGCCCTTCGGGATCGACCAGGCTCCATCGTCCTTCTTCGCCCAGAACGGGCCGCCGGGATGGACCAGCAGCACCTGGATGTCACCACCGCCGCGGCGATGGATCAGCAGGCCCGCGCTGCGTTTTGCCATGTTTGCACGTCCGTTTGCGGCACTGGTGCGAAGCCGGCCGATCCTGCGTTGATCATTGCCGACCTTGCACCGGGAAATTGCGACGCTATGTCAGGCGCATCTGCATTGCACCTCATGCGCGAGTCCGGCAATCTGATAGCATCGTTTTTGGGGCGGCGTCGAAAGTCAGGTGAGGCGTCTGAATGCAGCTGGGTCTGATCGGCTACTACAGCGACTTCGTGGTCTATCCCCTGGTGATCGCCATATTGGGCGTGGCCGGACTGATCGAGGCCGGAGAGGAAAGCGCGCCGGATTGGATCGGCACGGCGCTGATCTGCCTTGGCCTTTGGACGCTGATCGAATACGTCCTGCACCGGTTCGTGCTGCACCACGTCCCCTGGATCCGGGACCTGCACGACCGCCACCATGTCGAGGAGCGCAGCCCGGTGGGCACGCCCACCTGGCTCAGCCTCGGCGTCCATGCGCTGGTGGCGTTCCTGCCTGTCTGGATGGTCTCGGATTTCGCGACCGCCAGCGCGGTGAGCTGCGGGTTGATGCTGGGCTACCTCTGGTACATCAGCGTCCACCACATGATCCATCACTGGCATCCGGCCCATGCGAGCTATCTCTATACGCTCAAGCGCCGCCACGCGGTGCACCACCATATCGACGACAACGCCAATTTCGGCGTGACGTCGATATTCTGGGACCGGATTTTCGGCACCGCGCGGCTTTGACGTGGGTCTTTCGACAGGCCACCAACATTTGTGGTCCGGGCGGTCGAGCGATGAAATCTAGGCCGAGCGATCCGGCCAGAATAACCAGATGAGCGCGGCGGCCATCAGAATCCAAATTCCGACAATGAATGCGAGACCGCCGCGGCTGGTCGGTTTGGATCGGCGAATGGCCTCCGCGCGAAACTCCGCCATCAAATCGGCGGGGATCAACTTCACCGCAAGCAGGATGCCGAGTGGTACGATGATCAGGTCGTCCAAATATCCGAGTACGGGAATGAAATCGGGTATCAGATCGATAGGACTGAGCGCGTAGGCGGCGACCGCGCCGGCGGCAACTTTGGCGTACCAGGGAACGCGAGGATCGCGGGCGGCCAGCCACAGGGCTACCACATCGCGCTTGACGGCCCTCGCCCATCGCTTTGCCTTGTCAAGGACAGTCACACGGCAACTCTCTTTTTGTAGGACCCCAAACCGTAAGGCGTCTCCGCTCCTTACAGCATGTCGCGGCGAATAGGATTCGCCTGCCACAAGATTCTGATTTTATGCTTGTCGTTATCCCGGAACCTAGGACACTTCCGGGTGACATGCATTGCTTCGATCATTGCAAGGATGTCCGCGATCCGCAAACTGAGCCGCCACCCAATTTCGAGTAGTGGGTCAGTTTGAAAATTCAGACGCTCGCGGAGCCTCAGACTTCAGTCCCATGGAATTGACTCGTTTCTGACTTTTTCTGGGTGTATCTTTTCCATGTCGTCCGCACCGAGTAGAGCCAAGCGGACGGGTGGGGGCGGCTATCGTGCTTTCGCCCTATGAGGGAGGCAGGCATGTTGCCATACGGAGTGGCGGATTCCGCCGATCTGGAAGCTCTTGCGAACGTTTTCAACGACTACTGCGCCAAGCATCGAATTGTCAGAGAGGACGAGCGCGAACAGGTCGCGATCAAGATCATGTGCCTTTTCAAGCGTGGCATCATTGACCCTGACCGGTTATCGGCGGGACTTGAAAGGGTAGGCTAGACTAGGCAGCACTCGCCTTACTGGGCGTCCGGCCGGCAAATCCTGTGTCACCTCGCTGACCAACTACCCAATTTCGCGTCTTCTTGACAAGCCGTCCCTGCCGGATGTTACGCTGCTTGGGCTTGGGAAGTTGCCGTGAAGAAGACATATCAAAGCCGGTGCTGGTGAAGCGCGAATTGCTGTCGGCCGTGACCGCCGCCGCGCCAGCTGGTTCCGGACCCGGAAGGTAGCGGCGAGGGGCTGAGGCTCCTTCGCTCACAGTTCCTTTTCAGCCAACTCCCTGAATTCGTCGGGCACCGAGCGAGCCGCTTCCAGTGCCACCGTGCCGTAGCCGACCGCCTGTTTGCCGAAGCGCTCGCGGATCTTGTCGATGGCGCGGTCGGCGCCGAAGCGCGCCAGGCCTTTTTGGCTGCCCGGGCGGCGCTTCTCGTCGGCGAGGCCGAGCGGCAGGTCGAGCTGCAGTTCGGCGCTTTCCTCCAGGTGCGAGACCGAGATCGCCAGCAGCGAGATCGTTTTCTCCCGGGGATGCTCGGCGAGCACGCCGCGCACCAAATCCCCTGCGATCTCGGCCAGCATGGCGGTCGCCGAGATCGGCTGTTCCAGAGTGATCGAGCGCGTGACGGCGCTGAGATCGGCAAAGCGCACGCGCACCGTCACCGTGCGGCCGGGGCGGTTCTTGGCGCGCAGCCGGCTGGCGACGCGGTCGGCCAGATGCAGCAGTGTCGGCACGATCACCCGCGCCACGGCCGGCTTTTGCCCGAGCGCCGATTGCGCGCCGGCCGAGCGCGCCCGGCGCTTCGTCTCCAGCTTGCGCGGATCCCGGTTCCAGGAGAGAGCCGCGAGCTTTTCGCCGGCAGCGGGGCCAAGCAGCCGGGTCAGTGCGCCGCTGTGGGTCCTGGCCAACTCGCCGATCGTCTCGACGCCGATCTCGGCCAGCCGCGCCCTGGTCGCCGGTCCGACACCCCACATCAGGCCGACCGGCAAATCATGCAGGAAGGCAAGTTCGGTGCCGGGATCGACCACCACCAGCCCGTCGGGCTTGGCAACCTGCGAGGCGATCTTGGCCAAATGCTTGGTGCGCGCCACGCCGATCGAGATCGGCAGGCCGAGTTCGGCGCGCACCCGGCGGCGGATCACGGTCGCGATCTCCCTGGGAGAGCCGAACAGGTGTGTGCAGCCGGCGACATCGGCGAAGGCCTCGTCGATGGAGATGCGCTCGACGACTGGCGTGAAATCGTCGAGCACCTTGATCGCCGCGTCGCCCAGCCGCTGGTAGTGGCTGAAATTGCCGCCGACGAAGATCAATTGCGGGCAAAGCTCGCGCGCCTTGCGCCCCGGCATGCCGCCGCGCACCCCAAAAGCGCGCGCTTCGTAAGAGGCGGCGAGCACAACACCACCACCGACCGCGATCGGCTTGCCACGCAATGTCGGGTCGAGCAACTGCTCGACCGAGGCATAGAAGGCGTCGAGATCGGCATGCAGGATGGTGGCCGTCGTTTCCATCCTGTTCCGCCCATCCGCGATTGCTGATAGATAGGAACCTATAGTGAACAAACAGAGATCGTTGTCAATTGGGTCTTTGGTGCATGGTGCCCTTTGAGGGTAACCGAGGCGCGTAAAGCTCCTCCTTTTTCCACAGGGGAGAAGGGAGGCAGCGCCACTTCCTAGACAATATGCTCCGCCCGCAGCGCTGCCTTCATCCGTTCCAGCGCCGGCTCGCCCCCGGCCGCCAGTTCTTCTGCGATACGGGCGAGCTTGTCGTCGGCCTTGCGGTGCCTGCTGCCCCACGCGCCAAGCGTGGCCAGCACCGGCAAGAGGTCGATGCCGGCCTCGGTCAGCCGGTAGATCGCCTTCAGCCCGTGGCTGGGATCGTCGCTGCGGGTGAGGATGCCTTCATCCTGCAGCGTCTGCAGCCGCTCGGCCAACGTGCGCGAGGAGATGCCTTCATCGGATTGCAGGAACTCGCGAAAATGCTTTTTGCCGGCGAAGACCAGGTCGCGGATGATGAGCAGCGTCCAGCGGTCGCCGAGCAGTTCCAGAGACAGGTTGATCGGGCAGCCGGATCTTTCACGCGTCGACATCTCTATGGTTCCATTTTTAAATCACTTTACTATTGACATCGTTCTTTCCGTCAGTCAAATGCTTTCAAAAGTAAATCGTTAGATCGCAACTTGGCCAGCAGGAGGACGTCATGAGCCAGGCCGTCGGGAAAATCAGCACGCCAAGAACCGTCGTGGTCATCGGGGCCACCAACGAGGTTGGCAAGGCGGTCGCCCAGGTCCTGACCGGGCGGGGACATATTGTGCGCGGCGTGGCGCGCGGCCTGGGTGTCGCGCTTGACGATAGCGACGCGCTCGCCTCCGCCTTTTCCGGTGCCGACAGCGCCTATGTAATGATTCCGTTCGACGTCACGGCGCCGGATCTTCATCGCTTCGAAGATGAAGTCGGCGCGCGGCTGGCGGCGGCGATCGCGAAGTCAGGCGTGCGCCGCGTCGTGCTGCTCAGCGGCCTCAACGCCCATCTCAGGATGGGAACTTCGCTCGGCGCCGTCTTGATGGAGGAACGGCTGGCGGCGCTCGGCCTCGACGAACTGGTGTTTTTGCGCGCTTCGTTCTTCATGGAGAACTTCGCCAAGGGCATGGGCTTTGTCCAGCAGGCCGCTTCCGGCATCTTCATGACGCCGTTTCGGGGCGATCTGCCGATCCCTTTGATTGCCGCCAGCGATGTCGGCCAGCGCGCCGCCGCCCTGCTGGACGCCACGCGTTTTCCAAGCGAGCGGATCATCGAATTGCATGGCGGCGGCTATTATACGTTCGAGCAGGCCACCGCGATCCTGGGCAGCGCGATGGGGAGGCAGGTCACTTACAAGGCGGCTCCATTCACCGAGGCGCGCGCCGGGATGATCGCCAACGGCCTGTCACCGAGCTTTGCCGATGCGCTCGGCGAAACTGCGGCGAGTTTCAACAAGGGCGAACGATGGGCGCTTGAAGCACCGTCAATCCGCAACGCCACGCCGACCACTTTCGAGAGTTGGGCACAAGCCTTTGCCCGTTCGCAAAGCGCGGCGTGATCCTTCCTGCCTGGAATCCGGAAACGAGGAGAACCCGATGAAAAAGCTGATTCTTCAGATGCAAATGTCGGTCGACGGTTTCGTCGGCGGCGATGCCGACCATCCCTGGCAACTCTGGGGATGGGGCGACGACATCGGCTGGGACGAGGAGTTGAAGCGTGACTTCAACGCCGTGTTTGCCGGCATCGACACCATCCTGCTCAGCCGCAAGATGGCCGAGGAAGGTTACCTCACCCATTGGGGCCGTGCGGCGAGGAAATATCCGGCCGATCCGTTCCATGCCTTCGCCCAGCGCATCGTCGACGCGCGCAAGGTGGTGCCGAGCGACAGGCTCGAAGCCTCGCGTTGGGAGCGCACGACAGTGGTGAGCGGCGACCTGCCGCGAGAGGTCAACGCGCTGAAGGCGGGCGACGGCGGCGACATGGCCGCCTTCGGCGGCGCCGGCTTTGCGTCGGCGCTGATCGCGGCCGGGCTGGTCGACGAGTTCCAGCTGTTCGTCAATCCTGCCGTGCTGGGCGCCGGCCGTCGCATCTTCGACCAAGGTGGGTTCCGGAACCTGCGGCTGCTCGGCTCGAAGGCCTATGCCTGCGGCATGGTGGTCAGCCGCTACGCGCCGGCAGGCTGATCGGCGCACAGGCCTCGCGCCGACAAAAAAGACGTTTGGCCGGAATCCTTTGCCCGCTTCTCTTCGTCTTCAAGGTGCGGTCGTCGCAAGGGCGGCCCCATCAATCTGAATGGAGAGACAGACCATGATCCTGGTGACAGGCGCCACCGGCCTGAACGGCAAGGCAATCGTGCGCGAATTCGCGCGGCAGAAGCATCAAGTGAGGGCGCTGGTTCGCGATCTGGACCGGGCATCGGCGGCGGGGCTCGGCGGACTTGCCGGCATCGACCTGATCGAGGGCGATATGCGCCGGGCGGACACGCTTGGTGCCGCACTTAATGGCATCGATCGCGTGCTGATGATTTCGACCGCGGCCGAAGACATGGTCGAGACGCAGTGTCGTTTCATCGACGCCTGCGGGCAGGCCGGCGTCGCGCATGTGGTGAAGTTTTCCGGCGCCGAATCCAACATCGGCTACGACGCGACGAAGTTCCGCTTCACGCGCATGCATGAGGAAATCGAGCGCTATCTCGAAGCGGCCGGGATGGCCTGGACCCACCTTCGCCCCAGCCAGTTCATGCAGGTCTATTTGCGCGACGCGCCGACCATCGCCACCGAAGGCACCTTCTATCTGGCGCTTGGCGACACCGAACTGTCGCCGGTCGATGTCGAGGATATCGCCAAGGTCGCCGTCCGGCTGCTGTGCGACGGTGGCCACGAAGGAGAGAGCCTCGACATGACCGGACCCGAGGCGCTGACGATGAGCGACATCGCGGCGCGGATATCGCAGGCGATCGGCAAGCCGGTCCGCTACGTCGATATCAGCCCGCGGGAGCGCCGGCGCAATCTGCTGGCCGCCGGTGTCCCCGCCGACTTCGCCGACGCACTGGACGAGCAATTGGCGGAGCGGCTTCGCCGGCCGAAATCGCGTGTGCATCTGGCGACGCATGAGATGTTCGGCGTGCGGCCGACGCCGTTCGTCGAATTCGCCCGGCGGTATGCCGCAATGTTTGGAGGCTGAGTGCGTCCGCAAAAAAGCACCCACCGTCACGTATCCTTTTTGTCTGCCCGTACGTCTCTGCCTTCCGAAGGTCGCGTCTTCCGCGATCCGCAACCCGAGGAGAATATCATGGCGAGCATCGAGAGCGAGGCAAACAGAAACCATTACGCTGTTATGGCGGCCAATGCGGGCAAGCTGACCAGCCCGCAGGCGATCATCGACCACAACGATATCCACTGGACGGCGCTGACCGGCGAGCCGCGCGGCGTCGACTATATCGAGATCGATGCCGGCGGCGTGCCGGCGATGTGGGTCGTGCCGAAAGGCGCCGACGAGCAGCGGGTGCTGTTTTATGCGCATGGCGGCGGCTTCATCGGCGGCTCGATCTACACCCACCGCAAGCTGGTCGGCCATCTCGCCAAGGCCGTCGGCTGCCGGGCGCTGCTCTACGACTATCCGCTGGCGCATCAAGCCAAGCATCCGGCCCAGCTCGAGGCCGCGATATCGGCCTGGAACTGGCTCGTCGACCAGGGCTTCGACCCCGGGCGGATCGTGATCGCCGGCGACTCCTGCGGCGCGGTGCTGACCTATGGCGTCCTGCAGCGGCTGCGTGCGCAGGGGCGGCCGCTGCCCGTCGCCACGCTGATCATCTCCGGCTGGTTCGACATGGCGCTGACCGCCGCCAGCTATCAGACCAACCGCGAAAAAGATCCGGCCTTCGCCAAGGAAGCCGTCGACTGGCTGGCGGCCAATTTCATCGGCGATGCCGATCGGCGCGATCCCGAGGTCAGCCCGCTCTACGCTGATCTCTCCGGCTTTCCACCCGTCTTCCTGCAGGCCGGCGCCGACGAGACGCTGGTCGACGAAAGCCGCATGTTCGCCGAGCGGGCGAGACAGGCAGGCGTCGAGACGCGGCTCGACCTCTTCGACGGCATGCTGCACTCCTTCCAGATGATGGCCGGGCGGGCGCCGGAGGCCGATGACGCCATTGTCCGCTTCGCCGCCTGGGTGCGGCCGAGACTGGGGCTGCCGGCTGCGGGTGAGAAGACCAGCGAAAAGGCGGCGTGAGCATGCGGCGGCTGATCGTGTCGAGTTTCGTCTCGCTGGATGGCGTCATCGAGGCGCCGATGACGTGGGCCTTGCCATTCTTCGTCGGAGAGAATGTAGACCATGCCTTGCAAGCGCTTTCGGACGTCGAGTTCTTCCTGCTTGGCCGCGTCACCTACGAGATGTTCTTCGCGCGCTGGCCCGGGATCAAGGGTCCCTACATGGACCGCATCAACGGCCTGAAGAAGCTGGTCGCCTCGACGACGCTGAAGACGGTGTCGTGGAATGCCGCGCTCATCAACGGCGACGTCGCCGAGGCGCTCGCGGCGCTGAAACGCCAGCCGGGCGGCGACATCCTGAAATATGGCGTGTCGCAGCTCGACCGCACCTTGCTTTCCGCGGGGCTGGTGGACGAGTATCATCTGTCGATCGTGCCGACATGGGTGGGGCACGGCAAGCGCGCCTTCGACGATGTTGGTTCCATCAACCTCGATCTTGTCGGCACGCATCGTTTCGACAATGGTGTGGTGACCCTGATCTATGTGCCGCGATGAACCAGCAAATCCGCAAATCCCTCGACACGACGCAAGGCATGCGGGCCTGGCCTGAGCCCGACCGCGTGTTCGACCTGCGCTATGCCGCGTTCCTGGAGACGGTTTCGCATCTGCGCGCCAGGCTGCATCGCTATTGCGCGCGCATGACCGGCTCGGCGCTGGATGGCGAGGACATCATGCAGGAGGCGCTGTTCGAGGCCTATCGCAAGATCGAGCTGCTCGACGACGCGCAGGCGCTACGGCCGTGGCTTTTCCGCATCGCGCACAACCGCTGCATCGACCTCATCCGCAATCGCCGCACGCGGCACGCGGCCGAAGCCTTCTATGCCGGCGACGACATCGTGCTGCCGGTCGAGCCGGCCGGTCCGGGGGCCGGCCGCGCCATCGAGCGGCTGGTCGTGCATCTGCCACCGAAGGAGCGCGCCTGCGTGCTGCTCAAGGATGTCTTCGACCATTCGCTGGAGGAGATCGCCGACCTCGTCGGTTCGACATCGGGCGGCGTCAAGTCGGCGCTCAATCGCGGCCGCGCCAAGCTCGCCGCCTTATCAGCGCAACCGATCGCGGCGCCGCCACACGATCCCGAACTGGAGCGGCTGCTCGACCGCTATGTCGCGCTCTTCAACGCCAGGGACTGGGACGGCGTGCGCGCGCTGACCAGCGCCGATGCGCGCCTGCAGGTTTCGGACTGCTACGGTGGCCTGCTCTCGGCCTCGCCCTACTTCGTCGAATATGAGCGCAGCGAACTGCCCTGGCGCATCCGGCCAGGCGCGTTCGAAGGGGAGATCGTGCTGGTCGTCGACAGGCAATATGGCGAGGGGTGGCGGCAGGCCTATCTGGTGCGGATCGGCGCCACGGGCGGGGTAATCGACAGCATCAGCGACTATCATGCCTGCCCGTGGATCCTGGAGATGGCAAACGCGGAGGGGTAATGGATCTATCCTGGTCTTCTCGCCGGTATCGTTTCCTGCCTACTTCACCGAGTGCGGTGGTCGCTGAAGCCGTGCTGTTACTTGGCGAGGAAATCCGTGATCAGCTTGACGGTGGCGTCCGGGTTTTCTTCCATGATCCAGTGACCGGAGGCCGGCACAATCCCGCCCGTCACATTGGTCGCCACAAGCCGGAGAACATCGGCCTGAGTCGTACCGGCCGACTTTTCCCCGCCAACCGCGAGGACCGGCATAGTCAGCTTGCCGCCCGTGGTGAGCATCGCCTGATTGTCGATCGCATCCTGGTCGAATGCCTTGAACTGCTCGAAGGCGTCGTGCATGGCATGCGGCCGGGCGTAGAGCTTGGCGTAGTGGGCGCGCGTCGCCTCGTCGATCTTCTTGGGATCGGCCGACAGCTCATTGTAGAAGCGGTCGAGATAGATGCGCTCGCGGCCCGCCACCAGCCGTTCCATGTCGGGGCCGCGGAAGTTGAAGTGCCACAGAAGTGGGCTTTGCTTGATCTTCTCCCAGTCGCCAATACCGGGCAACGGCGCGTCGATCACCACCCATTTCGTTATGCGCTTCGGATACTGGGCGACAAGCGCGTAGCCGACCATATTGCCGATGTCGTGCGTCACCAGATCGGCCTTGTCGATCTTCAGCGCCTCCATCACGCCGGCGATGTCGACGGCCTGGTTCTTCTTGGTGTAGCCATCGTCGGGGTGCGCCGAAAGGCCCATGCCGCGCAGGTCCGGCACGATCACCGTGTGGTCTTTCATCAACTTTATCGCTGCCGCTCCCCACATGTCTCCCGTATCCGCAAAACCGTGCAGCAGCACGACCGCAGGGCCTTTTCCGCCGACGCGGACATGCAGGCTGGTGCCGTTGGTCTCTATCGTCCGCGTCTTGAAACCGGCAGGAAAGGGGACCACGCGAGCCGATGCTGGAACACTCATTGCCAACAGACCAAGGACGATGACCAAAGGACGAAACATACTGTACTCCCGACGAGATTTTGTTTGTCGCCGCCATATCGCGGCTTCGCCAACTATGACACCATGTCCTTGATTTCGTTAGGCGACGGTCGCCTGATTGTGAATTCGGGAAAGCCGAACAATGCTGAAGCTCGAATCCGCCGCCGCCTTCGTCGCCGTCGCGGAATCCGGTTCGATCACCGAAGCGGCCCGGCGCATGGCGCTGTCGAAATCGGTCGTCAGCGAGCGGCTGTCGGAACTTGAGCGCAGCCTCGGCACGAAGCTGCTCGACCGCACGACGCGCAAATTGTCGATCACCGAGGCGGGGCGCGGTTTTTACGAACGCGCCAAGCGCATCATGCAGGAAGTGGCCGATGCCAGCGCCGAAATCGCCGAGCGCCGGGGCGAACTTGCCGGTCCGCTCAGGATAGCGGCGCCGACCAGTTTCGGCATCCTGCATCTCGGCCCGGCGCTGTATGGCTTCCTGGCCAAGCATCCGGGGATTGAACTGACGCTCGATCTCGATGACCGCTTCGTCAGCATAGTGGCCAATGGCTATGACGCCATCCTGCGTCACGGGCCGGTCGTCGATGACGGGCCTGTCATCATCAAGAAACTGGCTTCCAGCCGCCGCTCTCTGGTGGCTTCGCCGGACTATCTCGAGCGGTTCGGACGGCCCGGGACGATCGAAGACTTGAAACGGCACAAGGGCATCATCTATTCCTTCCGAGGTGCCGCCGACTGGCGGTTCAAGATTTCGCGGCGGCTGGTGACGATCCGCCCGGAAACCGCGCTGCGCGTCAACAATGGGATTTTGATGCGCGACGCCGCGCTTGCCGGCCTGGGCCTGGCGCTGCTCCCCGCCTACTTCACCCGCAC
Source organism: Mesorhizobium sp. B2-3-13 (assembly GCF_006442195.1). Classification (NCBI taxonomy): domain Bacteria; kingdom Pseudomonadati; phylum Pseudomonadota; class Alphaproteobacteria; order Hyphomicrobiales; family Phyllobacteriaceae; genus Mesorhizobium; species Mesorhizobium sp. B2-3-13. The sequence goes on from NZ_VFVQ01000023.1 coordinate 72,602, forward strand.
CGAGATCGCCGACAAGCGATTGACGGTCGTCGATGTGGCTGCGGAGCCTGAAGGAGCCACCATCTATATCGCCTGGCCCGAGGATCGGCGCGGATCCGCCAAACTGCGCGCGCTAACCGCATGGCTGCGCGACGCTTTCGGCGATCCTCCCTATTGGGAGCATGAGCCGGCGCTCATTTCGCATCGTGAAAAATGATGCCGACCGTGTGGCGCATGCCTGAGCGCAGGCGGCTGACGCCGTGGCGCAGGTTGACGCGGTAATTGCCTTTGGTTCCCTGCACCGGCCGGTTGTGGACGGCGAAAGCCACCGCGTCGCCCTGGCGCAAGGGCACCACTTCGACCCGGCTCTGCATGCGCGGCCGCTGTTCGGTCAGTGCGAATTCGCCGCCGGTGAAATCCTCGCCGGGCTCGGAAAGCAGGATCGCCACCTGCAGCGGGAAGGCGAGGTCGCCGTAGAGGTCCTGGTGCAGGCAGTTGAAGTCGCCGGGCACATATTGCAGCAAGAGCGGCGTCGGCCTGACCTGACCGGCGGCATGGCACTGTTCGAGAAACGCTGCATGCGTGCTGGGGTAGCGCATGGCGATCCCCATGCGCTCGTTCCACCGGTTGGCGACCTCGGCCAGCCTCGGATAGAGCGCGCCGCGCAGGCCGCCGACGAGATCGGGCAAGGGATAGCGGAAATAACGGTATTCGCCCTTGCCGAAGCCATGCCTGGCCATGTGAATGTGGCTGCGGAAATGCTGCTCCTGGGGGTAGAGGCCGGCGAGCTGCCGGCACTCTTGCGAGGACAGCAGCTTTTCCATCACCGCGCAGCCGAAGCCGTCGAGCTCGGCCGTGAGTGCCGGCCAGTCATAGGCGGTCATGCGTGTCTCGGCGGCTTCGACCAGCGATGGTGCAACCCTGGCGTCGGCGTTCATATCGCGGCCTCCCTTTCCAGCAAGGCGCGCTTGCGTTCGATCCCCCAGCGGTAGCCGGACAGCGAGCCGTCGGCGCGCAGCACGCGGTGGCAGGGAATGCCGAGCGCTATGGCGTTGGCGGCACAGGCCGTCGCCACGGCGCGGGCGCCGTCCGGCATGCCGAGGCGCCGGGCAAGGGCGGTGTAGGTGGTGGTGGCGCCGCACGGGATCGTGCGCAGCACCGCCCACACGCGCTGCTGGAAGGGCGTGCCGTGACGCATGTCGAGCGGCAGATCGAGACCGGCGCCGGGCGTTTCGATAAAGCGAATTGTCGCCGCGAGATCGTCGCGCAAGCCGGCCTCGTCTTCGAGCAGCACCCTGCCGGGGAAGCGGTCGGCGAGGTCCTGTTCCAGCGTAATGGTGTCGAAACCGATCAGGATGGCGCAGACGCCCACGGGGCTGCGCGCCACGAGGATGTTTCCAAGCGCGCACTGGCCGATGGCATAGGTGATGGTGTCGAGGGCTACGTCGGCGGCTGTCGCCGGCATATGGGTTTGCATGTGGTTCATTGCCTTCACTCCTTGTTGTGCCTGCACCCTAGCGATCTGGCCGCTGCCGCTCACTCCGATGCTTGCTTTCAAATTGAAGTCTCAGCTCACGAGCGCTCACCACGACCGCCGAGTAGAGCGCTAAGTGTATCTAAGCGACACGCGTGACGGACACTTCGCCGAGCACGAACACTTCGCCGGTCATCAACCGCAGCTCGAACTCACCGCTCGCCGTGCGGCCCCACTCGGCCTTGCCATCCTCGACCAGCTCTCCCATGGCGGCCATCACCAGCGTCTTCGCATCCTCTCTACTGACGGCAGCGCCGTTAGCGATCTGGCTGTTCGCACCGGTGGTGGCAGACCTGGCCATCGCGCGCATTGCCGAATCCTCGTCAAGCCCGCGAAGGCCGGCCGGCTTCGCGGTCGAGCAGCGCGCGTTTGCGCTCCGCGCCCCAGGCATAGCCCGACAGGGCGCCGTTCTTCCTGATCACGCGGTGGCAGGGAATAGCGACCGCAAGGGTGTTGGCCGCACAAGCGGCGGCGATGGCGCGGGTCGCCTTCGGCGCGCCGATACGCCGCGCGATCTCGGCGTAGGAGACGGTGCGGCCGGCCGGGATGTCCCGCAAGGCCTGCCAGACGCGCTGCTGGAACGCGGTGCCGCGCACGTCGAGCGGCAGGTCGAGACCGAGCGCCGGCGCCTCGACGAAGCCGACGACGCGGGCGACGAGCGCCTCGTAGTCGCTGTCGCCGCCGACCAGCCGTGCCTTGGGGAAACGGTCCTGCAGGTCGCGCACCAGCGCGTCGGGATCCTGGCCAAGCAGGATCGAGGCGACGCCGTTGCGGCTCGAGGCGACCAGGATGGTGCCCAGTGACGTTTCGCCGACGGCGAAACGGATCTCCTCATTGGCGCCGCCGGCACGGTAGCGCGTCGGCGTCATGCCGAGCATGCCGGTCGATTTTTCGTAGAAACGCCCGGACGAATTGAAGCCGGCATCGTAGATCGCCGATGTCACGCTGGCGCCATCTTCCAGGCCCTGGCGGACCCGGGCGGCACGCTGGGCCGCTGCATAGTCTTTCGGCGTCAGCCCGGTGACTGCCTTGAAAACGCGGTGGAAATAGCCGGGGCTGCGGCCGGCGGCATCAGCCAGTTCGGCGAGCGACGGTTCCGCCTCGCTCGCCTCGATCCTGCGGCAGGCATCGGCGACCATCGCGGCGTTGGCGGCCTCGAGCGAAGGGCCGTCCGGATTGCAGCGCCGGCATGGGCGAAAGCCTGTCGCCTTCGCCGCCCGTAAAGTGTCGTGCAATTGGACATTGGCGGGGTTGGCGCGCCGCGACGGACAGGACGGTCGGCAATAGACGCCGGTCGTCGCCACCGAATACCAGAATGCGCCGTCGGCCGACTTGTCGCGTGCCACGATGCGCGCCCAGCGCGGATCGTGGGCCACCGGCAGCGGCGCGGGTTGCAGATGTTTGGCCAGGGTGATGAACATAGTCTATTGAAGCCGCCAAAAGCCGGCCTCGCCACCCGTTTCCTGACAACTGCCGGAGGGGAAGCTTGATTGAGGTCAAAATGTCGTGTCTAGGCGCAGCTCTTCCCAAATTGGGAATTGCCCTTGTTCCCGATTTGGGAATTCGCTATATTGGGAGCCGTGCAAATCATCGCCAAGAAAGCGCTGAAGGACTTTTGGGCCAAGCACCATCAGGCCGAAGCGCCTTTGACAGCCTGGTATATTGCTGTCGGAAGTGCCGATTGGAAGGCTCCGGCCGACATCAAGGATGCATTCGGAACGACCGTCGATTTCGTGGGGGACAACCGCGTCATTTTTGACATTGGCGGCAACAAGTACCGGTTGATCGTCCACGTCGCCTACAAATTTCACCGGGTCCTGATCAAATTTGTCGGGACACATAAAGAGTATGACAAGATTGATCCGGAGAAGGTGTGATGGAGAACATCCGACCTGTTAAGACCGAAGCCGATTACGATTGGGCGATCGCCGAAATCACCAAATACTTCGAGAATGAGCCGGAGATCGGCTCACCCGACGGTGATCGCTTCGACGTTCTCGCAACTCTGATCGAGGCTTATGAGGATAAGCACTATCCAATTCAAGCACCCGATCCCGTGGAAGCCATTCATTCGCACATGCAATTGTTCAACCTGCCGCGAAAGGCTTTGGCCGAGGTGATCGGATCGTCGCCTCGGGCGACCGAGGTGCTGAACAGAAAGCGCCCCCTTACCCTCGACATGATCTTCAAACTGAACAAGGAATGGAACATTCCCGCCGAAATTCTCGTGCAACCCTATCACCTCGCAAATGAAAGGGGCGGCAAGCGCGCCTAAAGCGCGTCGCGGCGAAACAGATGCATGCGACGCGCTTTAGGTCTTTGTTTTTATGCATGTCGTTGTCCCAAAACCGAGGTCAGTTTTGGGCGACCTGATAGGCCTTCTCCCACGCGCTTGCCGGCAGCACCGGCTCCTACGCCGCGCGTTTGGGCTCCACCGCGAACGGGCTGAGCCCGAGCCAGGTCTGCATCTTCCTGCCGATGGCCTGGTCGCCGGTCAGGACGACCTTCGCGCCGGCCTTTTCGACGGTGAGCACTCCCATCCAGATCGCCGTCATCGTGTGCAGGTCGGTCGAGACATAGAGGTCGACGTCGAAGCCCGGATCGTACCAGCACAGGTCGACTTCACCGTGCTTTTCGATGATCAGCCACCAGGAGCGTTTGGAGGCGGGGAGTTCCTGATACAGAAATTGTATCACCGTGCGTCCCTCGGGCAGCGGCGAGGGGTTCAGGTTGCGCCGCATGTCCCACATCAGCAGCGACGGATCGAGGTTCTTCAGGGACAGCCTGGATTCGACCCATTTCTGGCCCCAGAAGCCCATCGCCTCGACGACCGGACGCAGATCGCGGCCGGCCTCGGTCAGCCGGTAATCGAAAATCCCTTTTTCTCCCTGGACCTCCTTGCGCTCGACGATCCCCGCCAGCTCAAGCTCCTTCAGCCGTTGCGACAGAAGGGTCGGCGACATTTTCGGCACGCCGCGGCGCAGGTCGTTGAAGCGGGTCGACCCCGCCACGAGCTCGCGCATCAGCACCATCGTCCAGCGGGTGCACAGCACCTCGGCGGCCATCGATAGCGGGCAGAACTGTTTGTATCCGTGCTGGGTCATGGCTGTGCCTCTCCCTCGAACCTTGGGAGAACATTAGCCCTTCGCGATTGAGGCGGCGAGTACAGAAACTGTACCGGCCCAGTACAGATCGCGGACTGGCTGGCGTGGGCCTTGCCATGCGAGCCCTTTGGCCGGTGCACGGGATACCCCTGTGCGCCGCAACCAGGAGACGAAAAATGACTGCTTACGTTATCGCCGACATCAAGATGAAGGACCCGAAATGGGTGCCGGCCTATGCGGCCTCGGTGCACGACCTCGTCCACAAGCATGGCGGCAAATATCTGTCGCGCAGCGGTAATGTGAAGACGCTTGAAGGCAAGCCGCTCGACACCACGCTGATCGCCCTGATGGCTTTCCCGTCGGAAGCCGCGGCGCGCGCCTTCACCAACGATCCGGCCTATGCCCCTTTCGTTTCGGCCCGCCAGGACGGCAGCGACAGCCGTTTCCAGCTGATCGACGACACCGATCTGGCCGGAACGATCCCGTATCTGCCGAAGGGATGACCGGCATTCGCCGCGGGATCTCCAAGCAGCAACAGACACGGCGCTTGCCCGTCGCGCCGCCGTATTGCCGGCGGCCGGCCAGCCGTGCTTTTTCAACAGGAATGGAATGGATATGAAATCAAACTTTCGCAACGGGCTTCTCATGGCGGGGGCCATGCTGGCCGTCTGCACGACCTTTGCCCAGGCGCATCAGGAGGCGGCGGGCGCGCCGGATGCCAGTCCGCTGGCCGAGAAGGTGCGAGCCGCCAACAGCCGGTTTCTCGACGTCAACGCCGCGACGGCGGAAGGCTATGCGCCTATTCCCTGCGCCAGCGGCATCACCGGCGGCGCCATGGGCATCCACTATGTCAATGGCGGGTATCTGAAGGACGACAAGATCGACATCGCCCGTCCCGAAGCGGTGATGTACGAGCCGATGGCCGACGGCACGCTGAGGCTGGTGGCGGTCGAATACATCGCCTCGAAGGGGCCGGCTTCGCTCGAGGGACAGCTGTTCAACTTCAACAGCGCGCCCAACCGCTATGGCCTGGGTGAATTCTACGAGCTGCATGTCTGGGCCTGGAAAGGCAACCCGACCGGCACGTTCGCCGACATGAACCCGAAAGTGTCATGCGAGCACGCGATGGCGCCGAGCCAGTAACCGGCACGGCCAGGCGGCGCCAATGCCGCCTGGCCGTTGTCCGAAAGTTCCTGTCGACCCCATGAAATCAGCGATGCGGGCGTAGCAAACGGCTCTTGCTGCCTTGGACGAAGCCAGACAGGCTGATCATCGCGATGCCGTTTCGGGCAGCGGCAGTTCCATCCCGGCGCTGTCCCGGCTCGCCCGCGGCAGAACGAAACGTCCGGCCAGGTACCACAGCACGGACACGACAAGGACGGAAAGGTAGCCGTCCACGGCATAGTGCCAGCCGGTATAGACCGAACCGAACAGGATAAACGCCGTGAAGGACCAGCTGGCAAACGCCCACCGGCGACCGAAACCGCTCAGAAAGAACGCGTTGAGCGTGGCGAAGGCGACATGCATGCTCGGCATGGCGGAAATGCCGCCGCCAAGTTCCGGCCGTTTGCTTTCGAAGGCGGCAAGCAGATGGTTGGCATAGGTATGAACCGGCGCGGCATAGCTGTTGTGCGCCAGAGCATCCCGCAATGCGCCAAATCGGTCGCCGCCATAGAACTGGTCGTGGAATATCGGACCCGTGGACGACAACAACGTGGCCAGGACCGTGCCGCACACGATCGTGGTCAGCGCCAGCGCCCAGAGATAGCGCAGACGCCCTGCCGGGTTGTTCCAGAAGGCGACGAACAGCAAAGTGCCGAACCATTGCACGTGCCAACCGTATCCGTAGCCCAAGAAAACGACGGCCGAGACGGATTCGGGAACGACGCTGTGCGCCCATGCCCAGGGGTCGGCGCCATGCAACCCAAGATCAAGTTCCGCCAGCATGCCGTCGGCGTAGAATGGCACGAAGTCCGGGATGGAGATCTTGAAGGTGGTGAAGGCTGTGATACCGAGAAAGAACAGCAGGATCACCGGTGCGGCGCCCAGCCAGCGCTGCCTGATCGTGTCGAGCATGAACCTGGTTGGGTTTTGCCTGGAGAATGTCAGCGCCACCAGGCCGAGGCCAGCAGCAAACAGCGCGGGCAGGAAGAAAGCGAACGGCTGGACGTAGGATTGGGCCAGGTGCAGGTACCGGTCCGGCGCGACGCAAAGCGCGGCCAGGGCGTAGGCCAGGCACATGGCCGTCAGCAGCCAGCCGCTCCTGGTGGTCGCGATGTCCAGGTCAGGAACGGCAAGGGTGCGGCCATCGCCGTCCCTGTGCCCGGTGCACGCACTCATCGAAGACATCCCGCCAGCTGCCCAATTTTTCCGAATCTTGTCTATAACGCGAAGTATTACTGCCCGGTTACACCTTGGAGGAAGGCTCTTTCAAGTATCTGACGGATATGATTCTTCCATTTTCCTCAAGGAATTGTTCACGAAGACGTCGATGAAATGCGGCAGTGTCGATGATTGCCTGTTCCGCCGGAAACGCTGCCGCGCCTCCGCCGCGGTCGAAGAGGGCATCGTTTGTCTGACATTCCGACCCCTCCGCTGCCCGGTAACGGTTTCTTCTCTGGTTTTGCCGCAGATTGCGGGTGGGGTGGAGCAGGCGAAACGGACGATGGCGGGTCACGGCAAGAAAAGTCGCAACGGAGCGTTCTGGGCCAAGGCCCTGGAGAGCGCCGATCTTGGCGTCTGGGATTGGAATCTTCGCACCGGCGACTGCTTCTATTCGGCGACCTGGGCGCGGATGCTGGGGTACGAGGAGGGCGAACTCGCCAATACCAGCGACCTGTGGCTGCAACTGACCCATCCCGACGACCGGGAACGGGCGCAGGCCAGCGGCGACCGCCACATTGCCGGGCTGACCGACGCTATCGAGACCGAACTCAGGCTCAAGCACAAGCAGGGCCATTGGATATGGGTGCTCGACCGCGGCGGCATCGTCGAGCGCGACGCCGACGGCAAGCCGCTCAGGCTGATGGGCGTGCAGACCGACATCTCGAAGCAGAAGGCGGCCGAAGCCGCGCTCGAACAGGTCAATATCCGCTTTCGCCTGGCGCTCGCCGCCAGCGGCAGCGGCATCTGGCACTACGACATCGCCACCAACAAGAGCTATTGGGACGCGCGCACAAGGGAGATATTCGGCCTCGTCGCCGTGAACGATGAGGTGACGGCCGACCTCTGGCACAGCTACCTGCATCCCGACGACAAGGACGCCGCCGAACGCGCGCACAGGGTGCCGCTGGAAACCGACGGCGTCATCGCCGCGCAATACCGCATTATCAAGCGCGACGGCCAGATCCGCCATGTCGAATCGCTGCTGCGCTTCGTCGCCGCGGCGGGCGCGGCCGGCCTGGTTCTCGGCACGGTGCGCGACATCACCGAGGACAAGGTGCGCGAACAGGAACTGGCCTTCGCCGCCCGTCACGACGCATTGACCGGACTGTGGAATCGCACCGCTTTCGACAGGCTGCTCGCCGGCCAAATCGCCACCGGCGCGTCTCTGGCGGTGTTCTACATCGATCTCGACTACTTCAAGGCGCTCAACGATTTCGCCGGCCATGCCGCGGGCGATCTGGCGCTGAAGAGCGTCGCGGCGGGTATTGGCCGTTGCTTGCCGCCGTCGGCGCACGCGGCGCGGCTCGGCGGCGACGAGTTCGCGCTGATGGTGCCCGATTGCGATGCCGTGCAAGCCGAACAGCTGGCCGGCGCCATCCTGGCGGCCGTGCGCGACGCCGATCTCGGCCTTGCCGCGACGTCACGCCGGCTGGCGGCCAGCATCGGCATCGCCATCGTCCGCGACCGTGTCACCACGGTTGCCGACGCCCTGGCCTGCGCCGACGATGCCTGCTACGCGGCCAAGGCCGCCGGGCGCGGTCGCTTCGCGCTGTTTTCGACCGATGCCGTCTCCGGTTCGGGCGGCCTCAATGCCGCACGGCTCGCCGCCGACACGGTCGACGCCATGGACGACGGCAGGCTGAAACTGTTCGGCCAGGAGATCCACCAGCTAGGCAGGCCTTGGGAAGAGAGCCGCCATGTCGAGGTGCTGGCGCGGCTTGACGGAAAGACCGGCCGGCTGATCCCGCCCGGCGAATTCATACCGGCGGCGGAGCGCTTCGGCGTTGCCGCCCGGCTCGACCGCTGGATCATCCGCACCGCGCTGTCGCGGCACGGCGCGGCGATGAAATCCGGCGCGATCACGCTCGGCTTCAACCTGTCGGCGCAGACGCTGAGCGATCCCGGGCTGTGGGACTTCGTCGACAGCATCATCGAGGAAACCGGGGCGCCGCATTCGGGCATCGGCTTCGAGATCACCGAAACCGCCGCCGTCACCAATTTCGATGCCGCCGAAACCTTCGTGCGCAAGGCGCGCGAGCGGCGCTGCAAGGTCAGCCTCGACGATTTCGGCGCCGGCATGAGCTCGTTCGAATATCTCAGGCGCTTTCCGGTCGATGCCATCAAGATCGACGGCTCGTTCATCGAGCACGTCACGGAAAGCCGCTTCGACCGCGAGATCGTGCTGGCCATCGCCAGCATTGCCCGCAGCCTCGGTTGCGCCGTCGTGGCCGAGAAGATCGAGCGGCAGGACACAGTGGCCATGCTGGGCGATATGGGCGTCGAGTTCGGCCAGGGCTTCCTGCTGCACCGGCCCGAACCGCTGGAGCGGATCGTGGCGCGCGCGGGGCAAATGGCGGGCGGCGCATCGAGTCGCAAGGCGTCCTGACGGACAACTCGCATGTCGCCGAAAGCGGCCTGGATAACGACATTCGTGAAGACTTGATGCGCGTAGCCCGAATCCGCTCAGCGCGGCGGGTTTTGTTCAGCCGTGTCGGCGCGCCGCCGCTCGGGGAAATTCCAGCACCCCGGGTTCCGGCTTCCTATGCTGTGCTTCCGCCACCGTCTCGATCAACAGATCGAGGGCCTCGCATGTCGAACGGCTCGTCTCGTCATTGCCGCGCAGATAGTGGTAGGCGCGTTCGAGATGAAGACGGGCGGCTGAAAAATCACTGGTCAATGGTCCCTCCATGATACCGCCCTAATGTATCTTGGCCGGCCTGGCGCAATTTGAGGTAAATATCCACAAGCGCCTTTTATTCAAATGCCGGCGGATGCCTCGCGGCTGGCGGCGGCACGTCGTGTCAGGAGTGGCGGCGCCGCGGCCTTGCGCGGTCTGGCGGCGCGCCTACAACTTCTGATTTTATGCATGTCGTTGTCCCGGAACCGAGGCACCTCAGGGCGACATGCATTAGCATGCATTAGACTGCGCTCTTTTGTCCGAGGTGAAATCGATGATCGTCCAGGCCTGCATCAACGGCGCGCGCCCGCGCGATTTCCATCCCAGGCTGCCGCTGACGGCGCAAGCGATGGCCGGCGATGCGGCTTCCTGCGTCGCCGCGGGTGCCGCCGAACTGCACATCCATCCGCGCGGCGCCGACGGGCGCGAAAGCCTGGCGGCGGTGGATATGACGGTGCTTGCCGTGCGCCAGGCCTGTCCGGGTACATTGATCGGTGTGTCGACCGGCGCATGGATCGAGAACGATGTGGCGCTGACCCGCGCGGCGATCGCGGCCTGGCGCGAGCTGCCCGACTATGCCTCGGTCAATCTCTCGGAGCCCGACGCACCCGAGGTGATGGAACTGTTGCGTAAACAGGGCATCGGCATCGAGGCGGGGCTTGCCACGACGGATGATGCGGAGCGCTTCGTGGCGCTTGCCGATCGTAGCAGGGTGCTGCGCATCCTGATCGAGATCGACATACCGGACCTGCCTACAGCCCTCGACGAGGCGCGCGGCATCGCCGCCGTGCTCGAACGCGCGGGCGTGCGGCGGCAGATCCTGCTGCACGGCGTCGACGGGACAGTCTGGCCGTTCGTGGATCTTGCCCGGCAAAAGCGCTGGTCGACACGGGTCGGGCTGGAGGACGGCAATACGCTGAGCGATGGAACGGTGGCGAGGGACAATGCCGAGATCGTGGCCGCGGCCGCCGCGAACTTCCGCTCCACGAGTATGAGCTGAACCTTGTCAGGCCGCGCCGCCGGCGAACTCGGTGATGCCCGCCATTCGCGCAGCAAACCCATGTCGCCTGACGAACAGCTGAAATAAGGCCACATTCGAGGGCGAGGGGAGATGTCCAACTGTTTCGGAGCTCTCGCATGTCGCTGTCCGGCACGACAACCCGCTATGGACGCCTCGCCCAGGCATTTCATTGGCTGACGGCACTGCTGGTGCTCATTGCTTTCCTGGTCTCGGCGGGTGGCCCTCCGGAGCGGGTCTATTCAGCGGCCAGGGCGTCCACGCTGCTGCTGCACGAGTCGCTCGGCTTTACCGTTTTCTGCTTGCTGGTCATTCGCCTGGCCTGGCGCCGGTTCGATCGCATTCCCGAGGCGCCGGCCATGCCTGCCTGGATGGAGGTCGCCTCGAAGGCAACGCATTGGGCGCTCTATGCGCTGCTGTTCGCGGTTCCGGCGACAGCCATGGTCGGCGCCTTGTTCGGCGGCCACCCGGTCACCGTCTATGGGTTGGGCGCGATCGGTCCGTTTTCCGGCACCTGGGGCGCGCCGCTGGCGGAGATCCACGGCACGCTCGGCGATATCATGATGTGGCTCGCTGGCCTGCACGCGGCCGCGGCCATCTTCCATTACGTCTTCTTGCGGGATCGCGTGCTGAGCCAGATGCTGCCGGGCCTGCCCGATCCATCGTCCGGGCAGGGCGGCTGAACGCGGTCAGTCGAGGATGATGCGGATCGCCTGGTCGACCACCGGGTGCAGGCCACTGGCCTGGAAGGACAAGCGGTTGCCGGAACCGACATTGCTGGTCATGGCGATGGTGAGGTCCGTCTCGGGATCGTGCAGCATGACGGCGACATAACCCGGAATGCTGCCTTGGTGGCCGTAGAAGGCGCGGTCGGCATAGGCGCTCTGGAACATGCCCGCGCCGGTCTCGCGCATGCGGGTGCCTGGAAAGCTCGCCGGCACGCGGTGTTCGAACATCTCGGCGAAGAACGGCGGTGACAACAGCTTCCCAGAAAACAGGCCGCGCATGAAACCCACCATGTCGGATGGCGTCGACACCATGTCGCCGCAGCCATAGGCGGCGCCGAACGGGAAGGAGTCGGACGAGTCCTGCAGCTCGTCGGAATAGGGCAGCACGCCGTCCATGCGCCACATCTCGCCGCCCGAGGCGATGTCGGTGGGCGCGTTCCGCGCCGGCGGCGGCCGGTGGTAATAGCCGCGCACCATCGACTTTTCCGGAAACGCTTCGGTCGCCGGCGACCAGGTGTTCTTCAGGCCGAGCCGCTCGAGGATCGCGCTTCTGACATAGGCGCCCAGCGGCTGGCCGGTGAGGGCCTCGATCACCATGCCGGCCAGGACATAGCCGGTGTTGTTGTAGACGGCTGGCCCGCCCGGCGCCTTCTGCTTGTCGGAGGCAAAGGCGATGTCGGCCAGCTGCCGCGGCGTCCACCGCCGGCCCGGGTCCATCGGAATGTAGTATTCGAACTCCGGCAGGCCGCTGCGGTGGTTGATCAACTGGCGCACTGAAATATCGCCGGCGCCCGGCAGGTCCGGGAACCAGGATGAGATCGGCGCGCCGAGATCGAGCTTGCCGGTCTCGGCGAGCTTGACCAGGGCGGCGGCGACGAAGGTCTTGGTGCAGCTGCCGATCTTGAACAGCTGGTCTGGCGTGACCGATGTGCCATGCGCGCGGTCGGCGAGGCCGGCGGTAAGGGCGGTCGGCGTTGAGTCACCCTTGGCGTAGGCCAGCGAGGCACCCACCGCGCCGTCGGCAAGGTAGCTGTTTAGGAGGGAGGTCAGGTTTTTTGGCATGATGGTCTCGCTTTCCTTTTTCCTTCTCCCCTTGTGGGGCCCGAAGGGCGGGCGAGGCCCGTGACTCGCCCAGGGCGGTGGATCGGCGCGCAGCGCCGAGACGGTTGAGGGGTGTTCCAGCGGAGTGGGGCGTTGGCGTTCCCTGGAACACCCCTCATCCGACCGAGATCGTTTCTTCTCCACAAGCGAAAGGGAGTTTCTTTCATCCTCCCGGCCCTTCGCTATGGCTCCGGGCGTTCCAGCCCTTTGAAAGGTCCACTGGACCTTTCAATTTGCCTCCGGCAAACCGGGCTCTCACCCCACAAGGCAGGGGAATCGCATATGGCGTTTTGGGAGTTGAAATTGGTCTGAGAAGAGATTCTTTGGGAAGGCAGTCCAGCGA